>JAUIHE010000003.1 GCA_030432195.1 Alphaproteobacteria bacterium
TGGTCATCCAGCCCTGCTCGGGCGAAACCAACAGCGCCAAGTCTTTGGTCATGAAGCCGCTCTCGACGGTTTGAATACAGACCTTCTCCAGGGTCTTGGCAAAGCGAGATACCTCGGGCGTGCCGTCGAATTGACCGCGATAATCTAGGCCGCGCGTCCAGGCGAAGATTGATGCAATGGGGTTGGTCGAGGTCTCTTTGCCCTGTTGGTGCAGACGGTAGTGACGGGTCACGGTGCCGTGGGCTGCTTCAGCCTCGACGGTCTGTCCGTCGGGGGTCATCAACACAGAGGTCATGAGACCCAGCGAGCCGAAGCCCTGCGCCACGGTATCCGACTGCACGTCACCGTCGTAGTTCTTACATGCCCAGACGAAGCCGCCGGACCACTTCAGCGCTGCGGCCACCATGTCATCGATCAGACGGTGTTCGTAGGAAATGCCTTTGGCTTCGAACTGTTCTTTGAATTCGGTCTCAAAGATCTCTTGGAAGATATCTTTAAAGCGGCCGTCGTAGGCCTTCATGATGGTGTTCTTGGTCGACAAATAGACCGGCCAGCCCAGGTTCAGGCCATAGTTTAGCGACGCGCGCGCAAAACCGCGGATCGATTCATCCAGGTTGTACATGGCCACCGTGATACCGCTGTCGGGGAAGTCGAAGACCTCGCGCTCGATGCTGTCAGATCCATTTGACGCTTCCCACTTCATGGTCAGTTTGCCCGCGCCAGGCACCAAGAAATCGGTCGCGCGGTACTGGTCGCCAAAAGCGTGACGGCCGATAACAATCGGCTTGGTCCAGCCCGGCACCAGGCGCGGCACGTTGTTCATAATGATGGGCTGGCGGAAAACGGTGCCGCCCAGAATGTTACGGATAGTGCCGTTGGGCGACTTCCACATTTGCTTGAGGCCGAATTCTTCGACCCGCGCTTCATCGGGGGTAATGGTCGCGCACTTGACGCCGACGCGGTACTTCTTGATGGCGTTGGCGGCGTCGATGGTGATCTGGTCATCGGTCTCGTCGCGTTTTTCCACCGACAGGTCATAGTACTTCAGGTCGATGTCCAGATAGGGAAGGATCAAACGCTCCTTGATGAATTCCCAGATGATGCGGGTCATTTCATCGCCGTCGAGCTCGACGACCGGGTTTTGCACCTTAATCTTGGACATAGGTTGGATTCTCTTTCTTGTTTCGGTTGGGACCGGATTAATCGCGCCTTTGGGGCGCAAATTTCATCGCCAGGCCGCCGTTTGGGCGCCGGGGTAGCCAGGCGCGACATTAAGCGCAGCAGCCCCGCCGTGCAAGGCCGGAAGCGCCGCGCCTCTATGACAAGTCGCCCCATGTAAAAACCGGTTTTGACCGCTTTTCTGGGCCATTTCTGCGGCTCTTCAAGGCCCAAGTCCGGCTTTTGTCGGCGAAGCGCGCCTGCTGAGGAACCTCCAACACCAACGCCAATGCCGCGCCAACCGTCCCCACGAAAGGCACGACCCGGCTTGAGGGCAAGTCCCTGACTAGAGGCTGGCGGCTTCGGCCTTGCTAGCTTTCTTTGCCGCCAAAGCGCTAGCAAGCTGGTCCAAAATGGCCTCGGGCGTTGCGGCAAGACTATAAAGGTCTTCGAAACGGTTATGCAGATAGTTTTGCTGCTCGAAGTGGTCGAATAAGGCGATCAAAGGCTGCCAAAACCCAGAAAAATCAGCAAAAACAATTGGCTTGTCGAGCTGTCCCAACTGCTTAAGAGTCACCACTTCCATGACTTCCTCCAGGGTCCCAAAGCCGCCCGGCAGGATGACGAAGGCGTCGGCGCGCTCCATCATAATGTTTTTACGCTGGTGCATGGTCTCGACCACGATGAGTTCGCTCAGCTCGCGGTTGGCGGCCTCCATGTCTAACAAGAAGCGGGTGATAACGCCGGTCACTTCAGAGCCCGCTTGCTGCGCGGCCAAGCTGGAAGCGCCCATCAAGCCCACCTTGCCGCCGCCGAACACCAAGTTTGCGCCGGCCTCGCCAATCCTTGTGCCCACTTCCGCCGCCAGAGCGCGATGCTCCATGTCAACACGCTGTGACGCACCGCCATAAACGCAGATGGTGTAGCCCTCAAGGTCACCTTTGGGCGCTATAGACGCGGGTTTGAGCGCGGGAATCACCGGTGATTGTTTTGACATCTTTGGTCATTACTCTTAGCTAGGTGCGATTCCGGCAGCTGGACCTGTGTCTGCTTGGCGGTTTCGCAAGTAGGGATGAATTTAGTCGTTAAGCGGCGAGTGGCCAGACCTTGGAAACGAAGGCTCGCGCAGATCAGCGCACCTAGGCTCTAGAACAAGAGCTCGTACAAAGGCCAGGGAAATAAGATCGGACGCGCTCAAGCTTACAAATTGCGGGTTGGAAAGCAACGATGCCGGGCAAAATTGCGATATTGATCTTGTTTTTGCTGTTCGCAGCGGGCGGGGGCACTTGGTGGCTATTGAGCCAAGATCCAAGCGCGGACCCCGATGGCGCCCCGGCCGTGACCGCTTTGGAGCAAGCCGGAAGCGAAACAGCTGCTGTTGAGGCGGACGTAGCCCCTGATGGTGGGGACACCGCCGACGCTGTAGCAAGCCCCGCTGAACCCACCGTCGAAACGCCCGAAGCCGAAACCATGGTCGAGACCTTGGCGGAGACCTCGCCCGAGGCTGGCGCTGATACCGCTACAGGCGCGACACCTGAGGTGGCCGATACAACGGCGCCAATTGCAGAAGCAACAGCCAGCGATGGCGAAGGCAGCGCAGCCCAAACGGAAGAAGAAAACAGCGCCGCTGCAGAAGCGACGCCTGTTCAGGAGGCCAAGGCCCCAGAACAACAGACAGCTGAGCAGCACGCCCCAGAACAGCAGATGGTCGAACAGCAGATGGCCGAACAGCAAGCACCCGCCGAAGAAAGCGCAGCGGCCTCTATGGACGCGAGCCACAGCGATAACGCGACCCCGGATCCAATCTCTGCGGATCCAATCTCTGCGGCTCCAATCTCTGAGGCGCCCATCGCCGAGGCACCCGCCACGGTTGCAACCGCCACGGTTGCGCCCGTCACTGAAGCGCCGGCACCAGAAGGCGAGACAAGCCTAGCCGCCGCGAGCCCGACGGTAGAGACGCCAAGCGCTTCTGAGCTGGTCGAAGAAGCCGCGCAAGAGCCAGCCCCCGTTGAAACTCCGACGGATGAAGCCGTAGCGGATGAAGTCCCTAGCACCTCTGTAGCCGCCGACCAGGAATCCACGGGTCAAGCGCAAGGCGAGGAAGCCGTTGCTCACGCAGCGCCGCAAGAAGCCCCTGCCCAAGTGGCAGTCGAGGCCGCAACACCAGAAACTACAACACTAGAAGCAACAACAACCGAGACCGCTGAGCCTACCGCGATGGCTGCCGAGTTTGCCAAGGTTGAAAACGCAACCGCCGTTGAGGCACCCGCAACGCCTTCTGAAGCCCCAGCACCAGATACCAGCAATACGGATACTGGCAATACGGATACTGGCAATACGGATACAAGCAATACGAATACCGGCAATCAGGACACCGGCAATCAGGACACCGGCCTGGATACCCTCGAAGGCCTGGGCAATTTGTTGGACTCCTTCCAGATCGGCCAAGAAGAGACCCAAGCTAAATTCGGCGATGCTGGTCTTGCGTCCCAGACCGACGCGACGGCAGCCCCACAAAGCAGCGCTCAAAGCGCGGCTAGCCAGGGCAACAAGGCCAGCGATCCCAACAACACGAGCGGCCTAGCGGGCACCGAACTTGCCAAAGCCGACACCCAAGCAGAAGCCAAGGCTCAATTGCCCCGATCCCAAGGCAGCTTTGATGTCATTCGCCTGGATGCCGACGGCAAGGCCGTTCTGGCGGGCTCCAGCAATCGCCTCGCCACCAGCCTTTTGCTGAACGGCGAGTTGGTCGAAGACCTCAATGTCACGGAATCGGGTCAGTGGATCTACATTACTGAGGACCCGTTGCCCAGCGGCTCCCTCACCTTCGCCCTGGCTGTTCGCGATCCGGCGACCGGCGGCTTTGAGCAACCCTATCTGGCGGTGGCCGCCTTGTTCGTCGAGGTCCCGCAAGCGCCCGCGCCTCAACAGCCAGCAAGCGAGCCGCAAGCAGAAATCGCCGCCGTGACAGCGCCTGAAACGACAGCGCCTAAAACGACAGCGCCCGAAACGATAAAGGCCGAGACGACAATGGCCGAGACCACCGCGCCCGAGGGTGCCGCTGAGCAGGCTCCGGCTGACGAGCAAGCCCTGTCGGAGCAAGCCCTGGCGGAGCAAGCCCTGGCGGAGCAAGCCCCGTCGGAGCAAGCCCCGTCGGAGCACGCCCTGGCGGAGCAAACCGCAAGCCAGCCTTCCGGCAGCACAAGCTTGACCGAAGAGCAGACGGCGGCGGTACAAGCCGTTGCAGCGCAATTGGTTGCCAAAGCTGAGACCGCCCAACCTGCAACGCCGCAGCCTGCAACGCCGCAGCCTGCGACCCAGCAGCCCGAATCAGCGCAGACCAAGGCAGCGAGCAACCAGGTCAAATTGTTGGCCGTGTCGCAGAGCGCTGGAGACACGCAATTCCGCCTGCACAGCGCGCAGCTCGCAGGTGAAAAGCGCGACGGCCAGCTGTATCTAGAGCGCTTGGACTACGATTCCTTCGGCAACCTGGTGTTCAATGGTCAAGCCCAGCCCGCGCACCGCATCAACATTTACCTGAACAACGAGCTCATCGGTCAGCCGCGGGTGCGCCGCGACCAGCGCTGGAGCTTCGCGCCCAAGAATTTCCAATGCCCCCCTGGCGGTCACACCATTCGCACCGACATGGTGGACCCTGACGGCCAGGTGGTTGCACGCCTGGAGCTGCCGTTTGTGCGCGAAGAGACCTCCTGGGATACAGAAGGCAAGGTGGATCTGACCATCAAGCGCAACGATAATCTTTGGAAGATCGCCTCGCGAGCATTTGGCAAAGGCGCCAAGTACACCTTGATTTATGAGAACAATAACGACCAAATTTCAGACCCAAATTTGATTTACCCTGGACAGGTGTTTGAAATTCGACGCGAAGATTAGCCTTAGCAAGAGGCGGCCAGACCAGCGCGCCGCTCATGAAGCGGCCAAGCCTGGGCGCACTTGACGGGGCCTTTGCGGGTCGATGCCTAGCCTTTCCACGCCTATACGAGATGTGCGCCTTGGCGACGCTGGCGGACTGGTCGTCTATGGTTGGTCCTTGATAATCGTATAGGAGCCCTGAATTCATGGCCAAGCTTGCCCTCGCTGCACCCCCGCAAGCAATCGTTCGAAACCTTCGGGACACCGCGGCAGGCTTGGGGCTTGTTTCCTGCTTGCTTGCCTGCTTGCTTGCCGGTCTAGCGCCCGTGGCTTCTAACGCCCAAACGGGCGCGCGCGTCGCTGCGGTATGCCAAGAAATTGTCAACGACAATGACCGGGTAGCGCTCCAATTTATGACGATAGAGGCGAGCGTGCTGGATCAGCGCCTGCAAGACAGCGATCCAGAAATCGCTTGCGCGCTACAATTCATGCTGAGCCAGCGCGGCTATGATTTGGGCGTTGACGGCGACTTCGGGCCTATGTCGCGGCGCGCCCTGGCCAACTTCAAAGCCGTGCACTGCAACGCCCCTGACCCCAGTGAGGCGCTGGATCGGGCCACCATCTCCTGCCTGATTGAAGAGACCAAGCCCCTGGGTATTAAGCCGCTGCCGCTGACTATGGCAGCCGGCGGCGCGGCGCTCCCCTCCACGCCGAGCCCGCCAGCCGCCACGAGCCAAGCCTTGCAGCCATCCAGCACCACTTCCCCTGAGGCGAATACGGCGACGGGCTTGCCTGATCCGCTGCAAACACCCCTGCCGGGCAGCAAACCTAGTCTACAAGCCCCCGGCGGCCCGCCAGCGCCTACAGCGACAGAACCAGCCGCTGGCAATCACTTGCAGCGCGCTTCACAAGTCACCGGCCAGCCTTGCCGTGACCCTGCAAGCTCAAGCGATCGCGATATTCGCGGCAACCTAGCAATCTTCGCGGGCGCGCCGCTATGCTATTCGGTTGTGACGGTTGACGAGGCCGGGCGGCGCTGGCTGGTGCAGGTGATCGAAAACTATGAAAATGTCGCGGGGCCTGCTTGGCTGGCTCCCCACGACAACGAGGATGCGGCCCAGAACGGCGGCCTTTGGGCTGTGCGCCAATTTGGCGGCTTTCTAATTACTTTCGAGACCGGCGACCAGCGGATTTTCCAGGGCCAAGACGCCAACCGCATCTTTGCCACCGACACCCGCACCGCGGCGACTTGTTCCAAGCTCCGAGCGCCGCACCCACGCCTGACCCGCCTGATTGACGACTATTTCCGCATGGCGCCCCGCCCCTATCTGTCGCTGCATTCAAATGATAACGGCTATTCCGGCAACGGCGGTCAGGGCACGATCTCGGTGCTGCGCCGCTCCAGCATCTTGCAAGGCCACCCCGCCAAACGCGGTAGCCAACTGGCCGACGACGAAGACAACCTGATGATGACCGCCGGGACCCAGCGGTTTGATGACAATGGCCCAGCCCTGCATTTTACCAGCGCAATGCACCGCCAAGGCGTGCACGTGATCTATGAAGAAGTTAACCGTGCCAAGAACGATTGTTCCTTCTCCAATTACGTCAAACTGACCTATCCAACGGCTGCTTACTACACCGTCGAAGTTGAGCATCGCCAGGACGCCCGCATGCGCGAGCTGATAACGATTTTGCTGAACTACATCGGCCGCTAGTGGTGCTAGAGCCCTGGCAAGAACGGCTTCAAAACTGCTTTGGCGTTTGCGCGCCGCCCCGCGCACTGTTTTATGCCTTCGACGTCGCGCTGCGCTTTGAGCTAGGCGGGGATCGCGAGCTGGACCCGCCCATAGGGCGCTTTTTGCAGGCCCATCAACGCGCCCGCGCCTTGGCAAGGTTTGCGTTTCGTAACAGCCAGAGCCTCTATGCGGTGAGCGCCAGTTGGGGCAATGACCAGGGACCTAAATCAGACCTCCAGGACCTCCGGGCGGTTCTGCCGACGCTGAACCCTGAAGAGCCATCCTTCAAAGAAACTGAGGACGAAGAGGATCCCTTCGATCCGGTGGTGGCCTATTGGTACGTCAACCAGATCGGCGCGCCCGCCGGAACAAGAGACCAAAAAATGGAAGAATTGCTGTGGCTGGCGCTCGCAAGCGACCTGGGCATCCGTCCGGCAGCCATTGGTTCCAAAACCTGGCTGGTCGATTTCGACAACGCGATCATTTTACACGCCTACGATGATCGAGGGCTGGATATAGTCGCCATGGATGCGCAAGTGCTTCAACCCGTCTACGATACCTTCAAGGCATGGCTGCTTGACTATGACCGGCAAAAAATGGACCGCGTTTTCCATTCAGCCTAGGTGCGCACCGCCGTTGTGCGCCCTTTCGCGGCTCTAACCTCGGCCCTAGGCTAAAGACCCTGGCCTAAAAACCCTGGCTTAGCCCTGGCCGAAAAGCCAATCGCGATGGAACAACAACAGCTGCAACAAGCCCGCTTGACTGGGCGCGTCCAATACGCCGTCGGTTCTGAGCAGGCTCTCAACCTCTGCCACGCTCAACCAATGCAGGCTGGCGATCTCGCTTTCCTGGCGTTGGAGCGCCTCGGGGTCTCTCACCCGCGCGGCAAACAAATGGATCGTGTGATTGGTCACCGCCGCGCTGGGCACCAACTGTGTGAGCGCCCGCAAGGGGCCGTCGATGACCAGCCCGGTTTCTTCTTCCAGCTCGCGCTTGGCGGTGGCCTCAGCCGCATCGCCGCTTTCAGAGCGCCCGCCGGGGAGCCCCCAAACCACGCGATCCAACGGCAAGCGGTACTCGCGAACCAACAGGATTTTGCCGCCATGGCAAGCCGCGACCATGGCCCCATGGCCCGGCACATCCAAGCAATAATAGCAGCCCTGGTAACCATCGGGGCGCTCAAACTGGACTTCTTCGATGCCCAGAAACGGACTTTCGTAAGCCAAACGGCGCGCGCCAACGCGCCAGGCCTGCGCCTGATCCGCCTGGTCTAGCGCCGCTAGCCGTACGCCAGGGGCAGCCCCCGAACGAAGGTCCGCAGTCGGTTTCTCGCTTGCCTTCGACACGGGCTAGCTGAGCGCCGCGCAGGCTTTTTCGATGCGATCCATAGCCTTTTCCAGGTTCGCCATGCTGGTGGCGTAGGAGATGCGGAAATAGGGGGCTAGGCCAAAGGCCGTGCCTTGCACGCAAGCCACAAGGGCATCTTCCAATAGGTAGGCTACGAAATCGTTGTCACTCTCCAACACCTTGCCGCCCGGGGTCTTGCGCCCCATCACACCTTGGCACGAAGGATAGACATAAAAGGCACCGTCCGGGGTCAAACAGCTGAGGCCTTGGCAAGCGTTCAGGCGCTCTACGACAAAGCGGCGGCGCGCATCGAAGGCGGCCCGAAATTCGTCCAGGAAACTATGGTCGCCGTTCAGGGCAGCGGTGGCCGCGGCTTGCGAAATCGAACAAGGGTTAGAGGTGGACTGCGATTGAATCTTGCTCATGGCCTTGATGAGCGCCACCGGGCCACCGGCGAAGCCGATCCGCCAACCGGTCATGGAGTAGGCCTTTGACACCCCGTTGCAGGTCAAAATTCGGTCCATCAGATCCGGGGCCACTTCGCCAATCGTCGCGAATTTGAAATCGCTATAGACCAGGTGCTCGTACATATCGTCGGTCATGATCAAGACCTGCGGATGGCGGCGCAACACTTCAGCCAGGGCCCGCAAATCGTCGGCGGTGTAGCCCGAGCCCGTCGGGTTAGAGGGCGAATTCAAAATCAGCCACTTGGTCTTGGGCGTGATCGCTGCCTCCAGAGCTGCGGCGCTCAGCTTGAAACCCTGATCTTCGCGGGTCTCAACGATCTTGGGTTCACCGCCTGCCAGCAGGGTCATATCGGGATACGAGACCCAGTAGGGCGAAGGAATCAGCACCTCGTCGCCCGGGTTCAAGGTTGCGACCAGGGCGTTGTAGAGCACCTGCTTGCCGCCGGTGCCGACGGTGATATTGGCGGGCTCATAGCTAAGGCCGTTATCGCGCTTGAACTTGGCAACGATGGCTTGCTTGAGCTCGGGTGTGCCATCGACAGCGGTATATTTGGTCTGACCGGCCTTGATGGCCTCGATGGCCGCCGCTTTGATGTGCTCAGGGGTATCAAAATCGGGCTCGCCAGCCCCCAGTCCGATCACATCTTTTCCCGCCGCGCGCAATTCACGGGCTTTGTTGGTGACGGCAATGGTAGGCGAAGGCTGAATGCGCGAAAGGCTGTCTGCAAGAATGCTCATGCGGGTCTCTTGAAGCTGGAATACGACGGGTGTTGAAGGACAGTATTGGGCGGGCCAGGCGCAAAGGGACACCTGCCGGTCGACCTGACCGGGCCAACCCTAGCCCAAGTCGTTCGCGCGGCAAAGAGGCAGATGCTGGGCCCGTGCGGCAAGATCCAGGATCGGCGCGTGTCAAAAGCGCGCAAAAGGCCAAGCAGGCATGACCCTGACCTGCATGATCCGGGTCTGCATGAACCAGGCAGGCAGCGCGCCTGCACCGCCCGCCCTATCCTTTGTTTCCTGCTGACTTCTGCGTTTTGCCTAGCCGCCCGCTTCCAGCAGCGCCACGCTGCCCGCAAGCCGCTGTTCCAGAGCTGGCCGGTTTTCCCGGTCGGCCAGATCGCTGCCCCAGACCAAGGTATCGAAGGACTCGCAGGTCGGGCAAACGGCATGCCATGCCTGGTGCTCATCTTGGCAGGCGCTACAGCTCCAAGCATCGTCTCGTGGATACAGCGAGGCTTTGGCTTGCAGTGCGTTGATAGCCTCCAGTGAGCCGCCTTCGGCTTCCGCAAGACTGGCCAGAGCCCGAAACAGGCGGTGGCTCGGCGCGCGGTTTTCCAGCGGTGTCAGGCTGCCCCGCGCGGCCTCAAGCTCGCCCGCAGCCAATTGCGAACGCCCCAACTCCAGCTTTGAAAGAGCATGGTCTGACCGCAGATCGTGCAGGGCCGTTACGGCGTCCAAAATAGCGCGCGGCCCTTCGGCACCCAGCGCTTGCAAATAGGCAAAGGTGTAGAGCGGGTGGGGTTGTTGTTTCCAAGCGCGCTGAAGCGCCTTGGCAGCGGCTTCGGGCCCGTCGCTCTGGCGCAACAGATCGGCCAAGACCAACTGACCGGGAGCGAAATCGGGGGCCAATTGGACCGCACGCTGGGCCGCTGTCCTCGCTGCTTTTTCATTGCCAGCTATCAATTGCTCGCGCGCGTTCTGGGCTTGCACCACGGCAATAAAGCGCTGGGCCTGCTTCTTGTCCAAGACCCGATTGCTGCGGCCTTGCTCTATGATGGCCAGGGTCTCGTTCCAGTGTCCTTGCGCGGCCTCCAGACGGAACAGGGTATCGACCACCCAAAAGGTCTTAGGTCGCAGCTTGAGCGCTTCGTACAACAGGGCCACGGTCTCTGCGCGATCCCCGCGCTTCATGGCCTGAGTAATCAACCCGCGCAGCCCCATAAAGGCCGCTTGCTGATCTTCCAACATGGCAATGAAGTTCTGGTCGGCCTTATCGCTGTCGCCCTCCAACAATGCGGTTTGAGCGCTGATAAGATGGGTGAGCGGGGATTTGGCCAGGTATTTTTGGGCCACTTTCGATTGCTTGCTGGCCTCTTTTGCATCACCCGCAGCCAAGGCAGATAGCCCTTTGGAAATAGCGTCCAGACCGCGCCGGTGCTTGTTTTCTTCGCGTTGTTTGCGCTGGTTGGCCGGCAAATCAACGAAGGCTTTGACCAAGCGAAACACCTGAAACAGGATCCAGACCACGATCAACAGCATGAGCGCCGCCAGGCCCGCATTCATTGTGATACGAGTGCCCATGACAACAAGGGACATGTCTTGCGTGTTCGCAGTCAGCCAGAGCGCCGCGGCCACCACAAGGGCCAGTTGGATCAAAAAGAAGATCAAGCGAAGCATGGATGCGGTTCCTGTCGGCGGTCGGGGCGGAAAGATCGAATTTGGGGCTGTCGGTGTCAAAGGTGGTTGCAAAGAGCTGGAAATCCTAGGGCTGAGACAGCTTTTCTTCCAAGGTCCAAGCCTCTAGGGCCCAGGCAGCTTCGTCGCGCGCCCGGCGCTGTTCAAGGGCGGCGAACCAGGTCTGATAGAGCTGCGATCGACTGGCCAATTCGCCGGGAATCCGACCGAGCTTGTCCCAGGCCAGCGCATAGTCAGCGCGGCCCGCCTCATCGCTCGCCAAGGCAGCGTGGGCATCCGCCAACCACCCGGCCAAGCTCTCCTGCCCGCGCGCGTCCACCGGCTCGACCGTCACCAGGCCCTGCATTTTGCCGAGGACAGAACCGAAGACCCCTTGATTGGCCGATGCATCACTGCGCGCCAGCGCGGACAAATCGCGCCACAAGGCATCGGTTTGCGCCGACAACTCCTCACGACTGGGGGTCGAACGACCGGCCAGCTCCGATAGCGGGTCCAAGATCTGGGCCAGCTTGGGCTTGTCACCTGCTAGGCCCTGCAAAGCTGCCAATTCGCCGGCAAAGCCATGGGTCTGCTCAAGCGCGGCCCGCAGGCGCGATAGAGCCAACAGACGCAAGCCGTCATCGCGGTTTTCGCGGTAGGCTGGATCAATGGCGGCGCTCAATTCAGCCAGCTGGCCCTCCAGATTTTGCCTCAAATCCTGGGCGCTGTCGGTCAATTGATCTTGTGCTTGCGCCAAGCCTGCGAGCTGATCTTCAAGGGCGGACAGAACCGTCAGCTGGCCTTTGATGTCAGCGGCCAGACCATCAACGCGATCGGTCAGACGTTGCGCCGCCAAGTCTTGAGCGCTGCGGTCGGCTTGAACCGCGGTGGCCGCGGCTTGCGCCTGGCTAATTTGTTCGGCCATCTGGTCTAGGCGGCCTTCCAAGCGGGCGATTGTGGCTTGCAATTCGCCGGACAAGGCTCCCTCAGGATCGACCAGCCCTGCCAGCTCGCGGGTCTGGGACAGAGCCTCGTTGGCGGCGGCTAGCGCCTGTTCGCCTTGGGCGCGGCTCTGGTCCAGTTTGGGCTGAATGGCCTCAAATCGCAGCGCGAGCCCGTCTTCTTGGCTGGTGATTTTCTGATCCAAACGCGCCAGTTCACTGGTCAAGGCCTTAAGGTCAGCCGCCTGCAGAGCACCTTGGTTGCTTTGCTGGCTCGTTGCCTGCGTGACCGTGGCTTGCAAGGCGTTCAGCTGCTGGCGGTTTTCGCGGAGTCGCTGGCTAATGGAGGCCGGTTGGACCCCGCCCTGACCAAGCGCCTTGAGCCCAGCCATGCCGCCAATCTCAAAGATGCCCAACGCTACCAATGCCGATACAAGGCCGACAAAGACCATCAGCAGTATCGCATAAACCAGCCCAAGCAGGATGCGGGCCGGTCTGCTGGCGCTTGCTGCCGGTGTTGGGCTGGTTGATCGCATGCTGTTGGCCTTCGTGCTCGAGGCGGGAATCTGGGGCGTTTCGGACGGCAGATCGGACATAGAGGCCTTCTCCTAAGGCATGACGCACAGAACAAGATTCAACCGTCCCCAAAGGCTTTGGGCCTTGGCTGTTAGGCCGGATCGAGGGTCAAGGCCAAGCCAGGCACAAGGGCACACAGCGCGGCGGCTAGGCCTTCTTCATCGGGGGTCTGAGCCACGCTTATCCTGCGCAAGTCCCAGGCCTCTAGCTCTACTGCAATTGCAGGCGAGAGGCAAAGCACAGGCAAGCGAGCGCGCCAATCTGACAGAGGCTTTGACGCTGGTACCGTGTGTGCTTCCCTCTTTGCTTCCTTCTGTGCTGCGCTCTGGAGCCACCCTCCCAAGCGTCGCGCAAGTGCGCGCGAATACACCAGCATAAGCGCCTGTTCCGGCGCAGCCTTGATCTGTTCCAGCGCTGCGACCAGGCGTTTATCGCTGTCGGGTAGCGCCTCGGCCGCATAAAGGGGGTGCTTTTCTAGCCCCCTGCCACAGCGTGCCTGCAGATGGGAGTCCAGAGCCTGGAAGGCATGAGAGACCTTGGTCGCGCAAAAATAGTGAACCCGGCCAATGTCCGGCGCGCGCCCCTCATCGCCCGGCGCGCCACAGCCTAAAGTGCGCAAGGGCCCCTCAATTATCGCGTTTTCCAATGCCGCCGCGGTTGGCGCTTGTGTCGTTGGGCCGTCAAAGCCATGCGCGCGCAGCGCCGCTAAAGCGCGCGAGCCCACGCAAAAGAGCGCGGCGGTGCGATCGAGCTGATCTAGCCGCCCCAAGTCCTCAAGGGCGCGCACCGCATTTGCGCTGGTAAACAAATAGGCTGGTTGCGTTGGGCCTGGTCGTGGATCGTTGGCCTTTGCCGCAAAGGCCTCGTCTAGCAACACGCCCGCTTCGCGCTGCACCACCAGTTGCGACAACGGCAGGTGGCAGGCCCTTAGAGCGCGCGGCTCATAGCGCTGGGCCGCTGCGATTACCGCCCGGCCCAGTCGGCTGCTGGGGACATCCAAGCCTTGCAGGCGATCGGCGTCGCCCCCCTCGGTCGGCCCCAAGGTATTCGGGCGCGTCAGGGCGAACTGGGCCCGCACAAAATAGAGGGTCAGCCGCGTCTGCATCGGCGGCGATTGGGCTGGCTGCGCAGAGGTCACGGCAAACGCCTGCCCTGGCGATAGGGGCCTAGCTGCGCCATGTGCCCGGATGCTGGCTGAGAGCGGCAAAAAATGCCGGACCTGCTTTGCCGCGCAGCTCCATGCCGACCGCCCGACCCAAGGCTTCGGGTGCATCCTCGCTGTTCATTTCGCCGTCGTGTTCTGCCCAAAAGGCTTGCCCCCCCTCAGGATCACCGGCAAAAGCGGTCAGCTTGAGCCACCCAGGCTTGCCGGTAGGGCGCGCCCAACCCGCCATGGGGGTCCGACAGTTGCCGTCCAATTCGGCCAAACAAGCCCGCTCCGCGCGCACCTGAATGGCCGTCGCTGCATCATTAAGGGCTGCCGCGGCGGCGGCGCAGGCCTTGTCATCGCTCCTGATTTGCAGCGCAATAGCCCCTTGCGCCATGGCGGGCAAAAAGCTGTGCGGCTCCATCACCACGTGCGCAACTTGGCTATCCAGCCCCAGGCGCTTGAGCCCCGCCAATGCCAACAAGGTGGCGTCGGCCTTGCCTTCCGCCAGCTTTTGTAACCGGGTTTGAACCGAGCCGCGGAACAGGGACACCTTAAGGTCGGGGCGCAGCGCTTTGACCAACGCTTGGCGCCGCAAACTGGCTGTCCCCAATACTGCGCCTTCAGGCAGGCTATCCAGGCCGCCGCCGTCGCGCGTAATCAAGACGTCGCGCACATCCTCGCGCGGCAGATAGGCCGCCAGCTCCAGCCCCTCGGGCATGGCGACCCCCACATCTTTGAGCGAGTGCACCGCGATATCTGCGCGACCATCCAGAAGCGCCAGCTCCAGCTCCTTGGTGAAAAGGCCCTTGCCGCCAATCTCGTTCAAAGGGCGGTCTTGGATCTGATCGCCTTGGGTCGAAAGAACGACGATTTCGATGTGCCCGGCGTGTGCCAAATCCGGGAAGGCATCGGCCAACCGGGCTTTGACCTCCTGGGCCTGCGCCAGCGCCAAGGGCGAGCCTCGGGTGCCAAGCTTGAGCGGACGGGCAGCGGTGAAAATAGTCTGAGGCATGGGGGGCTCTTATCGGTTGGCGCCGAAGCGCGAGGGCTTTGCATCCTTTGTAGTGCCCCCGCGCGTTCAAGAAAAGGGATGCAATTGCCGCAAAATGCGAATAGCCATAGAGCCGGGACTGGCGCCTGTTGCCGATCCCGGTTTTGTTTGTTGCTCCTGGCAATCGTCGCGATCCACCCAAAGGGATTATGATCCATGCCCGTCTATGTGCCTGTTTTTTCTCGCTTTTTGATCGGTTTCCTGCTGTGGAGCCTGTCCGCTCTGACCGCCGTTGCGCAAGAGGCGGGCGCGGATGCCAGCGCTGAGGCCGCCCCTGAAGCTACCTCTGAGGCGACAAGTGACGCAGCCTCGCCCGACGCCAATGCGACCTTAGTGCAGATCGAAGCCCCTGAGCGCAACTTGGTTTTGGTTTCATGGGGCGGGCGCTATGCTGAGGCGCAGCAAACAGCTCTGATCGACCCCTTCGAGCGACCACAAGACAGCCTGCGCCTGGTAAAGTTCAAGGGCAATTTGGAGAGCTTAGAACGGGTCCAGGCTGATTGGGACCTGGTCGATCTGGAGCTTGGCGAGCTGGAAGAAGCTTGCGCGCTAGGCTTGGTATCGCCGTTGGATGCCAAGCAAGTTGGCCTTAGAGCCGGCGAGCTGATCGCTGGCGCCCTGCACCGCTGCGGTTTGGCCTCGCAGGCTTGGAGCTGGAGTTTCTATGCCCCGACCTTGGACGGTACGGCGTCAGGCCCCGCTGTCTCGGTGGAGGGTTTCTTGGACCCGGACTTGATGACCGGCACCCGCGGGCTCTACCGCCGCCCAGATGGTTTGTTAGAAATGTTGATGCTGGCCCAAGGCGTACCAGCCGATCAGGTCTATGCGGCGCTTACGGCCCCTGGTGGACCGCAAAAGGCGCTAGACATGCTGCAGCCGCTGAAAGCCGATCTGCGTTGGTATCATGCCAGTAAGGACTTGGAGGCGGCCATTATTTCGGGCGAGGTGGATTTCGCCTTCGGTTATACCGCCGCCTTGCATCGGGCTACCGCCAAGCGCGAGCAAGCACCGGTGTTGGCCCTGGCGCGCGCGCCGATCGTCTATGGTCTCGACTTTTGGGCCATTCGCGCAGAAAGTCCAAACCGAGAGGCCGCCTACGCCTTTTTGCGTAACGCCATTTCGCCAGCCGCTGGCGCTAGATTTGCCGAACAGTTGGCCTATCTGCCGACGCGCGTTCAGGCCTACGCGGGGACTCCGCAGCTTCCCAACGTACCCAAGGCGGCACAGAGCTTGGTATTCGATCGCCTCTGGTGGGAAAGCCCCGCTGGTCTGGCGGCGATTGAGGCCTTTGAAGCCTGGGTGGAATAATCGGCAGGCAGGCTCCATGAGCCACACGATCGGCGGGCCGCAGATCCCGCCCCTACTGCAAAGGTGCTGTTTTGAACCAACCAAACACCCATCCTGAACCCAGCCAAGCGCGGCGGGTCTTTCTTTCCAAGCCCCACATGGGCGGGGCTGAGCGCGGCCTTGTGGATGCGGTATTTGATGCCAACATGGTCGCGCCCGTCGGTCCAGCGGTGGATCGCTTCGAACGCGAGCTTGAAGCCTACACCGGGATTGCGCACGCTGCCGCTCTGTCCTCGGGCAGTGCAGCCTTGCACCTGGCCTGCATCTTGGCCGGGGTCGAAGCGGGAGACGAAGTTTGGGGACCCAGCCTGACCTTTATGGGTGGCGTCTCGGGCCTGGTGATGCGCGGGGCAAACCCGGTCTTTTTCGACTGCGCGCCAGAGACTTGGGGCCTGGACCCGGAGCTGCTGGAGGCTGAACTGTCAGCAGCCAAACGCGGCCAGCGCTTGCCCAAATTGGTCATAGCCACCGATCTTTACGGTCAGTCTTGCGATTTGGACGCCCTATTGGACGTAACCAGCAGCTATGGCGTGCCCCTGGTGACCGACAGCGCCGAAGCCTTGGGCACGCTCTATAAGGGCCGCCACGCGGGCAAGGGCGCGCTGATGGCGGCTCTGTCGTTCAACGGTAATAAGATCATCACCACATCGGGCGGTGGCGCGCTGCTCAGCGATGACGGTGAATTGGTCGCCAGGGCGCGCTTTTTGGCAACCCAGGCTCGCGACCCTGCCCCCTATTATCAGCACACAACGTTGGGCTATAACTACCGCTTATCGGGGGTCTGTGCGGCCATTGGCTCAGGACAAATGCAGGTCTTGGAGCAGCGCGTAGACCAACGCCGCCAGCTCTACGAGGCCTACAAGGGCTTGCTGGCTGGCGCCCCTGTTCATTTCCTGCCCGATCAACCCGACAGTCGCGAAACCCACTGGCTAAGCGTGGCCTTTTTGGACCGCCATGAGCCCGAGGCGCTGCGCTTGGCTTTGGAACAAGACAATATAGAAGCGCGGCCGGTCTGGAAGCCCATGCATTTGCAGCCCTTGTTTAAAGAGGCCCGCTTTGTGGCGCGCTGGCGAGAGCCCGACACCAATCGCGCGGTCTGCGAGACCTATTTCGATCGCGGTATCTGCCTACCGTCTTGCAGCCAACTCGCCGCCGAGGAAGCCGACGATTTTGAGCGCGTGGCCGATGCACTATCGCGGTTTTTTGACTAGATTAGAGCAAGCCGCGAACGAGTGGCAATACGAATGAGCATGGACTTGCGTTAGAAATCAGTCAGCTAGAGCCGAAGGGCTTTTGCAAGGCCAGGGCCCGACGCTCTAGCCTGCGCCACACCGATGCTTACAGCAGCTCGGGCGGTGAGGCCGGTGAGCGCTCCAAAATCTGATCGGGCCAGATTTGCAAAGATGTGATTTGCAGGCGTTGGCGCTCCAGTACCTTGAAGGTAAAGCCGTGGAAATTAAACACCTGGCCAACCTCGGGGATCAGCCGCGCTTCGTACAGCACCAGCCCCGCGACCGTGCTAGCGTCGTCATCCGGCAGGTTCCAATCGAACTGGCGATTGAGATCGCGGATCGTCACACTGCCTTCGACGACATAAGATCCGTCGCCGACCTCGGTCACGCCCGCCGCCTTGATCACATCGGTCTCATCGTCGATATCGCCGACGATTTCTTCTAGGATGTCCTCCAGCGTAATGATGCCCTCTAGGCCGCCGTATTCATCCACCACCACCGCAAAGTGAGCGCGCTTGCGGCGGAAGTTTTGCAGCTGGTCGGTTAGCGAGGTACTGGACGGGATGAACCAAGGCTCTGCCGCCAGGGCTCTGATATCCAGCCTCTCCGCATCGCCTTGCTGGGCGCGCAAAGCCCGCAACAACTCCTTGGCGTGCAAGATACCCACGATGTTGTCAGGATCGCTTGAGAACAAAGGCAGGCGCGTATAGGGGCTTTCGACCACCTGGGTCACGATATCCTGCGGGCTCTGGTCGATATCGATCATGGCCACGTTGCGGCGGTGGGTCATGACTTCTTCGACCGCCACGTCCGATAGATCCAAGATCGAGCGCAGCATGTCGCGCGCCTCTCGCGCCTCTTCGTCCTCAGCATCGGTGTGCAGCTCAATGGCGCCGCGCAATTCTTCTTCGGCTTCATCGCGGCGCGCGTCTGGATCGGGGCGATCGCCAATCGCCCACAAAGCAAACTGCACCACCGCTTGGATGGCGCGCACAACCGGGCGGGTCACGACAATAAGCCAGACGACAAAGCCCGCCACCCGCAGCGCCACCTTGTCAGCATGGCGAATGGCGTAGGTCTTGGGCAAAACCTCCGCGAAGATCACCACCAAAAGCGTCATAATCAGGGTGGCCAACAGAACACCTGCCTCGCCGACCAGGGCGATGAACAGCGAAGTTGCCAAGGCCGAGGCCAAGATATTGACCAGGTTGTTGGCCAACAAGATCGCCCCAATCAAGGCTTCGGGGTCTTGCAACAGCGCGTTGGCCCGCTTGGCTGCCGGTTCGCCTTGGCGTTCCAACTGATGCAAGCGCGCCTTGGATGCGCCCGTCAGGGCCGTTTCGGAGCCGGAAAAGAAAGCCGACAAAGCGATCAGAACGGCAACAACGAGGCAGAGCAAGATCAAGGTCAGCATGGCGGGTCCGTTCGTAGCAAGGGTTTGTTTGGCTTTTGATGCAACAGCCTAGTCACTAGGGCAGCCAGCGGCAATTAGGGTCTGGGTCAGCGTATCTAGGGGAACGTCGCGCGATTGAAAGGCCTGACCCAGCGCGCGGCTCAATATAAAGGTCATTTGCCCGGCACTGGCCTTCTTGTCTTTACGCATATGCAAGATCATGCGCGGCACGCTGGGCGCAGAATTGCTTGGAAAGGCGGGGCTTGTTGGCAGGCCGGTTTTGGCGATAAAGCCTTGCACCCGCGCCACATCCTGGTCAGAGATCAGACCAAGCCGCGCCGACAAATCGTGGGCCATGACCATGCCGATTGCCACCGCTTCGCCGTGCAACAGGCGCCCGTCGTAACCAGCTTCAGCTTCCAACGCATGGGCAAAGGTGTGGCCCAGGTTCAACAGAGCCCGACGACCCTTTTCCGTTTCATCGGCGGCCACGGTTTCTGCCTTGGCTTGGCAAGATCGATAGATCGCTTGCGTCAGCGCCTCTGGGTCACGATCTAGCACGCGTCCAAAATTGGCCTCCAGCCAATCATAGAAATCGGGCTGGTCGATCAGGCCATACTTGATGACCTCGGCAAAGCCAGCACGCAGCTCACGATCGCTGAGCGTGTTCAGCAAATCAATGTCGATGACGACCGCCTTGGGCTGGTGAAAAGCGCCGATCAAATTCTTGCCGTGCGGGGAGTTGATGCCGGTCTTGCCGCCGACCGAGGAATCGACCTGCGCGAGCAAGCTGGTCGGAACCTGAACAAAATCCAGACCGCGCAGCAAGCTTGCGGCTACATAGCCCGCCAGATCGCCGACCACGCCGCCACCGAGCGCCACGATCACGTCAGAGCGCTCCATGCCGAAAGCCAGCGCTTGATCGCAGACCTGGGCAAAACAGGCGTAAGACTTGCTGGCCTCCCCCGCAGGGACTTCAACCCAGCCTACCTCAAGGCCTGCCGCGCACAGCGATTTTTCGACGCTCGCGCGATAGAGTCCCGAGACCGTGGTATCGCTGACCACAAGCACGCGCTGGCGCTTCAAGAAAGGCTGCAAATAGTCGCTGAGCCGCGCCAGCAAGCCCGAGCCGATATGGATCTCATAGGCGCGCGCGCCCAGGCCGACGGTCAAGGTCTTCACGACGGGCTCTCCTGTTCTTGGCGGCTCGCATCCTTGGCCGCTTCTTGGGTTGCGTTGGGCTCCTGCGCCGCCTTTTGGGCATCCAAAAAGGCTGACAAGCGCTTGAGCGCGATGGCAGCCGCCACATCGGGCCCCTCTTTGCCAGAGCGCACAATAATATCGGCGGTCTTATAGACCGGATCGCGGGTCTTAAACAGGCGTCGAAAGACCCTTTTCGGATCGCCGCTGTTTAGAAGCGGCCGATGGGTCCGCCCTGCGGTACGCGCCAGGAGTTGCTCCAATGTTGGCTTGAGCCAGATCGAGACCGCGGCGTCGCGCATGTTGGCCTGGGTTTGCTCGTTCATCATGGCACCGCCGCCGGTGGCCAAGACAATCGGCTCACCTTCAAGCAAGCGCTTGATGACCCGCCGCTCGCCATCGCGAAAATAGGGCTCCCCGTGGGTTGCGAAAATATCTGCGATGCTCTGGCCTGCGGACTCTTCAATGGCCTGGTCGGCATCAACAAATGGCATATCCAAGACCTGCGCCAAACGACGGCCAACGGTGGATTTGCCACAGCCCATATGGCCGACCAAAACGAGGCTTTTGGCCAGGGGAGCGTGCTTGGCACGGAAGTTTTTGGCTCTTTTTTTGAGCTCCGGCGTCATAGCCTTTCCTTATTCCTACGCTAGCCCTTCAGGAGCACCGACCCTGGCACCCAAGCTGGGTCATCTGTCGGTACTTGTCCCAACTTGCCAATCATCGGCTGGATCGACGGCTTTGGACTTGCTTTGTGCCTGACATATCGGCATAGGCATGCGCCTGTAAAGAATTACTGCCGTTACCATGGCCCGCTGAATTCGGCGAAACCACCGCGATGCCTTTTCTGGCCTCGCCAAATGCAACGAGAAGAGGATGTCACGTCTATGCGCCGACCTCGCCAGCATCATGCCTGGGTAGCGCCTCTGGTCGTCTTTACGTTGATCCTATTGTTCGCAACCCTCATGTTCATGACCTGGGATATCCCACGTCCGCGCTATCGGGTCGAGCGCTCTTTGCCGCCGATCATTTTTGAAGGCATCGACATGCCAGCACCCGAGCTGCCCGCGCAGAACTAGGGGGCACCATCTTGCGGCCAAACCCGATACCAGCGCGCTGCAAGGCCTCACATTCCCAGCACAATCAAGCCAAGATCACCCCAAGATCACCGGGCACAAAGGGCGCATGTCTTTAGCCCTTTTCTTTGAGAGCCTCTTGGTCGAGCGCAATGCCGCCGACAATACGCTGGAGGCCTACCGCCGTGACCTGGAACAAGCCGCCGAGGCCCTGCCCTGTGCCCTGGACCAGGCGGATGCAAGCGCCCTAAGGGACTACTTGCGCGGTCTGACAGATCAGGGATTCGCCAAGTCCTCGATTGCCCGCAAGCGTTCAGCGCTCAAGCAGTACTTCGCCTTCCTAAGCGATGAAGGTCTGCGCAGTGACAACCCCGCAGACGCCTTGAAGGTGGCGACGGCCCCGCGCGCCCTGCCCAAAATCTTGAGCCCGGAGCAAGTCAACGCGCTTTTGGATCAAGCCCAAAAAGACGTCGAAGCCGCCAGAGCCAGTGACCAGGCGCTGGCCCTAGGCGAAGCGCTCCGCACCTGGGCCTTGCTTGAAATCCTCTATGCCAGCGGCCTGCGTGTATCGGAGCTGGTCAGCTTGCCGCTGTCGGCCATTCAAAGCAACGTAGGCGCCTTGATCGTTACCGGTAAGGGCAATAAGCAACGCCTGGTACCGCTTGGACGGGCGGCACAATCCGCGCTTGCCGCCTATCTTGAAAAGCGCGCGATTTTCTTGCCGCCGCGCTTGGCCGCTCAACCCTATGTCTTTCCATCCAGCGGTCAGCAGGGCCATTTGACCCGCCAACGCATGGGCCAATTGCTCAAGGCTTTGGCCGAACGCGCGGGCTTGCCGCCAGCCTTGGTGTCGCCGCACGTGTTGCGCCACGCCTTTGCAACCCACTTGTTGCACAACGGCGCCGATCTGCGCATTGTCCAGACCTTGCTGGGACATGCCGACGTTTCAACGACGGAAATCTATACCCATGTCTCGAACCAGCGGCTCAAGGCCCTGGTGACCGACTGCCACCCCTTGAGCGCGGGTTCGCGATAAGGCAGGCCCCGCGCCCGAGTGGCTGTCTGCGGCCCGCGGCCCAGATCAGCGGCCCAGATCAGCGCCTTGGATGGGTCTCCTGCATCGCAACGATCAGCCAGACCCCAGAGACCAGCATGGCCGCTCCGGTGAGCCAGAAGCCCGCCTCCAGCAGGCCGGTCGCATCAGCGATGAGGCCCATCGCCAGCGCTCCGATCGCATAACCCAGATCGCGCCAAAACCGGTAGACGCCCAGCGCCGAGCCGCGCCATGCAGGGTGCGCAATATCGCCCATGGCCGCAATCAAGGTCGGGTACAACAGCGCCATGCCGACGCCGATCACCGCCGCGGTCAGGCCCCAGGCCCACACTGCGCCCAGAAGGGGGAAGATCAAGACCCCAGCGGCACAGAGAAAAAAGCCAGCCACGGTCGGCGCTTTTCGGCCCAACCGGTCCGATAAGGGGCCGGTCCAAAGCTGGCTGATTCCCCAAACGAACCCATAGATGCCGGTCACCCAACCAATTTGAATGAGGCTGGCGCCCTTAGCGACCAAGAAGACCGGCACCAGGGCCCAAACCAGCGCATCGACGAATTTTTCAACACATCCGGCCTGCGCCAAGGCCAGAAAGGTTCGATTGCGCCACGACACCAGCGCAAAGATCTGGGCGGTCGTCGGATTGTCTGGACCCGCCACATAGCGCGCTTCCTGGCCGACGCCAGCCGCGTTTTGCTGGGCCTTGGCTTGCAGCCCTGCGGCCTCTGCCTTGGCAAAGGGCAAGGTTTCTGTGAAGGCGAAATAGCCTGCTATCAGTGCCGCGGCGATCACGACAAGGCCAAAGACCAGCAAGCTTAGGCGCGGATCATAGAGGCTGGCGAGATAGCCGGTCAGCAGTCCGGCCAAGGCCACGCCGCCGTAGCCCACAAACTCATTGAGGCCCGTGGCCAGCCCACGTTGATCGGCGCGCACAATGTCCATCTTGGCGGTGACCGTCATGGACCAGGCGAAGCCTTGGTTGATCCCCAACAGCACATTCGCTGCGACCAGCCAGCCCCAGGAGGGCGCCCAATACATCATGAAGGGAATCGGTATCGCGACCAGCCAGCCCCACAGCAAGACGCGCCGACGGCCCAGGCGCTCGGACAAACGGCCCGAGACAAAGTTCATGCTGCCTTTGACCACGCCAAAGGACACCACCAAAGCAAACAAGGCGGTCATGGAGCCACGGGCCAGCCCGAACTCGCTTTCCGCCAAGGCGGGCAGAACCGTGCGCTGCATACCGATGGTTAGGCCAACAAAGAAGACTTGCAGCAGTTGTTCCAAAAAGGCGCGCCGGTTTTCACGGATGCCTGGGCTGTAGGATACGGCGCTCATGGGGGCTCTGCTTTTTGTCAATGGATCAAGAGCCGCGAAGTGTGGACCAGCAATCATCACGGGTCAAAAGCCGAACCCTGTTCAACCAGCGCGCAATTGCCGCGTCACGGGCTAATTCTCGGCCAATTCTAGGCCAATCAGCCAACCTGAGCGCTGCTAGCGATCCAAGACAGCTAGCGATCCAAGACAGCTAGCGATCCAAGACAGCTAGCGATCCAAGACAACTAGCGATCCAGAACAACCGGGAACCAGTCTTGGCGCAGACGTTGGCCTGGCTGCATATCATGACCTGGAAATGGCGGCGAGGTGCGCCCTGGCCGCTCAACATAGCGGGCATCATCGCCCACCAGCCGCAGTGAGAACGCCCGGCGGCGATTGCCGGTCTCGTTGCCACGCGCGCCGTGCAGAACCATGAAATTGAAGGCCACCGCATCGCCCGGTTCCATGTCCCACTCCAAGACCTTCATGCCCTCAGCGTCCGGGTCAGGGACGGGCATATAGTCATCTTCATTAGGATAAAAGCTTGTCTCGGCCAGCCAGCGGGTGGGCAGCACCGGCTTTTCCCAAAGATGAGAACCGGCCACGCAGCGCAAGGAGGCCTCGCGCACGGGGTCCAGCGGCACCCAATACGACAGGGTCTGTTGGCCCTCGACGAAATAATATGGTCCGTCTTGGTGCCAAGGCGTTGGCTTGGAGGTGCCAGGCTCTTTAACCAAGACATGATCGTGGAACAACTGCACCCGGCGGGAGCCCATCAGATCGGCGGCGACTTCGGCGGCAGCAGAGGCCTGGATAGCGTCCTGAAATTCTGGAATCCGCTGCCAATTGCAATAATCGTCGAAAAACCGCCCGCCTTCGCCCGGTTTCAGGTTTTCTGCCGCGTATGGTCCGGGCTCGTCCATATTACGCGCGACACCCTGACGAAGCTGTTCGACTTGATCTTTGAACAAGCCGCGGATCAGGACCACGCCATCGCGCTGATAGGCTTGGATATCGGCGGGCGAAACGAGAGGATGAGGCATGCAGAGCTCCTAGAAATGAAGATCGCGGGACGCTTGAGCGCCCACAAGGCTAGCCAGCCGCGGCCGAGCTGCCAAGCCTCAGGGCGTCATACCGGGTCGCTCAGGGGCCTTAGCGTGTGGAAACCAGCCCGTCGAAGCGCCGGATTGGGCAAAGCGCCGGTTTTCGCTGGCACACGCGCACTTTTTCGCTATGTCTTGAGGCCGCTGTCCCTAATCCGCTAAGCCCACCAAAGCCTCAACCGTGACCTATCTGCGCTTCATTGACGGCCTGCGGGCCTTCGCCATCCTGCCGGTGCTGATGTTTCACCTCTCGCCGGTCTTGCTGCCAGGCGGCTATTTGGGGGTGGATGTCTTTTTTGTCATCTCGGGCTTTTTGATTACCGGCGTTTTGGCGCAACAGGCCGACCGCGGACCCTTAGCGCTCGTCGGGTTTTGGGAGCGCCGGGTGCGCCGCCTTTTGCCCGCCTCGATCCTGGTCATGCTGACCTGCTTTGTCGCATCGCTGGTCTTTCTATCGCTGGAAGACGCCAAGGTCTTTGGGGCCAGTTTGATTGCCGCGGCGCTGTTTCACGCCAACCTCTTCTTCGCAGACACGCTGGACTATTTTGCCGCCCCGGCAAGCGAACATCCGCTGCTGCACTTCTGGTCCCTGTCCGTTGAAGAACAGTTTTACTTCATTTGGCCCTTCGTCATCGCCCTGAGCTTTGCCGTACTGCCCGCCGGAAAGCCGCGCCGCGCACTCGCCGCGGGCCTGATCGCCTTCGCCTCGCTGGGCTCGCTGGCGGCCTTGCTGTTTTTGCCCGAAGCCAAACCGGGCAATCATTTCTTCTTCCTCTCAACCCGCGTTTGGGAGCTGGGCGCAGGCTCCCTGCTCGCACTGGGACTTGCTCGTCTACCCAAGCAAGATAGCCCCGATAGCCCCAAGGCTGCTCCCCTATGGGTTGAGATCGGCGCGGGCCTGGCCGCAATCGCCGTTTTGGCCAGCCTCGCCATTTTGTCCGAGGACTATCAATTGCCGGGCCTTGCCAGCTTGCCGCTGGTGCTGGGAACCACCGCTTTGCTGGGGATTGGCGCGCGCTATCAGGCCAAGCTCACCCAAGCCCTATGTTGGCGCGGAGTTGTCTGGATAGGGCAGCTATCCTATTCGCTTTACCTGTGGCACTGGCCGATCTTCTCGTTCGCGCGCATCGCCACCGGCGGACAGCCGCCGCTTTGGATCTGGCCGCTGTTGCTCGCCTTGACCTTCTTGGCGTCTTACCTCTCGTGGCGATTTGTCGAACAGCCCATTCGACGGTGGCGCGGCGCCACAACCATCACCCGCCAGCTGGCCGTGATCGCGGCGGGGCTTGCGGCTCTGTTGGTGGTGGCTGGCCTCGGACGGGCCCTGGTGGTCTTCGACGGCATGCCCTGGCGCCTATCGGGTCTGGATCGGAAGATCTATGAGCAGCAAGCCAGCGAGAACCCCTATCGCCAACGCTGCGATTCCTGGCAGAACGCCGACAAAGACAACGCCTTTTGCACCGTTGGTCGCCCCTATGACCCCCAGCACGGTTTTGATGCGATCATCGTCGGCTCTTCGTTTGCCGATCAGTACGTGCCGGGCCTGAAGCTCTGGGCCGAGCAGCAAGATATCAGCCTACGCCAGGTCACCAATTCGACCTGCGCCGGAGTGCCCGGCATGACGAGCCGCGATCCCAGCAAGGTTCAGGTTTGCACCGACTATCATGAAGCGCTGGTGCAGGTGATCGAGGCGAACCCTAAGCTGAAGCTTGTAATTCTGGCGACCCACCTTCGATTTTTGCCCGACTTTGAAGGCCAGTTGGCCGCGGACCATCAACGCAGCCAGGCCTTGGCCGATTACGCCGGCTGGCTCGCTGAGCGCGGGATAAAGCTACACATCATTGCCCCTATTCAGATTCGCATGAATTTGCGCGCGGGCTGTATCAAGCCAGCTGTTCAAGATCCCGCAAAAGAGACCGCCTGCGGTCGCGAAAAGAGCGCCCGCTTGCTGGAGACCGAAGACTACTATTTGGGGGCCGCCAAGACGCTTGAGACCGTGAGCCTCAGCCTGCCCAGCGCTGCGCTTTGCCCGGACGATTTCTGCCGCCTGGTGGCCGACGGCATGCTGTTGTATCGCAACCAAGGCCACATCAACGCCTTCGGGGCGCGTTGGCTGGTGCCCAAATTGGGCCTCCCCGACCTGAAGCGGTAGGATTGGACCCCAAACGACCCTGGACCCCAAACGACCCTGGACCCAAAACGACCCTGGGTCTTGAACTATCCTGGGTCTTGGCCCGCAACATCCCGGCATCGCAAACACGGTTAACGCGGCCCCAGCTTGGTACTAGAGCATAGCCCGAGCAATCGCCCTGGATTGTGCCAAAGACAAGCAAGGTGCATTTGCGGCAATATCAAATAGAGTGAGCGCACCCGGTGAAGGCAATTCAGCGAAACGCGCTCTACAGGCGCGCGGGCGGGTTCTGCGCGGCCACTTGCCGAATGCGCACCCGCTCGCGATGCCAGGTGTAGACGCCAGATGCCACGATCAGCACCAGGCCAAACCAAACCGAGACTTGCGGCCAGTCGCCGAACAAGAGCCAGCCGAACACAACACCCCACAAAATTTGCGAATACTGGAGCGGGGCGACCTGCGAAGGCGGCACGCTGCGCAGAGTGATAATCAAACTAAGCTGCACGCTGGCCACCAAAACGCCCGAGGCAAACAGCAAGCCCAAAACCTTGGGCTCAGCCATGGGGGTCAGTTCTTCGGGGGCAATCAACAGCAAGATCAAGGGGACGACCAGGGTGCCGGGAAACTGCCAAATCGCCAGGCAAGGACGACGTTCTGTCTGACTGACAATCCGCATGAGGACCAACGACAAGCTGCCCGTCATCGCGCCACAGAGCGCAAACAAATGCCCCCAATCCAAGGCCGTATGTCCGGGCTGAAAGGCCACGATCACGCCCACAAAACCAACCGCAACCGCGCTCCAACGCCGCCAACCGATGCTTTCTTTGAAGATCAGCACCGACAAACCGGTCAAGAACAGCGGCATGGTGAAAATGAAGACATAGGCATCGGCCAATGGCAGGCGCTTGAAGGCGCTGAAAGCAAACAGAGCCGTGACACCGCCCAGCAGGGTGCGCAAAATGACCAGGCGGGGGCGCTGCGGCCACCAGGTGATTTGCTCACCGCGCAGCCAAAAGAACAAGATCAGCAGCGGCAGCGCCACCAAAGAAGAACCGATGATGATGAGCGGCGGGCCCAAGGTCTGGCTGGTCAGACGAACAAGCGCATCATTGGACGAAAACAGAAAATAGCTCAGCAGCGCGAAAGCCATTCCGGTTGCGTAGTCGCCCGCTGGAGGACGGGGGGCGTTGATGGACGGGCGGTTTTTATTAGGGACCGTTTGGGGGTGATCGGTCATATCAGGGTCGTCTTTCTTGAAATCGCGGCGGATCTTCAGCCGGAAACATCGGCAGCCGCGCTGGCCGGCGCATCAGCGCAGGCGCGCCGGTGGAATAGCCTTCAGCGCTACGCCCGTGCGGCCCGTCTGTCCATTGCGTAATTGCGTCAGGTCCCCAGCGCCGTCTGCATAGCCCCCAGAGCCCGGTTTGCCCGCGCGGGTTGCGGGGCCGCTGCCAGCAACAAAAGCGCCTGTTGCTGAGGGCTTGCAGGTCGCTCCTCCTCATTGTGGCCTCTCACGAAACAGTGAGTTTCCCGCCAAAATAGCTTTTTTGCCTGTGTCGGACTAGATTTGTGAGATTGGTATGACCAAATTGGTTCCATCAGCGAAACGCGAGCCGCTGGTCCGACCTTACAGGCCGCAATCCGTTGTTTTGAAGACGCCGACCTGATCCATTCTCCATCAAGCCCAAAGAGGACTCTCGTGGAACACTTCGACGACACCCAGACCCGGCAAGCAAACCTGGCTTTCATTCGCCGATCCATGGCAGCGCCTTTGCTCAGCAAGGACAAGGAGCAGACGCTGACCCGCGCATGGCGGGAGGAGTCCGACGAAGCTAGCCTACACAGTCTGATCGAGGCCTACAGCCGCCTGGTTGTCGCCACTGCGAGTAAATTTCGTCACTACGGCTTGCCGACGGGTGATCTGATCCAAGAAGGCATGATCGGGCTGATGCAAGCGGCCAATCGCTTTGAGCCCGACCGGGATTTGCGGTTCGCCACCTATGCTTCCTGGTGGGTGCGTTCTGCGATGCAGGATTTCGTGCTGCGCAATTGGTCAATTGTGCGAACCGGTACCACCGCCGCGCAAAAATCGTTGTTTTTCAAGCTCCGACGCCTGCGGGCGCAGATCGAGGAAAACGACAGCCAAGCCTTCGGCCAAGCAGGGCGCGAGATGATCGCCGCCCAGCTCGGCGTGCGTTTGTCCGACGTCGAGGATATGGAAGGCCGTTTGCTGGGGCGCGATAATTCGCTGGACGCCAGCATGGCCGACGAGGGCGAAGCCTCCTGGCTCGACCTATTGGCCGATGATCGCCCGAACCCGGAAGAAACGGTGCAAACGCTGCATGACGAAAGCCAGCACACCCGTTGGGTCCATCAAGCGCTTGAATCCCTTGACGACCGTGAGCGCATTATCATCAAAGAGCGCCGCCTCAGTGAAGACGGAACAACGCTAGAGAGCTTGGGAGAGCAGTTCGGCGTCTCCAAGGAGCGGGTACGTCAACTCGAGACCCGTGCCATGAAGAAAATGCGGGCTTGGATCGCCGATCAAGCCAACTGCAACGACGATTTACGCCTCTAGAGCGCAGCGCCATCCATCTCCCTTGATTGTGCACGGGCGCAACAGCCTCAAGCCCGCACCGCTTGCCAATAGGGCGCGAGCTTGGCGCGACACAGATCCCCACTTCGGTCCATTGAGCGAAGCGCACTCACCCCGGCAACGCCTGTTGTCGGGGCTCTTTTCTTGCACGACTTGTCTTGGTGCGGGGTCGTTTAGGCAGCAACGCCAAGATTGCGGCCCATGTCCAAGAACTTCTGGCGCCGCTCGCGCTTCAGACCGTCGCCATCGCGGCCAATTTGTGCTTGCAAGGCAGCATACAGAGCGTCACTCAACGCCTTTACCACAGCTTGCGGATCCCGGTGCGCGCCGCCCAGCGGTTCTGCAACGATCTCGTCGATTACCTTCAAGCCTCGCAGGTCCTGCGCGGTCAGCTTCAGGGCATTGGCGGCATCAGAAGCATGGCTGCCGTCGCGCCACAAAATCGATGCACAGCCCTCAGGGGAAATGACCGAATAGATCGCGTGCTCCAGCATCAAGACCTGATTGGCCGCTGCGATGGCGATCGCGCCGCCAGAACCACCCTCACCAATGACGGTGGCAATAATAGGGACTGATACGTCCAAGCATTTTTCAATCGAGCGCGCGATGGCCTCTGCCTGGCCGCGTTCTTCCGCGCCAACGCCGGGATAAGCGCCCGACGTATCGACAAAGGTGAGAATCGGCAAATTAAAGCGATCGGCCAGCGCCATGAGGCGAATGGCTTTTCGATAACCTTCGGGGCGCGCCATGCCAAAGTTGTGCTTAACGCGGGTGGCCATGTCGTGGCCCTTTTCCTGGCCAATCACCATGACCCGCTCGCCGCGAAAGCGCGCAAGACCGCCAATTATGGCCTGATCGTCATGAAAGGCGCGATCGCCGGACAAGGGCTGAAAATCCTCGCACAAGGCGTCAATATAGGCCAAGAAATGCGGCCGGTCGGGATGGCGCGCGACCTGCGCCTTCTGCCAAGGGCTAAGGTTGGCGTAGAGGCTCTTGAGCTGCTTGGAGACCTTGTCTTCCAAGCGCGCGATTTCTTCGCCCATGTCATCGGGCAAGTTATCGCCTGCGGGCGCATCGCCGCTGGCTTGGCTTTGTTGGTTTGCCAGACGCTTCAGCTCTTGGATCTTTCGTTCCAGATCGGTGACAGACTTTTCAAAATCCAGAATGGCTAAGGACATAAGGGGCAGCTTCTCTAGCGCTTCGTCTTTATTGTTCGGTAGGTCTTTACGCGGAGCATGGCAAAGAGCGGCAAGTCGCGCCGCGCCCGATGCCAGGACCTGAGCCTGTCATATGTAAAGCAAAGCTGAGATTGCGCAACCCGGTATCCTGCGCCAAAGCCGCCGACGGACAACCAGCACATATCCGATTTAACGGAGCCAAGCGGCGGCTGAATGGACAAGGCGCCCGCCATCTAGCCCAGCAGTGCGCGCACCTTGTCCAAGATCGCAACATTCACCGCGACGCCGTTTTGCTGGGCCGATGCTTGCTTGCCAAGGCGATTGGTGCCTGGCAGACGCGCGCCTTCTTGATCGGCAAAACCGCCAAGCAGCGCTTCCAGCCGACCAGCGAACTCACCACCCGAAGAGGCCCCCGGATCAATGGCGATGAAGAATTGCCCGGTCTGCGGCGGACCGCCGACGGGCCCGGAAAAGGGGCTGGCGTCTTTGCCCAGCGTCGCGCCGCTGAGCGCTGCTGCCATCAGCTCGACCAACAGAGCGATGCCGACACCCTTATAGCCACCCGAGGGCGCCATCGTGCCCTTGAGCCCCAGCGCCGGATCGGTGGTGGGCTTGCCGTCCGGGTCCAGCGCCCAACCCAGAGGAATTTCCTTGCCTTCGCGGGCGTGCTTCATAACCTCGGACTTTGCGATTGTGCTGGCGCTTTGGTCGATCAACAGCGCGGCGCCACCGTGACCGTCAGGGGCCGCTACCGAGAAGGGGTTGGTGCCGACCAAGGGCTTGTGGCCACCCGATGGGGCAATGGATGCTGGCGCGTTGGTAAAGCCCAGCGCGAACAGGCCTTGGGCGGCCAGCTTATGGGTGTGAACGCCCAGAACGCCGCAGTTGTATGAACGGTGGATCGCCAGACCAGCGATGCCCTGCTCACGCGCCGCAGCGGTCAAGGCCTCAAATCCCGCGTCGATGGCCGGGTGGGCGAAACCGCAAGCCGCATCGGCTCGCAACATAGCAGGCGCTGGGGTCTCCAAAACCGGCACCGCTGCGCCGTCCACCTTGCCGCACTGGAGATGTTCGGCATAGATCGGAATGTAGGCCAGGCCGTGGCTGGCAACGCCCATAGCTTCTGTGTCGGCGGTGGCGCGGGCCAGGCTGCGCGCCTGCAAATCACTGGCCCCGGCGGCCGTCAGCGCGTCATAGGCCAGGGCCTCGATGGCCTCCAGGCTCAGGGTCTCGGTCTGGATCTGGGTCATGGAGGCCTCGCACTTTTGAGTTGGCAGAACAACGGCGCGATGCACGATGCCTTTCGCCGCTGCCGATGATAGGGTCAGCCTAGAGCATGCGCCTAGGCCTCGCCCTCGTCCTGGCTCTCTGCGTCGCTGCTCTCCTCATTGGCGGCATCTTCCAAGCGCGCTACGGACACGATACGCTCATCAGAGGCGATGCGGAACAGAGTGACGCCGCGCGTGCTACGCCCGGCGATGCGGATCTCATCGACCCCCATACGGATCAACTTACCGCCATCGGTCACCAGCATGAGCTGATCGTTGGGTGTCACCGGCACAAGAGCGATCGTCTCCGCCCGCGCGTCCTTCTTGCCGCGCGACAAGTCGATGGCCTCAACACCCTGGCCGCCGCGACCGGTGACGCGGTATTCAAAGGCCGAGGTCTGCTTGCCAAAGCCGTCGTTGGAGACGGCCAAGATCCGTTGCTCACGCGCTGACAATTCGGCAAATCGTTCGCCCGAGATGTCGCCGGTATCGGCAAAATCCCCGCCCTCTTCATCGGCAGCTCTGCGGATGGCGTTGGCACGGCGCAGATAGGCATCGCGCTCTTCGATATCCAAATCAACATGGTCGATAACGGCAGCCGAGATCACCTGATCGCCTGTGGCCAGCTTTATTCCGCGAACCCCGCGCGAATCGCGGCCCTGGAAGACCCTAACATCACTGATAGCAAAGCGCATGGCCTTGCCCAGCGCCGAGCCCAGCAAGAAATCTTGATCTTCGCGCGCGATCTGTACGCCGACCAAGTGCTCGCCCTCGTCCAGTTTCATAGCGATCTTGCCGTTTGACTGTACGCGCTCAAAATCGGAGAGAGCGTTGCGTCGCACCATACCTGTCGAGGTGGCGAACATCAGATAGAGGCCATCGGCTTCCTTGGCATCCTCAGGGATCGGCAGGAAGGTCGTGATGGTCTCACCCGGCTCCAGCGGCAAAATATTGACGAAGGGCTTGCCCCGAGCCTGGGGCGCCCCGGCGGGCAGCTTATAGACCTTGGTCTTGTAGACTTTGCCCATGGAGCTAAAGAACAGCACCGGCGTGTGGGTGTTGCAGACCAAAACCCGCGTGACGAAATCCTCGTCCTTGGTGGTCATAGAAGCGCGCCCTTTGCCGCCGCGCCGTTGAGCACGGTAGGTATCCAGCGGCACGCGCTTGACGTAGCCAGCGTGGCTGACGGTCACGACCATATCTTCGCGCGGGATCAGCTCCTCAATGTCTTGATCAAACTCGATATCTTCGATGGTTGTGCGCCGCCCGTCGCCGTGCATCTGAGCGTAGGCGTCCATCTCATCGCGGATGATGGTCACGACCCGATCGCGGGAGCTGAGGATGTCCAGGTAGTCCTTGATCTTGGCAGCCAGCTCTTCCAGCTCGTCGCTGATCTTGTCGCGCTCTAGCCCGGTCAGTCGCTGCAAGCGCAGATCCAGAATACCGCGCGCTTGCGCTTCAGAAAGCTGGTAAGTGCCGTCGGCCGCGACCTTGTATTGCGGATCGTCCAACAGCGCGATCATGGGCGCGATGTCTTCAGCGGGCCAATGGCGGGCCATCAATTGTTCGCGGGCAACCACCGGATCGGGGGCGTTACGGATCAAATGGATGATCTCGTCGATGTTGGCCACCGCGACAGCCAGACCCACCAAGATGTGGGCCCGGTCACGCGCCTGGTTCAAGAGATAGGCGGTGCGGCGGGTGACAACTTCGAAACGGAAGGAAATGAAGGCGGCCAGAACTTCTTTCAAGTTCAACAGCTTAGGTCGACCTTGGTCGATCGCCAGCATGTTAACACCAAACGAGGTCTGCATCTGCGTATAGCGGAACAACTGAGCCAACACCACGTCCGCCTGAGCGTCGCGCTTGAGCTCGATCACCACGCGCATGCCTTCGCGATCCGATTCATCGCGGCATTCAGAGATGCCTTCGACGGTCTTTTCCTTCGCCAGTTCTGAGATCTTTTCGACCAGCTTGGCCTTGTTGACCTGGTAGGGCAGCGAATCAATGACAATGGCTTCGCGATCTTGCTTGCCAAATGTCTCGATCCGAGTGGCGGCGCGCATCATGACCGAACCGCGCCCGGTGTGGTAGGCCGAGCGAATGCCCGAGCGGCCCAAAATCAACGCACCAGTCGGAAAGTCCGGACCTGGCAGCACGGTCATCAATTCGTCGATTGTAGCACCAGGGTTTTCCAGCAGCATTTTGGCCGCCTCGATCACCTCGCCCAAATTGTGGGTCGGGATGTTGGTGGCCATGCCGACGGCGATACCGCCACCGCCGTTGACCAGTAGGTTCGGGAAAGGCGTTGGCAGCACGACCGGCTCGGTTGTGCTCTCATCGTAATTGGGTTGGAAATCAACGGTATCTTTGTCGATATCGTCCAGCATTTGACTGGCCGCGCGGGTCAGGCGGCTCTCGGTATAACGCTGGGCCGCCGGGGGATCGCCGTCGACCGAGCCAAAATTGCCCTGACCATCGACCAGCTTGAGGCGCATGGACCAAGGCTGTGCCAAGCGCACCATGGTATCATAAATCGCGGTATCGCCGTGCGGGTGGTAGTTACCCATGACCTCGCCGACCGCCTTCGCGGACTTGCGATGCGCGCGGTTCCAGTCAAAGCCGCCTTCTTTCATGGCGTAGAGGATACGGCGGTGAACGGGCTTCAAGCCATCGCGGACATCCGGCAAGGCCCGCGCGACAATGACCGACATGGCATAGTCGAGATAGGAGCGCTGCATCTCCTCTTCGATGGTGATACGCGCAATATCCGACGGCTCGGAAGCGCCGGAGTCCATAAGGGAATCGTCTGCCAAAACAGGGTCCTACAAAACTGGAAAATCAAGATCTGCCACGTGTTTAGCAGCTCTATGCGCCGGGCTCAAATACCTGAGGTTTATGGCCCACAAATGATTGCGAGCCGGGGCCGTTTTTTTGGCGTTTCCAGGCTATTTTGGGGCCAGGCGCAAGCGAAAACCCGCAACAGGCCGCTATTCGGCCGCGACACCCGCCCCTGACTCAGAAGTCCCTACAAAGGCATTTGGGTAATCAACGGCGCGCGCCTGTTGGCCGCTGTCGTCCGAGCCCTGCGCGGCTTGTTGCATGAAATAGACCCTTTGTGCGGGCCAAGCGGTAATTTGGTACTGCAATAACTCACCGCTGTTGGGGTCTTCATCCAGGCCGCTGCTAAGCAAAATCGGCTGGTTCGAGGCCAAAAGCAATCGGTGTTGCTGATCGGGGCTGGCCATGGCCGCTTGCACCCCGGTCTCGCGACGGTGCAGACGCTTGAAACCATGCTCGGCCAAGCTGGCGGCCACATCGTGGTTCGCGCGCTCCAAACTAGCATCAAGGTCCGCGAAGCGCCGCACTCGCAAAAAGTGATCGGAGACGCACAAAGGCTCGCTGTTCAGGTGGGTCAAAAGACGCAAGTGCCAAAAGGCTTCGGTCTCTGGCGCGCCGAATAGCTGGCGCAATTCCAAGGTTGGCTGCGTCTTCTCTAGCGACAAGCGGCTGTGGGACAAGCGCCGAGGCGCCGCGCCAACCGGGGCCTGGTTTGCGGCATCGGGTTGGGGCAACAAGGCACCCGCCAAATCTAGCCCCATGCGCTGCGCTGGACGATGCGCAATGCGGGTATCGGCAACAAACGTGCCGCGCCCTTGTTCCATCGACACCAAGCCAGATTGTTGTAGCGAATCCAACGCGCGCCGAACCGTGTGACGATTGACACCAAAGCGTTCGGCCAGAATAACGACCGTCGGCAATTGATCGCCCGGGCGATACACCTGCCGGTCAATTTCTGAACGAATTACATCGGCGATATGCCGCCATTTTTGTGTCAGCCCGTATGACATGGGCGTCTCCCTATCAGGCGCGTGTTCCCTTAGGCAAAGCCTTCAGCAGAATCCAAAGATCCGTTCTAGTTTGCCGCCTGTCCAATTTGAGGGTGAAACTATCACCGCCGACTGGTCTAGGCCAGATGCAGCAGCGTCGCGATTGGACAAAATGGGAAAAATGGACAATTTGGCGCGCCACCCCTTCCGCGATACTGCAAACTCCAGTTTACCGATTTGATTTAACTCAAGGTCTATACGGCCCAAGTCCACCGGGTTCCCTTTCGAAAATTGGCGCATCAACGCAGCCGACCCAGCAACCAGCCCGCCACACGGCACGATACTGCGCGCTAGCGTGGTGAGTCCGAGCCCCGGCGCCTACCCTAACGCGGCCATATGCCCCTGCAAAAGTTGAGTCTTGGCAAAGAAGCATCGCGCTTTTTCGCCCACAAAGAGCGCGCGCCAGAGAGCAAGCCGAAAAAACCGTGTATGATATAGGCCTTCTTGCTTGGCAAAGGCCGGTCTGTGTTAGCCTGAGGCGACGCGGGCTTTGGCATTGGCTGCCAAGCGGCCCACCCAATCCTGTCCTGACCTAGGAAGCCCCGATCGAGGAAGCGCCATGTCAAAAGTTGTTCGCCTGTCCAAGCTCAACGAGCGCCCCGCAATGGCCCATTGTTCCGTGCTGCGTTGCGATTTCAGCGGTTCGGTTGCGGGTTGGCAGGCCGGGCCTTGGCTAACGGCAATCTGGCTCGTGCTGGGATTGCTCGCGGCAAGTTTCACCCTGTCCAGCGGGGCGGCCTTTGGCGACGAGTCGGGGGATGCCTACGCCGGGGATAACAGCTTTGGCGACAGCGCAGCGGGCAGTGCCTACGACAGCGGCTATGATCCCTATGATTTGGACAGCTATGACCAAGGCGCCTATCCGCTCAGCAACAACGACACACGGGTCTATTTCCAAGGCGGCGCCAGCGTAGTTCGTGAGAGCAGCTATGATCTTAGCGCGACCTACAGCGCCAGTTTTGACCCCATGTACGCGCGCTCCTTTGCTTTTGGCATAGAACAAGATTTGTTTTCCGGTTTCGGCATCAATCTTAGCGTTTCCAACGTCAGCCAGAATTTCGAGCAAGTGACCGATTCCAACGGCGCGACCTGGTCGGTCACCGGGGGAGACTATCGCGTCTTGGCCGTTACGCCTGGCCTGCACTATCGCCTAGAGAACGACGTGCTCGAGCCCTATATCCATCTGGGATTGGGGCGCGCCTCTTATGATTTTTCGGGGACTTGGAACAGCATGGAATACGCCAACAAGGACAATGCCCTGATCTATGACTTCGGGATTGGCGTAGATTACGTGACCGAGGGCGGCTTGATCTTGGGCCTCTATGAGCATTCCCAGATTCTTGATGATCCCAGCCTTAGCGACGGCGGCGGGGTGCACACTTTCGGGTTCCGCATCGGCTTTGAGATGCAAAACCATTTCTTCTGATCGCCCGGTTTAGGCGATCTGACCCCGTGGTGCGCGAGGCAAGTCATAGGGCATCCCTTTTTGAACGCGGCATTTAGGACAGACCGACCTGGCAGCAAAACCCACGCTTGAGCCCGGCGGCGAGCTGGGCCATGCTGACATCTCCGCTCCTCGCAAAAAGGTCAGGCCTGTCGTGTCATCTACTGTCTCGCCCCTGGATATCTTCCCGCTAAAACAGCGCCTTGATAGCCCAGAACCAAGCCACGAACCGGACGACGTTAGGGCGGGCTTTCTGGCCGACAAGCGGCGTATTCAACGCGACTACATCCAGCGCGACGCGCAAGGCGAAGACCCCGAGAGCCTAGGCCGGTGGTGGTCTGATCAAGCCGATCGCATGCTGGACGAAGGCCTTGCGGCCGCATGGCGCCAACCTGACATGAAGCGCCGCACCACCGCGCTGCAAGAAAGCGGGCCCGTGCCCGGTCTGTTTATCTTGGGCCTTGGCAAACTGGGCGGCCAGGACCTCAACTTTTCATCCGACGTGGATCTGGTGGCTTTTTACGAGCCCGACCTCGTGCCCGTGCCCCCTTTTGAGGGCAAAACCGATGTTTGCGCGCGCGCGCTGCGCAATCTCAACAAGCTGTTGGACGGCTCTAAGACGGGGCCCTTTGCCTGGCGCATTGATTGGCGCCTACGCCCCGATCCGTCGGTCACCGATCTGGCTATGTCAACCAGCGCGGGGCTCGACTACTTCTTTTTCCACTCCCCACCCTGGCGCCGCCTGGCCATGATGAAGGCGCGCGTGGTGGCGGGCGACAAAGCAGCTGGTCAGCGTTTCCTTGCTGAACTGCACCCTTTCATTTGGCGTCGATCGCTGGACAAACGCGCCATTGATGAAATCAACGCCCTGCACGACAAAATTCACGCTGAACATCCCGAGCTCAAGACCGAGCGCTCCAAACAGGTGCCTTTGGATGTGGCTGCGGGCTTCCATACCAAGTTGGGCCGCGGCGGCATTCGCGAGATCGAGTTTCTTATCAACGCTCACCAGCTGGTATGGGGCGGACGTGATCCGCGCTTGCAGACCGCCCACACGTTGACCGCTCTGCGGGTCTTGGTCGAGGAAGGCTTGTTGGCACCCGAACTCGAGCCCGCCTATAAGCGCCTGCGCGCCCTTGAAAACCGGGTCCAGCTTTGGGCCGACGGCCACGAGCACGCGCTGCCGACCACCCCCCATCAACAGGACTGGATCGCTCAGCGCTCCGGGCAACGCGATTGGGCGGATCTAGAGGCCGAGGTGGTGGCTATTCGCGCGCGCGTACAAGCCGCTTTCAAGGGCTATTTCCAAGATACCGAGAGCCTCACCGAAGCCGTCGAAACCGATATTGAGCTGCTCAACAACTGGCAAGCTGGCTTCCAAGCCTACGGCCTGCCCCAGGAAGCCGAGCCCAAATTCAAGGCTCTGGGCCGCGAGATGGCCAAGCTCTGTCTAGAAAGTGCGGACGCCAAGGCTGCCAGCCAGGCCACCCATGCCTTTTTGAAAAGCCTAGGCCCGTCGGCGGCTTCCTATCTGCGTCTGTTTGCCGAACAGCCGCGCTTGACCGCTCACGTAATCCGCCCGCTGATGCATTCGGGTGCTATGGCCATTTTGCTGAACCAATCGCCCTATGTCGTCGATGGCCTGATTTCCAACGGCGGGCAGGTGCCAAGCGTACCCGACCTGGAGACCGGCCAAGCCCTGGTCAGCGCGTCGGCCAATTATGAACGCCAGCTCGGCGCGCTGCGCGCCTTCGTTAACGAGCAGCTCTACATGGCCTTTCTGGCCGTCTTTGACGAACAAAGACAGACGCTCTGGGCGCAGGAATTTTTGACCGACCTTGCCGACATGACTCTGCAATTGGCTTCGGACATTTTGTGCCAAGAACAAGGGTTGGACGCCTTGCCCTTCAGCGTACTGGCGCTCGGCAAGCTGGCAACGCGCAGCATGATGCCGCTATCGGACCTGGATTTGATCTTCATCGTACCCAACGGCACCGATTTTGACCAAGCCAACAAGATCGCCCGCCGCTTTGTGGCGCTGTTGGACGCGCCCATGAAAGAGGGTCGCGCCTATCCCACCGACACCCGCCTTCGTCCCTCTGGGCGCTCTGGACCGCCGACCGTCAGCCTTGCCTCCTTTGAGAGCTACCAAGCCAAACAAGCCCACACCTGGGAGCACTTGGCTCTGGTGACCAGCCGCGTTGTGCTGGATGCGCCCGGCATCGGGCCCGATATTGAAGCCGTGCGCACGGCCATTCTTACCCGCCCGCGCGATCACAAGCAGCTCTGTCAAGATGCCTGGAAGATGCTCAGCCGCCTGCGCCGTGCGCGCTACCAGGCCGAGCCTGGAGACGGCGAAGTCAAGCTTCGTCCAGGCGGCCTGATGGAGCTCGAATTTTTGATTAACTTCCAGGTCTTGGCACTGGCCGCGAGCAATCCGCAAATCTTGGACGTGCCTTTGCCCCAGTTAGCGAGCGCGCTTGATGCGCTTCTGGGAGCGGAGTCGAAGCTGGCCGTGGACGCCAAAATCCTGCAACAAGCACAGTTCTATGCGCGCTTGTATGGCGAGGACTGGCTGAAGCATCGCCCGATTGACGGACTGGCGGCGCTGTTCGCGCGTATTTTGGAAGAGATCGACACTCAGATCGCTGGGCCTGCCGATCTGAGCCCCGCCCAGCTTCCCGCTTTCCAAGAGACCGCCGTGCGGTGGCAGGGCGTCGGCGACTAGAGCGCGTTTTGTTGTCATATCGTCACAGGGCGCGTTGCATCCGTCTGATAAAGCCGCAAGTGCAGCTTGCGAATCTTAGGCACAATCCAGGGCGCTTGCTGTCCTACCGACCCGGCCTACCAACTCGGCCTACTCACCCGGCGTGATCGGCTCGGCTGTCGATTGCGCCGCTGCGGCTTGCTCCTCTTCAGCTTTTTGGCTGCGCATACGCCTAATGCCCATTGTAAGCGGCCAAATCGCCAAGGCCATCAATCCCCCAGCCACCACAAAAGGCGCGCCCGGGAAATAGATCAGACGGGCGGTTTCGTCGGTGAAGAAGAAAAAAATCCAACCCATGCTCGGCGGCAGAATCATCATCGTCACGGCCGTAATGCCTGCGGTCGCACCCTGTAGTTCGCCTTGCGCGTCGGCCGCAATCAGCCGGGACATCATGCCGTTGAGCGCCGGTGTCGCCACCGCGCCCAGCGCTGCCAGCGGCATCAGCACATAGGCCTGCCAACCTTGGAAGGATAAGCCCATCAAAACCAGGATGGTGGCGTTAATGGCAAAACCCAAGATGGCGGTCTTGGCCTCGCCCAAAATGGGAAGCAATTTTCGGATCAAACCGCCCTGCACAATCGCAAAGCCAATGCCCACCAAGAACAGAGAAAACCCGATTTGGCGGCTTTCCCAGCCATAGCGCTCGCTAGCGAAATAAGACCAGATCGCCGGATAGACAAAGTGGCCCATCTGAAAGAAGAAAAAGGCCACCAAGAACCAGGATACAGACGGCAATTTGCGCACCTGGGTGAGCGTACCCAAGGGGTTCGCACGGTGCCATTCGAAGGGGCGGCGCTTGTCCGTTGCCAGGGTCTCGGGCAGCATGATTGCACCGAAAATCCCCGCTGCGATCATCAGCGCGCAGGACGCAAAGAAGGGCGCCCTGGGTCCTAGCTCACCCAAGAAACCGCCGATCAAGGGGCCCAGCACAAAGCCCATGCCAAAAGAGGCCCCCAACAGACCAAAGCGGGCAGCGCGCTCGTCCGGCGTCGATATGTCGGCAATCACCGCATTTGCGGTGGCGTAGGTCGCGGCCGAGCCTCCGGCAAGCATGCGTGCAATGAACAAAAGGGCCATGCTGGGCGCCAGCGCCATCAGAAATTGGTCAAAGGCCAACATGAAGATCGAGACCAGCAACACGGGCCGACGCCCGAAGCGATCGGAAATGTTGCCCAGTGTCGGGCTCATAAGAAATTGCATGGCGGCATAAGTGAAGGATAGACCCGCCCCCCAGGTTGCCGCTCGCGCATCGTTGAGCCCGGGGGCGATTTGCTGAAGCAGGTCCGGCATGATGGGCAAAATCAAGCCGATGCCGGTCGCGTTCAACACCATAATCAGCGCCACGAACAAGAGGGTGGTGCGATGAGAGGGAGCGGATGCGGGCATGCGAAAACCTTGATAGCCGAACAAAAACAGGGGCCGCAAAGCGCCCAAGCGTTCAACAGGTCGCAAATCTGGGAGCAAAGTGCAAGCCTTGGCCGCCTACCGAGCGCCAAACTGGCAAAGACGCGACCGATCGAGCCTGGTTTCAAGCGCAGCACGGGCGACGTATGGGGCGAACTGGTCGCTCCAAGGTTCCGAAAGTCGGCGCCGCGCAAGTACAAATTGCCCGACGGTGCGCACCCTGACCCGCTTGGCGGTGGCCGCAGACGGGGCAGAGACGCATTTAGGCTGGATCGCCCGGCCAAGCTTTGGTCTAACCGGTCAGTAAGACCGAGGCGCTTGGCGCCAAACCGAGCGCCAACAGAACACCAAGGGCGGGGCAGAAAAGGCTCGCCAAAACAAAGAAAGGGTTTACGTGGCAGACCTGGACAAACGCGCGCTGCGCAACGCCTTTGGCTCCTTTATGACCGGGGTAACGGTGGTGACCGCCCTCGATCAGGACAAGGCACCGATCGGCTTTACCGCAAACTCCTTTACCTCGGTGTCACTGGACCCGCCCTTGCTGTTGATCTCGCTGGCGAAATCGTCCAGCAACTTGGCCGTCTTCGAAGCCGCCGACGGCTTTGCCGTCAACATCTTGAGCGAACAGCAGCGGGATGTGGCCAACGTCTTCGCCTCTCGGGTTGAAGATCGTTTTGCAAAAGTGGCCTGGTATCGCAGCCCCGACGGGCGGCCCTTGCTCAAAGACGTTTGCGCTTGGTTTGATTGCAGCATGCACCAGCAGGTCGATGCTGGCGACCACCTGATCTTGATCGGACACATCCAGGCTTTCGACCATGACCGCGAACAAGACGGGCTCGGCTATGTGCGTGGTGCCTTTTATCACCCCAGCTTGATCGAACGCGCCAGCGCCTCTTTGCGTTCGGACAAACCCGTGTCCGTGACAGCCGTCATTGATCGCGAAGATCGCGTCTACCTAGAGCGGGACGAAGACGGCACCTTGCGCTTGCCGCGCCTGCCGCTGAACGAAGGCGAAGGGCACCCCCAAGGCTACCGCCGTTTGCTGGGCAGCCTTGGTCTAAGCGCCTCCATCGGGTTTTTGTTTTCCGTCTATGCGGACGCTGAGGGCCAGCGTCAAACCGTGGCCTACCGTTGTGTGTCGGAGGACGGCACGCCGCTGGACGGCCGTTTTTATGCGCAAGATGAAATCGACTTTGCCGATTTGGCGGATGCCGATACCCGCTTTGTCTTGCAACGCTATTTCGGCGAAAAGAGCCGGGGCAACTATGGAATCTATTTTTCGGACCATCTGTTGAGCCCAGAAAAAGCCTGAGGCGCTTGGCCTGTAAAGGCGGGCTAGAGCAAGCCGCGAATGAGTTGCAATACGAACGAGCATGGACTTGCGTTAGAAATCAGTCAGCTAGAGCGGAAGGGCCGTTGCAAGGTCAGCGCCCGACGCTCTAGGCAGCGCCATCCGCTGGGCGCAGAATTGCCCTACGAGCGGTGGCCGGCAGCAGCTAGGAACCAGCGGCAGCTAGGAAACGCTACGCCTAAAAATGTCGGGGGAAAAACAACGACAAAAGGGCCGCGCGCGCCTGCACCCGGCCCTGAGCTTGTCGCTTTGCACTTGGCGCGTCCGGTCTAAGACCGGGTCACCAAACCGCCTGTCTTAGGCAGCAGCGCGGCGCTCGTCTTTACGGATCTTTTGAACGATGCGGCGCTTAATCTTCAGCGCATCTGGGCCCAGCTTGGTGTCGTGGGTGTTCAGCAGGAAAGCGTCCAGGCCGCCCTTGTGCTCAACAGAGCGCAAGCCGTGCATAGAAATCTTTACCTTAACCATCTCGTCCAGGGCTTCAGACAGCAAAGACTTGGTCTGAATGTTCGGCAGGTAGCGACGGCGCGTGGTGTTGTGCGCGTGGGAAACGTTGTTACCGGACTGCACGCCCTTTTTCAGAAAATCGCAACGACGAGCCATGAGTTTCTCTTCATCTCTAAAGTGTCAAAGCCAAAGTTGACGCCCAAGGGTTGGTCCAAGGGCCGCTGTCCAAACCGGGTTGCAAGCTCGCATTTCAGCCAGACATTGCAGAATAGCCGGGGAGTCGCTTTGGCGAAAATCGGACGCGTGTGATAGGCAACAAGTCGCCCGATGGTCAAGGATTATCTGTTGCCAACGCGCGATTCACGCGGAATCAGGACGATTCAACCGCTTTCAAGCCTGTTCAGGCAAAATGCGGTTCTGTTCCGGCGGATCGCCAAGCCGTCCTTCGTCCCGCCATCATTGGTGTCCAGCACCCGCCATCATTGGTGTCCAGCACCCGCCATCATTGGTGTCCAGCAGGTGTGACAGGCAGCCATTGCGGGCGCCAAACTTGCACTTGTTGCTGACCAAGCTGCGGCTGCCAGACGCGAATCGGTTGCTGGCGTTGGGCCTGCTCCCAGTGCAGACGCCAGGCCTCGATTTCAACCGGCTCCATCACGAGGCGCGGCCGATAGCTCAAGGCGGTGACCTTTTGAAACTTGGGCTGCAAATAGGGAATGTTTTGCTGCATCCAAACCGGTTGTAGCTGCCATTGGGGCGCTGCGATGGTCTGTTGCTGATACTGCAATTGAAGCTGGTGCGGGTGCCAAATTGTCACCACGGGCGCGGGCAGCGCGCCTGGTTGGCCGCCAAGCGCTTGTGACTGCGCGACGCTGGTCTGCGAGGACAGGCACACCGCCGCGACAAACGCCACAGCGACCCTTGCCACAGCGCCGCGCACCGGCAATCGTGCGAAAACGGCGGTCAGATAAGCGTTTAGAGGCTGGATCATGGGCTCCTCCTTGGGCAAGCTGCCACCAATCGCGCCTAGTTGTTCACCACCGGTTGGAAGACCGTTCCTGGCGCACCGGCATAGCCAATAGGCACAGACGCGGGCGCGGCATTGGTGGCACTAGTTGCACTGGTTGCACTGGTTGCGCTAGTTGCACTGGGCGCCAGCGCCTCGGGCGATTGTGGCGGCAACACCCCGCCAGCCTTGGGGTAGCCTTGCTGGACGACGGGTTGTCGGTAGACAACGGGCACGCCGGGTTCGCAATAGACCGAGGCATCGCCGGGTATCTCAACGTAATAGAAATATCCCGACACGTCGGGTTCCGGGTACCACTGGCCATTAATGATAACGCCCAGGCCGCCTACACCGCGGGTGGCCGGGTGCAGCGGTTGCCCAGTGGGCGAGACATAGTAGGCATGGTTTGGCATCTGCCCCGCGGGCAAAGTGTTGACGACTTGAGGCTGGCCGACAGCTGTCGGCGCCGTGCTTGGGTCCACAACATAGGCTGCCGGTAGATGCTGGGTCGGCGCAGCAGGACTAGCCCCAGGGTAGCCAGCCCTCAGGTGTGCGGGCTTTTCCATCAAAGTATAGCAGCGCTGGCGTGCCAAATCGGCCCGTGCTTGGCCCGCCAAACCCAGCCCGGCCAGCACGATCGCTGCGGCCGACATCAGCCAAAGCGGGCGCAGATCCAAGCGGCACGACTTGGCGACCGCGCGCGCCTGAGCTTGCCCATGCTGCGAACGAAGGGCGCGCTGTTGATGGTGAAAGCGCATATCAGACAAACTCATGGATCTTTCCTTAGGACACAGGACCTAGCGGCCCGCAACGTAACCGGCTCGTGGGTCGAACCGGTAAAAGGGCGTTTGTTTTACCTAAGGTTAGTATGGGCCCCAGTTCAAGGCCTGGCCATAGAAAGCGGGTTTTCACGGACAAGACCCTGGAAACGCTCGCATTTTGCAATGCAATCTGGGGTTGCTGCCTTGCGGCTTGCGGTCTAAGTGCCCGCAATCGGCACCTTGTCCAGCCACTGGCTCAAAAAGGCGGCGGTCGCCGCGCCAGCGCCGGACTCCGGTTCAACACCAAAGTCCCAGCCGCCTTCTTGGTCCAGGCGCAGCTCAGCAAATTCAAAATGCTGGTGGTCCATCAAGTGCGACGGCACCAAGTTTTGAAGCGCTCTGAACATAATATCACCACGCCCAGGATAGGCCTTCTCCCAATCTTGCAGCATGGCTTTGATATTTTGGCGTTGCAGGTTTTCTTGCGAGCCACAAAGATTGCAGGGAATGATGGGATAGGCCATGGCCCGCGCAAAGCGCGCTATGTCCTTTTCTGCGCAATAGGCTAAGGGGCGAATCACCATCAAGTCACCCGTATCGGTCTTGAGCTTGGGCGGCATAGCCTTCAAGCGCCCAGCAAAGAACAGGTTGAGGAAGAAGGTCTCAAGGATATCATCGCGATGATGACCCAGCGCAATCTTGTTGCAGCCCAGATCGCGCGCGGTTCGATAGATGATGCCGCGGCGCAGACGCGAACAGAGCGAACACGTGGTTTTGCCCTCTTCGATCTTGTCTTTGACGATGGCATAGGTGTCTTCGCTCACAATGCGGTAGGCCAGGCCCGTCTGATCAAAATAAGCTGGCAGCACATCAGCAGGAAAACCCGGCTGTTTTTGATCCAGGTTCATGGCCACCAGCTCAAAGGACACCGGCGCGCGCTGAGCCAAATCGGCCAAGATGGTCAGTAGCGTGTAGGAATCCTTGCCCCCCGAACAGCAGACCAAAACGCGGTCCCCGTCTTCGATCATATTGAAGTCGATGTTGGCCTGAGCCACGTTGCGCGTCAGGCGCTTGCGCAGCTTGTTGGTGTTGGATGACTGCGGCTGAGCCACCGCATCTTGCGGGCGTGCCTCGTCAGGCGCAGGCGTCGATGTTTCGACCGAATCCGGATGTTCGGCAGCATGGAAAAGGGGCGAAGTCATGGTCGCGGCCCATAGAGCTAGGGAGAAGGGCAAAAGGCTAGGCGCTGGTCATAGCTGGTTTGTGGGCGCATTCCAAGAGCGCGGGTGCAGACAGGGCCTAGAAGTCGGTTTCTTGCAACGCCCGAGGCAAGGTCAATCACTTGGGCATCGGCCCGGCGACCAGCGCCGGATCCACGCGAACGCCGTTATAGGTCACGCGCCAATCCAGATGCGGGCCCGTCGATCGTCCCGTTGATCCAACTGTGCCCAGCGCAAAGCCCTTGGGCACATAGTCCCCTTCAGAGACGTTGAAGGCCTTCATATGCAAAAACGCAGAATTTAGGCCGTATCCATGATCCAAGATCAAGGTTCCCCCTGAATAATAATTGTCGGTATGGATCAGCCGCACCACGCCATCGGCAGGCGCGCGGATCACGGTGCCAGCAGGCCGGGCAATATCCACGCCATAGTGCGGGGTCTTGGGCGATCCATTCAAGACGCGCTGCGAGCCATAGACCCCCGAAATACGGCCGACCAACGGCCAGTCGAAACCAGAGTCGAACAGTGGATAGGGCGTCATGACCGCCCGCGCGGCCTTGATCTCGGCAACTTCGCGATCAATCCGGGCCTGCACATCGGCTTTGCGCGGAGGCGTCACCTTGGAAGGCGGCAGACCGTCGATACGCTGGATATCGAATTTGCGTTGCTTAACCTTAAGCGAAACGCTGTTGGTTTGCCCGTCTTTCAGGGTCTCGACCAGGGTGACTTTGGCCGGTGTGTCACGCCCCAGCGCTATCAAGACCCGGCCGTCGGACAGAACGGGCACCGGCGTTCCGGCAACCGATACCTGCGCACCGGGTTGAGATTGCGCCCAGATCAGCGCGCCTTGCTGGGCGGCGTCCGGCTGCAAAATGGTCAGGGCAGAGGCAGGGCCCGGCAGAGCCCAGCCCCAGAGAACCGCAACAGCCGAAAAGATCGTACCAGAAAGACCGAAAATGCGCATGAGCGTCTCCAGAACGGGGCCCCAGATTGGTTGCCAAGTAAGGCGCCAGACCAAGACAAGAGGACGGCAACGCCCGCCAGTTAGCGCCTGCCGCCCCGGCAATTACCCGAAACAGGCGCTAGAGCAACCAGCCCTGCTTGTCGTCGCTGTCCTTGGACTTGCCCGCGTCCTTTGCCGCCGGTTTGTTCCCCGTTTTTATACCAGACTTGTTGCTTGGCTTGCCGACTTTGGCCGCCACATCGCCAGCCGGAACCGCGGGAGTTTCTTGTGCTATAGCACCCGGCTGTGGCTGTCCTAAGGCAGGCTTTGAACGCGAGGTCTGCCCCTGATTGGCCGGCCCCTGACTAGCCGGCCCCTGACTAGCCGACCCCTGGCCTGCCGCTGGGCCATCACCGCCGCTGCCATCACCGCCGCTGCCATCACCATCGTCATTATCACTGCCATCGCCCAGCGCCTGCACCAAGCCCGCGCCGTCGGAAAACACCAAGCGCAGGCGCTGGCCCGCAGCCAACGCAGCGGCTTGCGTGACCAAGCTGCCGTCGAGGCGTTCCACCCGCGCATAGCCGCGTTCCAGCGCGCGCTTGTCAACGGCTTGATACGACGCCATCAACGCTGCCAACTGTGCAAGCCCCTGGCTCTCGCGCTTCAGATAGCGCCGCGCTGCTTGTCCTAGGCGTTGCGAGGCTTGCAAGCTGCGCCAATCGCCAACCGAGGCACGCATTTGGCCTTGGCAAGCCAAGCGCAAGCGCTCGAATCCCTGGATCAAGCGCTCACCCGCAGCTCGAAGCGCCTCGCGCGGATGCACCAGTTTCAGCGCGAGCCGCTCGACGGCCTGGCTTTGGCCGACGATCAGCCGCTCAAGCCCGCGGTCCAGACGCTCGGCCATGGCATCGCTGCGCTGATAGGCCAAATCAAGCAAGTGATCGGGCTGACCCAGACCGCGCGCCAGTCCCTGCAAGGTATCGCTTCGGCGACTTAAATGGCCCTGGCCGCCACGCCCAAGCCGGAGCCCCAAATCTTCGATTGCGAGCAGGAGTTCAGCGCGCACGGGTACCGCGCGCTCAGCAGCGCCCGTGGGGGTCGGCGCGCGCCAATCGGCGACAAAATCTGCCAGGGTGGTATCGGTCTCGTGCCCCACGGCCGAGATAACCGGCAGGCGGCTGGCAGCGATGGCGCGGACCACCACTTCTTCATTAAAGGCCCACAGATCTTCCAGGCTGCCACCGCCGCGGCCAACGATCAAAACCTCGGGGCGCAGGTCATCGGGCAGGGCATTGAAGCCCGCTATCGCCGCCGCAATTTGCTCTGCCGCACCCTGCCCTTGCACTTTGACTGGCCACAAGCGCACTGGCCGGGCGAAGCGGTCAGCAATACGGTGCAGAATATCGCGAATGACGGCCCCGGTGGGCGAAGTCACCACGCCAATGGAACGGGGTAAGAAGGGCAGCGCTTGCTTACGCTCTTGATCGAATAGCCCCTCAGCGGCCAAGGCCTTTTTGCGCTCCTCCAACAGCTTGAGCAGGGCGCCTTCGCCCGCTGGCTCCATGGATTCAAGCACCAATTGGTATTTGGACGAGCCTGGGTAGGTTGTCAGGCGCCCCTGGGCAATGATCTCTAGCCCTTCTTCGGCGCGCGTGGACAGCTTAGCCACTTGGCCCTTCCAACACACGACATCCAGCACCGCTTTTTCGTCTTTCAGCGTGAAATAGAGGTGGCCAGATCGGGCATAGGTCGGCCTTGAGATTTCGCCGCGCACCCGCACAAAGTCAAAGCTGGTCTCGACCGTGCGCTTGACCGCCAACGAAAGCTCACTGACCGAATATTCGGTGGCGTTTTGGTTGCGGCCGGTCGGCTCGCTCGCAGGGGGACGGTCGCTCGGACCGCCTGCGGATGATCCTGAAAATGCAAAGCGCGGTGTTGTCATGGCTTGGGTTTAGCCCATGCCAGCCAGCAGACAAAGCATCTTATCCACGCCAAAACTGCTATTTCCCGGCAAGCAAGGGCGATTTCATAAGCTTTGCCGCCTTGTGGCAAAGCGGTCCCTTTTCTTGGCCCCGGCTTGTTGCTAATCAAGGCCGAAACACAAGCGGTGCCAGGCAAGGCAATGTCAGCCAAGGCAATCGCACTCTTTCCCCAAAAAGGCGGCGGTCCGACCTTGCGGCCAACCTGCCAAGAATCTGTAAGGATTCGTTGTTTCGACATGAATGTCCTGCTTATCGGCTCAGGTGGCCGCGAACACGCCCTGGCCTGGAAAATCGCCCAATCGGCAAACTGCACGCGCCTCTATTGTGCGCCCGGAAACCCCGGCATGCTTGACATGCCCGCGCAAATGGGCGGCACCGATCTGCCAGAGCTGCCCAGCAACTTTGCGCCTGTATCTCAGATTTCACTGACCGAGCAGGCCGATATTCTGGCCTTTTGCAGCGAACAAGCCATTGATCTTGTCGTAGTAGGGCCCGAGCAGCCCTTGGTCGAGGGGCTCGCCGACGCCCTTCGCGCGCAAGGGTTCCCGGTCTTCGGCCACAGTCAAGCCGCCGCAGAGCTGGAAGGCTCCAAGGCTTTTGCCAAGGCCATTATGGCCGAGGCGCAGGTACCGACAGCCGCCTATGGTGCTTTTGACGACCCGCAAGCTGCCAAGGCCTTCATTCGCGAGCAAGGCGCACCCATCGTCGTTAAAGCCGATGGGCTGGCTGCGGGCAAAGGCGTGGTGGTGGCAGAGAGCCTGGACCAAGCCCTGGAAGCGGTTGACCGGCTCTACAAGCCCGGCGAGACCCTGGTCGTTGAAGCCTTCCTGACCGGCGAAGAAGCCTCTTATTTTGTGCTGGTTGATGGCGAGACCGTGCTGGCCTTCGGCTCAGCCCAAGACCACAAGCGCGTTGGAGAAGGCGATACCGGCGACAACACGGGCGGTATGGGTGCCTATACCCCCGCGCCAATCGTTACCGCAGATCGCGAACAAGACATCCTCGATAACATCGCCAAACCCATCGCGCGCACCATGGCGGCCAAGGGCTGCCCCCTGACTGGGGTCTTATTTATCGGCCTGATGATCGACGAGACCAAACCGCGGGCCGAACAGACCCAAGTGCTGGAATTCAACGTGCGTTTTGGCGATCCAGAATGCCAGGTTCTGATGCTGCGCCTGCAAAGCGATTTGCTGCCGCTGTTGGAAGCCGTCGCTACGGGCAAACTGGCTGAGGCGCCCGCGCCGCGCTGGCGTCCCGAATCGGCGATCACCGTTATCATGGCCAACCAGGGCTACCCCGGATCGTATGAAAAAGGCAGCCCCATCCAAGGCTTGACGGACTGCCCCGCGCTGGTTTTTCACGCGGGCACCGCAACGGACGATCAGGATGCAATCATCGCCACCGGCGGTCGCGTCCTGGCCGTCAGTGCGGTGGCACCCGACCTCGCCCAGGCCCAAGCGCTGGCCTACCGCGGCTGCGCTGCCATTGATTGGCCCAAGGGTTTCTATCGCCGCGACATTGCATGGCGTGCACTCAAGCGCCCAGGCGCCTAGAACAGCCTCCACCCTTCACCGCGCGATGTCATGGCGGGACAAGAGCAGGGGCCTAGACGGCCCGCTGGTCCGCCATCGCGCTTAAACCCAAAGCTTCTTGCTCCAACGACCTGCACCAAAGAGACCAACATGATACCTCGCCGCGCGCTGCTCTCCGTATCCGATAAGTCAGGGCTGCTGCCCTTCGCCCGCTTCCTGGCGGAACAGGGCGTCGAGCTCTTGTCCACGGGTGGGACCGCCCGCCTTTTGAAAAGCGAAGGCCTGGCCGTAACAGAAGTTGCCGAGCACACTGGCCAGGCCGAAATCCTGGAGGGCCGGGTCAAGACCTTGCACCCCAAGATCCACGGCGGCCTGTTGGGCGATCGCCGCAAGCCCGATCATGTTGAAACCATGCAGGCCGAAGGCATCGCCCCGATTGACCTGCTGGTCGTCAATCTCTACCCCTTCCGCCAGACCCTGGCCAGCGGCGCGGATTTTGATACTTGCGTTGAAAACATTGATATTGGCGGCCCTGCGATGCTGCGCGCGGCGGCCAAAAACCACGCCAGCGTTGCTGTCATCGTGGACCCCAGCGACTACCAAGCCGTACAAGATGCTTGGCAAGACGCCGGATTGGGGGAGACCTTGCGCCGCGGCCTGGCACGCAAGGCCTTTGCCCATACGGCAGCCTACGATTCGGATATCGCGCGCTGGTTGGCCCATCAAGATCAGGTCGATTTTCCAGAAGAATTTAGCCTTGCGGGCAAGCGCATCGCCACCCTGCGCTATGGCGAAAACCCGCACCAGGGCGCGGCTTGGTACGCCAGCGGTAGCCAGCCCGAAGGTTTGGCAGCGGCGACATTGGTGCAGGGCAAGCCGCTTTCCTACAACAATATCAACGATGCCGACGCCGCGTTGAACCTGGTCTCCGAATTCCGAGAGCCTGCGGTCGCCATCATCAAGCACGCCAACCCCTGCGGCGTCGCCGTGGGCGCCAACTTGGTCGAAGCCTATCAGCAGGCTTATGCTTGCGATACGACCTCGGCCTTCGGCGGTATCGTCGCGGTGAACCGGCAGCTGGACGCAGAGACCGCTGCGCTCATTACCCAGATCTTCACCGAAGTCGTGGTGGCACCAAGCGTTAGCGATGAGGCCAAAGACCTGTTCACAGCCAAGAAAAACCTGCGCTTGCTAATTACCGGCGATCAGACCCCGGCCAGCGAGGCAAGCCTGGTCGTTAAGACCCTGCGCGGCGGTTTCTTGCTGCAAAACCGCGATCAAACCTGGGCGGACCCCGACCAGATCCATTGCGTTACCCAGCGCCAAGCCAGCGAAGCAGAAAGGGCCGATCTTGAGTTCGCCTTCAAAGTCGCCAAGCACGTAAAGTCCAATGCGATTGTATTGGTCAAAGACGGGCGCACCGTCGGAATCGGCGCGGGGCAGATGAGCCGCGTGGATGCTGCGCGCATTGCCACCTGGAAAGCAGGCGATGAGGCTCAAGGTTGCGTGTTGGCCTCAGATGCCTTCTTCCCCTTCGCTGACGGCATTCAAATGGCCATCGATGCAGGGGCTAAGGCGGTCATTCAACCCGGCGGGTCTATGCGGGACGATGAGGTCATTCAAGCGGCCAATGACGCGGGCTTGGCCATGCTGTTCACCGGCATGCGCCACTTCAATCACTAGCCACAGGCCAGCACCAGCCGACCGCACCGGTCTGCGGCCCTAGAGCGCGTTTCGTTGGCTTATCTTTACTGGGCGCGCTCGTTAAATTTGCTTGCGCCGCAAATGCACCTTGCCGATCTTTGGCGCAATGCAGGGCGGTTGCTTGGGCTTTGCGCCAGCGTGCAAGCAACCGATGTCGAGCCCGGCCGATCCGGCAAGGATTGTAGGCTGGGCGCCCTTGCAGGCAGACGAGATTGCCGACCGTCGATACGGAAAAAGAAAAGGCCCTCAGAACCGAATCTGGGGGCCTTTTTCTTTAGGAAAACGGGAAATGGCATCAGAGACAGCCGACAACTTTTACACCCTTAGGATGATTTCTTATCCAAGGGTGGCAGCGGCGATGAATAGGCCATGCGTTTTTCACGCTCTTTGACCGGATCCGTCCGCTTGCTGGCTGCACTCATGGCTTTCCATACGACTAAATAGCGCACGATGTGCTCCTTTCTCTACAAGTTGATTCCAATATATGCACTAATTGCGTTTTGGCAAGAATTATTTGCATGATTTTGGCGGCAGGGCTAAGCTGAGGCCACCAATCCTAGTGCGCATCCGTCCCTCCAGATGCCTTTCTGACTCCCCGGGTAAAATGAAGAAATCCAAGAAGCAAATCATGAGCGCGGAGGCCTTCAAAGCGTGGCGCCGCAAACTGGGACTCTCGCAAAAGGAAGCAGCCAAAGCCCTGGGCCTAAAACTGCGCATCATCCAGTACTACGAAAAAGGCGAGCGCGACGGTAAAGCGATCGTGATTCCGCGCAGCGTCCGGCTGGCGTGCCAGGCGCTGATTACCGGCATCCTGGACTACGACGGGCAAAACGTCATGGTATTGCCGGAGGGAAAGACCCTGGCATCAGCGCTCGGCAAAGAAAAGTCCGATAAGGACGAACGCGAAGACCGCGGGGAACTGGAAGAAGCCTAGGCCACGCAGCGCGTCGCAACCGGAAGGCCCCCTCGGTTGGCGCCTGGGGTTAGCCCCTGGGATTAGGCCCTGGGAATAGGCCCTGGGAATAGGCCCTAGTATCGCGGCCACACAATCACCGCTCGAAGCGTTTACAACGACCCAACGCGCGCCCTGGTCACTTGGTTCAATTGACAGGGCAGAGCTGCGCTCTTATGTGTTGGCGGCATTTCACATTCTATATTGGCTGCCATTGGCGCTAGATTACCCCCCTGAGGACCCCCATGCTGCAATCTCTCATCCGCCGTGTCGTCGGCTCGGCGAACGATCGCTACCTTAAGAAATTGAATAAGGACGTCGTGGCGATCAACGCACTGGAGCCCGAAATGGAGGCCCTGAGCGACGATGAGCTCAAAGCCAAGACCCAAGAATTCCGCGATCGACTGGACAAAGGCGAAGACCTGGACGACCTGATGCACGAAGCCTTTGCTGTTGTGCGCGAGGCGGCCAAGCGTACCTTGGGGCTGCGGCACTATGATGTTCAGATCGTTGCCGGTATCGTTTTGCACCAGGGCATGATTGCCGAGGCCAAGACGGGTGAAGGTAAGACCTTGACCGCAACCCTGCCGATCTATCTCAACGCTTTGCTTGGCGACGGCGCGCACGTTGTGACCGTCAACGACTACCTGGCCCAGCGCGACGCGGCTGAAATGGGCAAGGTCTACAGCTTTTTGGGCATGACCACCGGTTGTATCAGCCAATCCATGGGCCTGCCCGAAGACACGCCCTATGACCAGCTTAAGGCCGCCCGCCGCGCCGCCTACGCTTGCGACGTCACCTACGGCACCAACAACGAAATCGGCTTCGACTTCTTGCGCGATAACATGGAGCACCGCAAAGCGGATATGGTGCAGCGCGGCTTCCATTTCGGTATCGTGGACGAGGTGGACTCGATCTTGATTGATGAAGCGCGCACGCCGTTGATTATCTCGGGGCCCTCGGACGACTCGGGCACGCTGTATCAGGCCGTGGACGCCATGATGAAGGGCCTGAAGCCCGAGCACTACGAAAAGGACGAAAAGCAGCGCTCGGTCATCTTTACCGATGAGGGCTTGGAGTTCGTCGAACTGCAAATGGTAGAGCAAGGCTTGTTGGAAGAAGGCCAATCGCTGTTTGATGCGGCCGCCATTACCATGCTGCACCACGCCAACTCGGCGCTGCGGGCCAACACCATGCTGGAAAAAGATGTGCACTACATGGTGCGCAAGGGCGAAGTGGTGCTGATCGACGAATTCACCGGCCGCGCCATGTCGGGCCGCCGCCTGTCGGACGGCTTGCACCAGGCCTTGGAAGCCAAGGAAGGTGTCAACGTCCAGCGCGAGAACATCACGGTCGCCTCGATTACCTTCCAAAACCTGTTCCGTAGCTATGATGTCTTGGCGGGTATGACCGGTACGGCCGCGACTGAAGCTGACGAATTCTTGGATATCTACGGCCTGGATGTCGTGGAGATCCCCACCAACCAGCCGGTGGCTCGCGAGGACCATGACGACGAGGTCTATCGGACTTTTGAGGAAAAAGTAGCGGCCATTATCAACAAGATCGAGGACTGCCACACCAAGCAGCAGCCCGTCTTGGTCGGCACGGTCTCAATCGAGAAATCGGAGCTGTTCTCCGAGCGCCTGAAAAAGCGCGGCATCCCGCACAAGGTGTTGAACGCACGCTATCACGAGCAAGAAGCGCAGATCGTCGCTGACGCGGGCCGACCCGGCGCGGTCACCATCGCAACCAACATGGCTGGTCGCGGTACGGATATTCAGCTGGGCGGAAATTTCGACCTGCACCTCAGCCAGTCCCTGGAGGGTGTCGAAGACGAAACCCAACGCCAGCGGATCACCGATGACGTCCGCCGTGAGATTGACGAGGCCAAAGCGACCGTCAAAGCCGCGGGCGGCCTGTTCGTTCTAGGCACCGAGCGCCACGAGAGCCGACGTATCGACAACCAGCTGCGCGGTCGTTCGGGCCGTCAGGGCGATCCGGGCGAGTCGCGCTTTTACCTCTGCCTGACCGATGACCTGATGCGCATCTTTGGCTCTGAGCGCCTGGATGGCATGCTCAAGCGCTTGGGACTGGAAGAAGGGGAGGCCATCGTTCACCCCTGGATCAACAAAGCCGTTGAAAAGGCCCAGAAAAAAGTCGAAGAGCGCAACTTTGAAATCCGTAAGCACGTCGTCAAATTTGACAACGTGATGAACGATCAACGCAAGGTGGTGTTCGAGCAACGCTTGGAAATCATGGACGCCGAAGAGGTGGTGGACGTGGTGCGCGATATGCGCGAGCAGGCCATCACCGGACTGGTTCAAGCCCATATCCCGC
>JAUIHE010000004.1 GCA_030432195.1 Alphaproteobacteria bacterium
CGTCCGACCATGCCAACATCAAATCACCTTGACGCTCTGTCTGACGCCCCATCGCCATCTGCATGTCCCCCGTTCAAATCGAGCTGGCAGAGAATCATGCATACGCGACTTCGTCAACGGGCTGTTATGAGTGCGCGCCCATCGCCTTTGTCATTGAGCAGGCCGGTGGCAAGGCCAGCGATGGCTCCGATCCCATCATGTGCAAGACCGCGCAGAGCTTGCATGCCCGCACGCCGCTTGTTTTTGGCTCTGCCGAAAAGGTGAACCGCGTGGCCGCCTACTACGACCTTCCCGATCACGAGGTCTCGGCCCTGTTCGGCGAACGCGGATTGTTCCGCGCTTAACCCCTCCCCAAGCCACGCGCCCGCTCGGGCTCAAAGGAACCTGTTATGAGCAAGAAGCATCCCATCATTTCAGTCACTGGTTCGTCCGGGGCGGGGACAACAACCGTCAAATCTACGTTCGACTACATCTTTCACCGCGAAGGCGTGAAGGCCGTGTCAATCGAGGGCGACGCTTTCCACCGCTTTGACCGCGCCGCCATGCGCGCCGAGCTGGAGCGCCGCAAAGCCAACGGCGACCACACCTTTAGCCACTTTTCCTATGAGGCCAATCTTCTGGACAAGCTGGAGGACGTGTTTCGTACTTTCGGCGAGACCGGTAGCGGCGAGACGCGCCACTACGTTCACGACGATACCGAGGCCGAGCGTTGGAAGACCGAGCCCGGCACTTTTACCAATTGGCAGGCCTTTGACGACGGCGCGGACCTGTTATTCTATGAAGGCCTGCACGGCGCGGTGGTCAACCATGAGGTCAATCTGGCGCAATTCGCGGATTTGAAAATTGGCGTCGTGCCGGTCGTGAACTTGGAATGGATCCAAAAGATCCATCGCGACAAGGCCCATCGCGGCTATTCGACCGAGGCCGTTACCGATGTCATCCTGCGCCGCATGCACGCCTATGTGCATTGCATCTGCCCGCAGTTTATTGAGACCGACATCAACTTTCAGCGGGTGCCGGTGGTCGATACCTCTGATCCCTTTATCGCGCGCTGGATCCCCACCGCCGATGAGAGCCTGGTCGTCATCCGCTTCAAAGATCCGCGCGGCATCGATTTTCCCTACCTCACCTCGATGATTCAAAATTCTTGGATGAGCCGCGCCAACTCGATCGTGGTGCCGGGCGGCAAAATGGACCTGGCTATGCAGTTGATCCTAACCCCCATGGTCCGCCGCTTGGTGAGCGACAGCAAGCGCGCCTAGCACACCAGACACGCCAACTCCCCCCAAAACGACCAAATAGCCGCCCGCCGCCCAGTTTCAGGAGGCCCCCATGACCCAAGCCAACCTCAATCTTGCCAACGAAACCGTGATGGCCAACGCCATTCGCGCCCTGACCATGGATGCGGTGCAGGCGGCCAATTCCGGCCACCCCGGCGCGCCGATGGGTTTGGCCGACGTTGCCGCTGTGCTGTTCAACCGCTTCATCAAGCTGGATCCAAGCCAGGACACCTGGCCCGACCGCGACCGCTTTGTCCTGTCAGCAGGTCACGGCTCTATGCTGGTCTACGCGGTCAACCACCTGCTGGGCTATGACGATATGGACATGGACCAGCTGCGCAATTTTCGCCAATTGGGCTATCGCACGGCGGGCCACCCCGAATTCGGCCACGCCAAGGGGATCGAGACCACCACCGGCCCGCTGGGCCAGGGCCTTTCAACCGCCGTGGGCATGGCGCTTGCCGAGCGGATGGCCGCTGCGCGCTATGGCGCCGAGTTGGTCGATCACTTCACCTATGTGTTGGCCGGTGACGGCTGCTTGATGGAGGGTATCAGCCAAGAAGCCATTGACCTAGCCGGGCATCTGGGTTTGGGCCGCTTGATTGTCATTTGGGACGACAATGCCATCACCATTGACGGTGCGACGGATCTCTCGACCTCTATCGACCAGGCCCAGCGCTTTGCCGCCAGTGGCTGGCAGGTGCAAGACATCGACGGCCACGATCCCGAGGCCATCGCCGAGGCCCTTATCAAAGCGCGCAGCGACGACCAACGCCCCAGCCTGATCGCAGCCAAGACGCTGATCGGTTGCGGGGCGCCCAACAAACAGGGCAGCAAAGCCACCCACGGCGCGCCCTTGGGAGATGATGAGATCGCCGCAGCGCGCGAAAACCTCGACTGGCCGCACGCCCCTTTCGTCATTCCGCAAACCGTCTATGACGCCTGGCACGCCGCCGCCGCACGCGGGCAAGCCGCTCGCCTCGCCTGGCAGACCCGCCTTGAGCAAAGCGACCAGCGCTCAGCTTTTGAGGCCGCGAACGCCGAACCCGATACCCAAGCTCTCGACGACGCCATGCAACGCTATAAGGCTCAGCTTATGGCCGATGCGCCCAAGGTGGCGACCCGCAAGGCCAGCGAAATGGCGCTGGAGATCATCAACACCACGCTGCCCAACACGGTCGGCGGCTCGGCGGACTTGACCGGCTCTAACAACACCCGCAGTTCGGGCCAGTTCAGCGTCTCCAAGGGGGCCTTTGCTGGCGACTACCTGCACTATGGCATTCGCGAGCACGCCATGGGCGCCGTCATGAACGGCCTGGCTCTGCACGGCGGCTTTCGCCCCTATGGCGGCACCTTTTTGGCCTTTGCGGATTACTGTCGCCCGGCCATGCGCTTGTCGGCTCTGATGCAGGTGCCGGTGGTCTATGTCATGACCCACGATTCGATCGGGCTGGGCGAAGATGGCCCCACCCATCAGCCGGTTGAGCACCTGGCCAGCCTGCGCGCCATGCCGAACATGCGGGTCTTCCGGCCAGCCGATGCCGTCGAGACCGCCGAAGCCTGGCACTTGGCCATGAGCGAGACCCGCTTTCCGCCTGTGTTGGCCTTGTCGCGCCAGGCCCTGCCCAATTTGCGGGGGCTGTTGGCCGACTACCAGCTCGCCGACAACTTGAGCGCAAGGGGCGCCTACGTCCTTCGGGAAGCTGAAGGCCCGCGCGATATCACCTTGATTGCAACCGGCTCTGAGCTGGAAATCGCTCAAGCCGCCGCCGACGCCTTGCAGGCCGAGGGCGTCAAAGTCGCCTTAGTCTCTGCCCCCTGTTTTGAGCTGTTCGAGGAGCAAGACGCGGACTACCGCGCCAGCGTCCTGGGACACGCGCCGCGGGTCGGCGTCGAGGCCGCGGTTCGCCAAGGCTGGGGCGGTCTGTTGACCACGACCGACGCCTTCATTGGCATGGCGGGCTTTGGTGCTTCTGCGCCCGCGCCCCAGCTCTATCAGCATTTTGGCATCACCCCAGAGGCGGTCGCCACGGCAGCGCGGCGCCTTATGGCAGAAGGAAAGAAAGAAGCATGACTGTAAGGGTAGGTATCAACGGTTTCGGACGCATCGGACGCTGCACCTTGAGCGCCATCGTCGAGCAAGGCCGCAACGATATCCAAGTTGTCAAAATCAACGCCACCGGACCGCTGGAGACCAATGCGCACCTGCTGAAGTACGATTCGGTCCATGGCCGTTTCAGCCAGGAAATCCGCCTTGATGGCCCGACCTTGGACGTAGGCCAAGGCCCCATCCAAATGTTCTCGACCTACCAGCCTAATACTCTGGATTGGGAAGGTGTGGATGTGGTGCTGGAATGCTCGGGCCAATTCAATTCATACGAAGGCTCTAAGGTCCACTTGGAGCGCGGTGCCAAGCGTGTGCTGGTCTCGGCGCCCGCCAAAAACGCCGACAAGACGCTGGTCTACGGCGTCAATCACGCACGTTTGGAGGCCAGAGATCGCATTATCTCCAACGGGTCTTGCACCACAAATTGCCTCGCGCCCTTGGCCAAGGTCTTGAACGAGGCTGTCGGCATTGAGGCGGGTGTCATGACCACGGTCCACTCTTACACTGGCGACCAGCCGACCTTGGATCGCCGCCACGATGACCTCTATCGCGCCCGCGCCGCCGCTGTTAGCCTCATCCCCACATCAACCGGCGCCGCCAAGGCCATCGGCGAAGTGCTGCCCGAGTTGGCCGGCAAGCTGAACGGGTCGGCTATTCGCGTCCCCACCCCCAATGTCTCAGCGGTGGATTTGACCTTCACCGCTAGCAAAGATGTCAGCGTCGCCGACATCAACGCGATTATGGCCGAAGCCGCAACCACCACGATGCGCGGCATCATCTCCTATGAAACCGAGCCCAAGGTCTCGGTGGACTACAACCACGACACCCATTCCTGCAACTTCGCCAGCGATCAAACCAAGGTCATGGGCGCCCGCTTGGTGCGCGTCCTGGCTTGGTACGACAATGAATGGGGCTTTTCCTGCCGAATGGCCGACAACGCGGTTCACATTGGCCGCATGGCTTGGCAGAGCGCCGCCAGTTCCGCGCGCTTGCAGTAACTTTTCCGTTTCAAGGAGGCCCGACAATGGCTTTGATTACCCTTCGACAGCTCTTGGATCACGCCGCAGAATACGGCTATGGCGTGCCCGCTTTTAACATCAACAACATGGAACAGGGTCTGGCCATTATGAAGGCCGCCCAAGCGGTGGATGCACCGGTCATCATGCAGGCTAGCCGAGGCGCACGTTCCTATGCAGGCGATATCATGCTGCGTCACATGATCCAGGCCCTGGCCGAGATGTTCCCGAACGTTCCGATCTGCATGCACCAAGACCACGGCAACAACGAAGCCACCTGCATGAGCGCCATCCGCCACGGCTTCACCTCGGTCATGATGGACGGCTCACTGGAAGCGGACATGAAGACACCCGCCTCTTATGACTACAACGTGACCATCACCGAGCGCGTGGCCCGCATGGCCCACTGGGTCGGTGCATCGGTCGAGGGCGAATTAGGCGTCCTGGGGAGCTTGGAAACCGGCGAAGCGGGCGAAGAAGACGGCTCGGGCGCTGAAGGCAAGTTGAGCCAAGACCAACTGCTGACCGATCCCGATCAAGCCGTGGATTTCGTCACCCGCACCCGCTGTGATGCCTTGGCCATCGCCTGCGGCACCAGCCACGGCGCCTACAAGTTCAGTCGCAAACCCGATGGGGACATCTTGGCCATGTCCACCATCGAGGCCATCCATCAAAAGCTGCCCGGTACGCACTTGGTGATGCACGGCAGCTCGTCGGTGCCGCAGGCCTTGCAGGACATGATCAATGAATACGGCGGCCAGATGCCCCAGACCTTTGGGGTGCCGGTTGAAGAGATCGAACGCGGCATTCGTCACGGTGTGCGCAAGGTCAATATCGACACGGACTGCCGCATGGCCATGACCGCCCAGTTCCGCAAAGTGGCCCAGCAAGACGCCCAGCAATTCGATCCGCGCAATTTTTTGATCCCCGCCATGCAGGAAATGGAAGCCCTGTGCCGGGACCGTTTTGAGCGCTTTGGCACCGCCGGTCACGCTTCGAAAATCAAGCCGATCGACCTGGATGACATGGCCCAGCGCTACGCCAGCGGTGCCCTGGACCCCAAGCTCGGCCTGGCAAGAGCGGCCTAACGCCAGCGCCGCAAACACCGATCTAACTCACCCGATACCGCCCCCAAAGATTGGGGCCCCCCAAGAGGAGGCAAGAGCCATGAACCAGCAATCCCCCAAAGAGATCAAAGGCAAAGAACGCTACAAAGCCGGGGTCTTGAAGTACGCCCAAATGGGCTACTGGGACGGCGATTATGTGCCCAAAGACACCGACATTTTGGCGCTGTTCCGCATTACGCCGCAAGATGGCGTGGACCCGATCGAGGCCGCAGCAGCGGTGGCGGGCGAAAGCTCGACCGCGACGTGGACCGTTGTTTGGACCGACCGCCTCACCGCTTGCGATTCCTATCGTGCCAAAGCCTATCGGGTTGAGCCCGTGCCCGGCCAAGAGGGCCAGTATTTCGCCTATGTGGCTTACGATTTGATCCTGTTCGAGGAAGGCTCAATCGCCAACCTGACCGCTTCGATCATCGGCAACGTCTTTTCTTTCAAGCCGCTGATGGCCGCGCGCCTGGAAGACATGCGCTTCCCGGTGGCCTACGTAAAGACCTTCGCGGGCCCACCGACCGGGCTGATCGTCGAACGCGAGCGCCTCGACAAATTCGGTAAGCCCCTGTTGGGCGCCACCACCAAGCCCAAGCTTGGCCTTTCCGGTAAGAACTATGGCCGCGTGGTCTACGAAGGCCTGAAGGGTGGCCTGGACTTCATGAAAGATGATGAGAACATCAACTCCCAGCCCTTCATGCATTGGCGCGACCGCTTCTTGTACTGTATGGAGGCCGTCAACAAGGCCTCGGCCCAGACCGGTGAGATCAAGGGCCACTACCTCAACATCACCGCCGCCACCATGGAGGAGATGTACGCGCGCGCCGAATTCGCCAAGGAGCTGGGCTCGGTCATCGTCATGGTGGATCTGATCGTCGGATGGACCGCGATCCAGTCCATTTCCAAGTGGTGCCGCGACAACAACATGATCTTGCACATGCACCGCGCGGGCCACGGCACCTATACCCGCCAAAAGAACCACGGCATCAGCTTCCGCGTCATCGCCAAATGGCTGCGTTTGGCCGGGGTCGATCACCTGCACTGTGGCACAGCGGTCGGCAAGCTGGAAGGCGACCCCCTGACCGTGCAGGGCTACTACAATGTCTGCCGGGAACGCTACAACGAGGTAGACCTGCCGCGCGGCATCTTCTTTGAGCAGGATTGGGCCGACCTGAAAAAGGTCATGCCGGTGGCCTCAGGCGGCATCCATGCGGGCCAAATGCACCAACTGATCGACCTATTCGGCGATGATGTGGTGCTGCAATTTGGCGGCGGAACCATCGGTCACCCCATGGGCATTCAGGCCGGTGCCACCGCCAACCGGGTCGCACTTGAGGCCATGATCCTGGCGCGTAACGAGGGCCGGGACATCAAGAACGAAGGCCCAGAGATCCTGCGCGACGCCGCCAAGTGGTGCAAGCCGCTGGAAGCAGCCTTGGATACCTGGGGCAACATCACCTTCAACTACACCTCGACCGACACCTCGGACTTTGTGCCGACGGCCTCGGTTGCCGTTTAAGGCGCAAGAATAGGAGATCACAACATGCGTATTACTCAAGGATGTTTTTCCTTCCTGCCCGACCTGGACGATGTCCAAATCGCCAAGCAGGTTGAATATTGCCTGGAAAACGGCTGGGCGATCGGCATCGAGCACACCGACGATCCGCACCCGCGCAACACCTACTGGGAAATGTGGGGCAACCCCATGTTTGACCTGCGCGACGCCAAGGGCGTGATGATGGAGCTGGACGACTGCCGCAAACTGCACGGCGATGACTATATCCGCCTTTGCGCCTTTGAAGATGAACGCGGTATCGAGTCGGTAAAAATGAGCTTCATCGTCAACCGTCCGGCCAAGGAACCCCGCATCACCATGACCCGCAGCGATTATGTCGATCGCGCGCAAAAGTACGCTTGGCAGGTCAACCGCTAGGCCTGGCCTGAACTTTCTGGCTTGATCTATCTGGCTTGGGCCGTCCGGTTTGGGTCTTCGGGTCTGGCCCCCCGCATGTCGTCACCTCGACCAGGAAAGACCAGTCCACCCGGAAAGACCCGTCAACCAGGAAGGAGCGGCCATGAGCCTAGATTTGGAGCAAAGCGTGACCAACGACACGACCAAAAGCGACGAGACTACCGGCGACGAGATAAACAGCCCAGTGCAAGCCGATGAGGCGACCAGCACCGCGCAAGCCGTTGATCTTGCCAGCGAATACGAAAGCTCGGGCGTCGCAGACGTTCTGGCCGAACTGGACCGCGACTTGATCGGCCTGGCTCCGGTCAAGCAGCGCATCCGCGAAACCGCGGCGCTGTTGCTGGTCGATCGTGCCCGCCGCGCGCTGGGGCTCAGCCACCAAACGCCGACCCTGCACATGTCCTTTTCCGGCAACCCCGGCACCGGCAAGACCACCGTTGCCCTGAAAATGGCGGACCTATTGTATCGCCTGGGTTATGTGCGCAAGGGCCATTTGGTCAGCGTGACCCGCGATGATCTGGTCGGCCAATACATCGGCCACACCGCGCCCAAGACCAAAGAGGTGTTGAAAAAGGCCATGGGCGGCGTGCTGTTCATCGACGAGGCCTACTATCTCTATAAGCCCGACAATGAGCGCGACTACGGCCAAGAAGCTATCGAGATCTTGTTGCAAGTCATGGAAAACAACCGCGATGACTTGGTGGTCATCATGGCGGGCTATGCCGACAAGATGGACATGTTTTTCCGCGCCAATCCCGGTTTTCGTTCGCGCATTGCCCACCATATCGAGTTCCCTGACTATAGCGGTGAGGAGCTGATGGGTATTTCTGAGCGCATGCTAGCTGAACAAAACTACCTGCTGGACGAGGGCGCCAAACAGGCATTGAGCGCCTATATTGAATTGCGTCGTCGCCAACCCCACTTCGCCAATGCGCGCTCGATCCGCAACGCCCTAGATCGCGCCCGCCTGCGCCAAGCCAATCGCCTCTTCAGCCAGGCCAAAGGGCCATTGAGCGGCCAGGCGCTGAGCACGATCAGCGCAGCCGACATAAGGGCTAGCCGTGTCTTCCAAGGCGGGCTAGATGTTGACCGCAACCAGTCTGGCGATGGCCAGTAAACGCGCAGCCGCTTTTAGGAAAAGACCATGACCTTTGATCGTTCTATCAAGATCGCCCCTTCCATATTGTCCGCCGATTTCGCCAACTTTGGCCAAGAAATCCAGGCCATCGAAGCGCAGGGCTGTGACTGGGTGCACGTCGATGTCATGGACGGCCATTTTGTGCCGAACATCACCTTTGGTCCTCAGCTCTGCGCGGCTATTCGCCCGCATATCAAGACCGTGATGGATGTGCATTTGATGATCACGCCGGTTGATCCTTATATCCAGGCTTTCGCCGACGCGGGCGCGGATATCTTGACCGCCCACCTGGAGGCGGGCCCTCACATCCACCGCACGCTGCAAGCTATTCGCGGAGCTGGCTGCAAGGCGGGCCTCGCGCTCAACCCCAGCACGGGCATCGAAGATGTCGATTACCTGCTGGACATGGTGGATTTGATCTGCGTGATGACCGTCAACCCGGGGTTTGGCGGCCAGAAGTTCATTCACAGCCAGATCGACAAGGTGCGCAAGCTGCGCGCGCTGATCGGTGACCGGCCCATCCATATTGAAATCGACGGCGGCATCACGCCCGAGACCGCGCCTTTGATGGCGGCAGCGGGCGCCGATGTCTTGGTGGCAGGATCTGGCGTCTTTAAGGGCGGCTCGGTCAGCAATCCAGGGCCCTACGGTGACAACATCCGTGCCATTCGCGCGGCCGGTGAAGCCGCGCGCTAGACGATGAGCCAAAACCCGCGTGCCGCGCTCGTTTTTGATCTGGACGGCACCCTAATCCACTCAGCGCCGGACATTCACGCCGCCGCCAACGCCATGCTGGCGAATGAGGGCAAAGAGCCTCTGGATCTGGCAACCATCACCAGTTTCATCGGCAATGGCGTCCCCAAGCTGGTCGAGCGGGTCATGCGCGCGCGCGATCTGGCACCGGATCAACACCCTCGGCTGGTGAGCGCCATGATGCGTCATTACCGCGACCAGAACTCGGCCTTAACCCGCCTGTTTCCGGGGGTCATGGCCACGCTTGAGGGTCTAAAGCAAACGGGATGTGCGCTCGGCATCTGTACCAATAAGCCGGAGGCAGCGACCCATGATGTGCTGCGCGATTTTGCTCTAGCTCAGCTGTTTGATGTGGTGATCGGCGGCGACAGCCTTGCGCAGCGCAAACCCGATCCAGCGCCTCTTGTGGCCGCCTTCCGGGGGCTGCCAACGGGCGTACCTCGGCTCTATGTCGGCGACAGCGAGGTCGATGCCGCCACCGCCGAGCGCGCTGGTGTTGATTTTGCACTCTTCACTAAGGGGTATCGCAAAAAGCCCGTAGACGCCCTGCCCCACGTGCTTGCCTTTGATGAATTTCCGGCGCTAACGGCCTGGGTTGATGATGCCGCCGAGGGCCCGGTGTGGACGAAACCCTAGCAGAGACCGACGAGGCGCAACCAACACCGACAAGCCGCTTTCAATCGGGAAACCCGCCGCCAGCTAGCGGCTGTTGCGATCCGCCACGACCTGACCTTCGCGCAAGTCTTTGTCCGGGTAGAGCACGACTTGATCACCTTCATTCAGTCCAGAATCCAAAGCGGCATGCAAACCATTGTTGGCCGCAAGCGTAACCAGGCGCTTGGTCAGCCGCTTGACGGCAGCGCCGGTCCAGGTCTTTTCTTCGCTCTGCTCTAGGGCAAAAACCGCCCACCCGCCTTCCTCGCGAAACAGGGCCGCCGCGGGCAAAATCAGAGCGTCCTCGTCTTGCCAGGTGATAATGCGCACCTTCAACCGGTAGCCGTGACCCAGCCCGCGCCGCGCTTCTGGCGCGCTCAAGATATCGACCGTCACGCGCACCCGTTGCTCTTCAACGCCCAAGGCCGAAACCTTGGTGACCGCGATGGGTTCAATGCGCGCCACCTTGCCTTGCAGGCTCTCGCCGCCGCCCCATGCTTCCAGCGCTACCGCATCGCCCGCTTGGATGCGTACCGCATCACTAGAGACCAACGCCACTTCGACCATCAAGTCCTGTTCGATATTGCCAACCTCCAAGATAGGTGTGCCCGCTGCGATCGGCGTCTCGCTGCGATGCAACACTTGCAAGACTTGACCGTCGATTGGCGCAACCAGCGTCATGGGCTCTTGAGATGCGCCTCCAGCAGCGCCCGCATCGGCGGGCGAGGGCTCACCGTCCATCAATTGGGCTTGCGAGCGCGCCAGTTCGGCCTCGCGCAAGGCGATGGCGGCCTGGCTGGCCTCCAGGCGCGACTGTGCTCCCCGCTGGACTTGCTGATAGCGCTCCAGTTCGGACAGACTGACCAAGCCACGCTCGAACAGGGTTTGCATGCGCGCTTGATCGGATTGGGCCTGCTCCAGTTGGGTCTCAGCAGACGCCCGCTCAACCTTGGCCACCTCCAAGGCGGCCGTGCTGGCTTTGACCACCGCACGAGCCTGCTCGCGGGCGCGTTCATCCAGCGCGGGCGGCAAACTCGGCCACAGGCGCGCTAGCGGTGTTTTGTGCGCTTCAACCAGATCACCCACCGACAGCTCGACGCGCTCAAGGCGCCCGGACGCGGGCGCAGCCACCAAATAGGGATTGCGCACCAGGGCGCGGCCTTCTTCGTCAACGCTGACCTGCAATGGCCCGCGCACCACCGCGGCCAAATCAACCAGGGTCGGGCGGGGCCAAAACGCCACGATCGACCCGGCCGCAATTAAAATCAGGGCGAGCGCGATAAAGACAAAGCGCGACAAACGAGGCCGGTGAGCTGATGGGGAGCGTTGCTTAGACATAAGACACCTTTGCAGGCCTTGGGGATGGAGAGTAGAGCGGCTGTGACCATGGCGCTACTCGCGAGACTTAAGAGCGGCGGTCAAATCGCGCTTGGCCAGGCCGCGCTGTACCAACCAACCAGAGACCGCCGACGCGCAAAGAACGGTCAACGCCGCTGTGCCATGGGTCTGGGGAATGAAACGGGCTGGGACTTGATAGAGTTCGGTCGAAAAGCCCTCTGCAATGGCGAAGGACAGAAAATGTCCAATCAGCGATCCAAGTGGGATTGCCAACAGAGTGATGACCGCCAGTTCGCCCAACAACACATAGGCAACTTCTGAATGCGAATAGCCCAAGATTTGTAGGCTGGCCAAATCGCGCGCGCGCTCGGCCTGGGCTACCCGCGCAGCGTTGTAGACGATACCAAAGGTGATGATAAACGCCATGAAACCCATGACAAAGCGCATGGCACCCGCGCCTTGATCCATCAGGGTCTCAAAGGCCTGTTTGGCCTCGGCCTGCAAGCTAACCCCCGCGATCAGCGGCATGTCCTTGAGCTGGCGATAGACCTCGGCCTCGCGCCCGGGTTCGATCTCCAGCGCCGCGGCATTGATCCGCCCCGGCTGTTGCAACAAGCGGTTCAGGGCTTCCAGATTGATATAGACAGGCGCACCCATCAGGGTCTCGGCAAGGCCCACAACGGGGATTTGCAGCACCGGCCGCGCGCCCTCGCGCACCTCGACCCGCAAGCTTTCACCCGGTTGCACATTCAAGATCTTGGCCAGCGGTTTGGCCAACACCAAGCCCGCACCGGGCAGCTCTTGTTGGCGGCCCTTATCGTCCACCACCCGCAACAGCCGGGCTTGATGCCCCAGACCGGTTAGGCTGGATTTGTGACTGTGGCGCCCATTGCGCAGCACCACCGGAACATGGCGTTGTGCCTCGACCTGCCAGACACCTGGCAAACGCTGCAAGGCGCTGAGCGCGTCGGGCGGCATGGGGCGCAAGAAGGCCACACTGGCATCGCTGCGGTCCAAGACCTGAAAGGTGAGATCAAGCGCGCGCTCAAAGCCCGCATAGATGGTCAGCATCGACAGCGTTAGCCCCATGCCAGAAGCGATGCCCAGAACCGCGCCCGCCATGCGCCAAGGCTGGCGCAACAAGCGGCGCAGGATCATGCGGCTGAGCTGGTCCATCAGCCCGGTCAACCCCTGTGCCCAGCGCGCGGAACGGCTGAAATCCGCCGGGGCGGGCGGACGCATGGCCTCGGCGGGTACCAGGCTCACCAAACGGCGCAACACAAACAGGCTGCCAGCAGCAGCTGAGCCCAAAGCCGCCAGGATACCAATGACGAAGGCGCTGGGCTCCATCTGAAAGACCAAGAAGGGGAATTTGTAGTACTGCGTATAGAGCCCGATCAGTGCCTGGCCCGCCCAAATACCCAGCCCACAGCCCAGCAAAGCACCCGCAAATGCGATAGCCAACACCAACTGCATATAGTGCCAGCCCACTTCGATATTGGTGTAGCCAAAGGCTTTCATCAGGCCAATTTCTTGGCGCTCGGCCTGGACCATCCGGCTGATAACGATATAGAGCAGGAAAGCGGCAATCGCTAAGAAGATCGGCGGCACCACCAGCGCTGATACCTCCAGGCCCTTGATTTCCTCGGACACAAACCGGTTCGAAAACTGGTCTTCAAGGCCATAGGCGCCTTGCCCCCCATAAGGCGTTAGGAGGCGATCAACCGCAGCCAAAACCGCGGTCAAACGGGCTTGCCGGGTGAGCGAGAGCAGGGCTTCGTTAAACGCTCCGTCCAGGTCATAGTTGGCAGCCAGCGCCGAGCGGCTCATCCAAAGCACCGCGAAACGAGCATCATCGGGAATAAGCTCACCTGGGGCAGCGGTGTAGAGGAACTCCGGCGATTGCACGCGCCCAACCATCGTTAGCTGGCGCCGGTGCCCGTTCATTGTAACGGTTAGCGGCTCACCAAGCTTGAGATCGTGTGCTTTTGCAAAGCTCTCAAGCACCAAAGCTTCGTTGCGGGCGCTGGCATCAAGGCCGCGGCCCGACACCGGAAACAGAGCCCCTAGCCTCGGCTCGCCAAAATCGGGCAAGGACAGGAGGCGGGCGGCGATTGGCAGGGGTCGCCCTTCAATCTCAACCCGTCCGGCGCCGACAATTCGGGTCTCGGCCTGAGCAACGCCTTCGATGCGCGTCAGCTCAGCGCGCAAGTTCTCTGGCGCGCGGGCAACCGGGGCAAAGACCTGAGCCAGACGATAGCCTTGGTAGTAGGCGTCTCTTGTCTCGGACAAAGAGGCTACCAAGCCCGCCATCATGACCTGCATCATGACGCCAATCGCGATAACAACCGCGATCGCGGCGGCCTGACCTTTGATGCGCCAAAGATCGCGCCCCAGCTTGGCGGTCAGCGGCGCGACCTGCCAAGAGCCCAACACTCTAGTCCGGGCTACCAATGGATATCCTCTGGCGCCGCGGGGTTCGCATTGCGCTCCACTTTTCGAATTTGGCCGTCGGCGAAGTGTAAGACCTTGTCGGCCATGGCAGCCGTGGCGGCGGCGTGGGTCACGATCATGACCGTTGTGCCCAGCTTGCGATTGACGTCGGCCAACACCCGCAAAACGGCGCGGCCGGTCTGGCTGTCCAGCGCCCCGGTCGGCTCGTCGCAGAACAGCACGGTCGGCTGTTTGGCAATGGCCCGCGCAATGGCCACGCGCTGTTGCTCACCGCCCGAAAGCTGTGAGGGAAAATGATCCAGTCGTTCCCCTAGCCCCACCAGGGCAAGCGCCTCATCGGCGGGCAAGGGCTGGCGGGCGATTTCGGTCACCAGCTCAACATTTTCACGCGCGGTCAGACTCGGCATGAGATTGTAGAACTGAAAGACGAAGCCCACGTGATCTCTGCGATAGCGCGTCAGCTGCCGGTCGTTCATGAGGGTCAGATCATGATCGAGAAAATGAACCTGGCCCGCGGTGGCCCGATCCAGCCCGCCCAGGATGTTCAGCAAGGTCGATTTACCGCTGCCTGAGGGCCCCAGCAAAACCACCAACTCGCCTTGCGTTATCTCCAGGTCAACGCTGCGCAGCGCGTGCACGGCCGAGCGGCCTTCGCCATAGGTCTTTGTTAGATCCCTGGTAATATAGGCTGGCCCCCGCTGTTGCTTGGCAGCAGCCGGATCATCGAACAGAGCCGCAGGCGGACGTTTGAATGCCGAAAGTAAACTCATAGACCTTTAGTCTAGACCGCGCGCCGCCCTTTGTCCCTGAGATATCGCAATTTGCCAAGTCCGCCAGACGCGTTGGTCTTGGCGCCCAAAATGCAAATGCTCGGACCAAAACCGACGTTCGGACCTAAGGCAAACGGTAGGGCCCGAGACAAACCCTAGGAATAGAGCCCTAAGGATAAAGCAAAGTCGTCGTCCAACCGCTCTGGTCGGGCAATGCGCTATAGCGCCAGCGCTCGTGCAGACGGAAAGGCATGTCTTTCCAAAACTCGATGGTCTTGGGACGCACCCGGTAGCCGGACCAATGTTCTGGCCGCGGCACATCGCTTCCTTCGGGGTACTTTTCTTCCATCTGGCGCACCCGCTCAATCAGAATGGAGCGCTCCTCCAGAGGCTCCGACTGCTTGGAAGCCCAAGCGCCCAGGCGGCTGCCGTGCGGGCGCTGGGTATAGTATTCATCGGCTTCACCTGTGCTAACAGGCTCTGCTGTGCCCTCAATTCGCACCTGCTTGCGGATGCTCTTCCAGTGGAAACACAAGCCAACGCGCGGATCATGGGCAATGGCCTGACCCTTGCGGCTTTGGGTGTTGGTATAGAAAACGAAGCCGTCGCGGTCGAAATCCTTCATGAGAACGATGCGCACGGACGGCCAGCCGTCGGGGTCCAAGGTGGTCAAGGACATGGCGTTCGGATCGTTGATCTCGGCCGCCTTGGCTTCGCCATACCATTCTTCAAAGCGCTGAAAGGCTTCATCCCAATCGATCATTCCAGGTCTCCTTTTGCACCGCTGTAGGGCTTGTCGCCACAGGGCCGCAAGTGTTGGTCATGCGCCGCTGTCGGCATCTGTTCGCGCCGAACCGCAGCGTGGCCATATATGTGGTTCTTAAAGCTAGCAAGGCTAGCGCCCCTCTGCCTTAAGGCAAATCAGATTGGCGGCCCGCTTGTCACGATTGGCCTGATCGACCCGATCGACGCCGGGGCAACAAGCAGCCTCTGCTTAGCTCTCCTCGTCCATCAAAGCCTGAATCTCGCGGCGAATGGCATCCAAGGTCACCGAATCGTCGTGGGCCTCGGCTTCGCCCTCGCCCTCGCCCTGGGTATCACGCCAAGGCGACCCGCCCGATGTCATCGCGGCATAGTCCTGGGCACCAACAATGCCGTCGGCGCTCGCCGCTTGCGGTTGGCTTTGACCCGCCTGCCAGGGTGAATGACCGCTGACCATGACATCATAATCGCCCGCCCCCAAGATACCGGCTTGCTGACCAGCGCTTGCCGGACGGCCAAGCGCCAAATGCAAGGCGCGGGTCTGTGGGGTGGCCTGCGGCGGTGCGCTGGCTTCGGGCGAGCGCACCATTCGGTGCCCACCGGATGTATATGAGCCGGGTGCGTGGGCCTCTTGCGCTGGCGACGATGCCTGCTCGGGCTGGACTTCTTCAGGCTGGGCTTCGGGCTGGGGCTCAGATTGCGGTTCTTGCGTCGCTTCTGGCGCAGATCGCGGGTTCGGCGCGGCAGCGATCGCCGCGGATGCTTGCCCCACTGTTGCAGATACGGGCCGGGGCGCCAAAGGCATAGCTTCAGCGCTCTGGGCGTCAATGGCTTCCAAGGTGTGCGGTTCTTGCGGCGCTTTGCGGACCGCCTCGTCCGGCATGCTCGTCAAATCCGCCAAGCTGACCCCTTGCCAACCCAGATTATGCGCCTCGCCGACCAAGGGCGTTGCCGCCGTCGCGGCCACCTTGCCCGAAAGGCCCAAAGCCCCGGCCACCGCTTCAACCTGGGTGCGCTCTGGAGGCCAAACCCCAGCCCAACGGCCCTGGGTCAAACGCGCCAACGAGGCATCCTTAAAGCGTCGCAACAGTTCTTCGGTCTCGGCCACCGGGACGCGGGCAGCGGTCGCTAACTCGGCAGGGGACACCTTGTCTCTGGAGGCCGCCAGTCCGGCCAAGATCATCAGGCCGTATTCCAGAGCTTGGCCCTCACCTAAGTCCGTGAGGCTCGCCAGACCATCGGTCGCGCGCTGAAGAGCGAACATGAAAAACAGGCAGAGCAAAAACAAGACCAGGACCAGCATGAACAGCGGACCAAGCGCTGGCACGCCAATCGCCTTAAAGCCCCACATGACCACCGCATAGATCAAGCCCCAGGTCAGGGCCTGTCCAGCAATGACCCCCAAGGCGATACGCCGGGGCAGCAGCAAAATAGCAGCCAAAAACATGACCAAAGATACGGCAACCAAATCCGCAATGACCCCCAAAAACCCTGCTTCGCCGGTTGCTTGACCGTCGGGCACCCACTGCACATACAGCAAGGGCACCATAATCGCGGCCGCGGGCAAGATAAACAGCACACCCAACCAAGCCAGGCTATCGCGCCCCAGCTGAGCGTGGCTGGCCTGACGGAAGATGAACAAGGCGGCATACCCCCAAGCCAGCCAGCAGACCAAGGTCAGGATCACAAGACCGGGCAGGAAGCTGGCACCGGGCAGCAAGGCTTGCAGACCACGATCAAAGGAGCCCACCAGCACGTGCCAACCAACCGCACTAGTCAGCAGGTTATCATCGTTGCGCCAAAGATCTTGCAGATCAAACAGACCCAGGCGATGAGCGCCAACCGCTTCATAGCCAAGCAGCAATAGGCTAAGCGCTGTCATCGCCGCGGCGGCCAGTAAGGTCGATGGCAGGCGCGAAAACAAAGAGCGGCGCGCAGGTTGGGTGTTCATGGTTGCTCTCCCTTGCAATGGGCGGACGCTGCTTAGGGACCATCAACCGGCTTTTCGGTTTATTGGCTCCCACCCGCTCTCAAAGGTCACCCTTGATAAGCCAGGCCAGCAAGCCAGTCTGGCCGTTCAACAGCAACCCAAATCTGAGGCTCGAAGCTGGGCAGCGAGGCCTAGACGTCCCAAAGTCACATTATTGACCTGTTTCCTTAGCAGGCCCTCGGGTTTGGGCAATGGTGTAATTTGCCACCAGGCATGATCGTGCGCTGCACTTGGGGGTTAGGGGGATATCTTTGCCAATCTCTCTTGGATCCCCTGGGTTGCTTGACGCCTGTGTTTTCGCTTCTTCGGGCGTGCGCAAGGCTTCCGTTTGTCTTGCATGTGTCTTGCGTGGCCCATCAGCACCGGTAAACAATTGTCTTACCCCAGCAGATCGTCTAAAAGCGTTCTCGTGAGCGTTCCGGGCGCGATTCTTAGCCCGCAGAGCAAGGATTTAAGGCAAGACTGCTTGCCAATTCGTGCATTTCACGACACTAAGAGAGACCCTAAGACAGTCCGGAGAAAAAGATGACGCAAGAGGCACAGGCAGGCGCTGGTTTGATGGCAGGCAAGCGCGGGCTCATTATGGGCTTAGCGAACGATAAGTCGATTGCTTGGGGCATCACCAAAGCTTTGGCCGAACAAGGCGCGGAAATCGCTTTGTCCTACCAAGGCGAAGCGTTGCTGAAGCGCGTCAAGCCTCTGGCAGAAAAGCTGGGCATCGAAAAGTATATCGAGTGCGACGTTGGCAATGACGACAGCATCGACGCCATGTTCGATTCGCTTAAGCAAGACTGGGATTCGATCGATTTCATCGTTCACGCGATCGGCTACTCCAACAAAGACGAACTCAAAGGCGCTTACCTCAACACCAGTCGCGATAATTTCCTGCTCTCAATGGATATCTCGGTCTATTCGCTGACTGCCGTTGTCAAGCGTGCGGAGACCTTCCTGGCTGACGGTGGCTCGATTCTGACCCTGACCTACCACGGCTCCACACAAGTCATGCCGCACTACAACGTCATGGGCGTTGCAAAAGCGGCCCTTGAAGCCTCTGTGCGCTATCTGGCGGCCGATCTGGGACCTCGCGGTATTCGCGTTAACGACATTTCAGCAGGTCCAATCAAGACCCTGGCCGCATCCGGCATCGGTGATTTCCGCGCCATCTTGCGCTGGAATGAGCTGAACGCGCCCCTGCGCAAAAACGTTAGCATCGACCAGGTTGGCGGCTCATCGCTCTACCTGCTGTCGGACCTGTCTACCGGCGTGACGGGCGAAGTTCACTATGTCGATGCGGGCTACAACGGCGTTGGTATGATTGCCGTCGATTCGGCCCCGCAAATCGCCGACCTATTGGCCAGCATGGGCCCCAAAAACTAAACCCTTGCCGCAGCGAGTGGGTCTTTGAACCTGCTCGCTGCTGCCTCATCGCGCCCAACGCTAACCAGGGCTGGTCCTGATTCTGTCGCTGCAATTTGGCCGCTCGCCCTCCTTTCGCGCGGCGAAATGCAAAGGCATTAGTTGGCCCTAACCTTCAAGAGCCGGACTAGACTCCTTTTATGGCAAGTAATTCTTTCGGTCGTCACCTGCGATTTACCACCTTTGGCGAGAGTCACGGGCCAGCGATCGGCTGCACGATTGATGGGGTTCCAGCGGGTGTCCCCTTGAGCGAAGCCGACCTGCAACCCCACCTAGACCGCCGCCGCCCCGGTCAATCCAAGCACACCACACAACGCCAAGAAGCCGATCAAGTACGCATCTTGTCTGGCGTCTTTGAGGGCCAAACCACCGGCACCCCTATCGGCCTGTTGATCGAGAACACAGACCAGCGCTCCAAGGACTATGGCGAAATTGCCCGCCAGTACCGGCCCGGTCACGCCGACTACACCTACCAAACCAAGTACGGCATTCGCGACTATCGCGGCGGCGGGCGCTCCAGCGCGCGTGAGACCGCTATGCGCGTGGCAGCAGGCGGCGTGGCGCGCCAGATCCTGAAAGCTGCGCTGGGTGAGCAGGACTGGTGGGTACGTGGCGCGCTGGTGCAAATGGGTGCGCGAAAGGTCGATCGCGCCAACTGGGACTGGGATCAGGTCGATCAAAACGATTTCTTTTGCCCCGATGCCAAGGCCGCAGCGCTCTATGACCAAGACCTGAGCGCCATCCGCAAGCAAGGCTCGTCGATTGGCGCGGTGGTCGAGGTCGTGGCCCACGGCCTGCCCGCTGGCCTGGGCGATCCGATCTACGCCAAGCTCGATTCCGACTTGGCGGCCGCCATGATGAGCATCAACGCGGTCAAGGGCGTAGAGATTGGCGAGGGCTTTAACGCCGCTTGCCTGCGCGGCGAAGAAAATGCCGACGAAATCCAGCCCGGCAACGATGGTCAGCCGTTGTTCTTGTCCAATCATGCGGGCGGCGTGCTGGGCGGCATCTCAACAGGTCAAGACATTGTGGTCCGTTTCGCGGTCAAGCCAACCTCTTCGCTGTTGATCGAGACTAACTCTATCAACACAGCCGGTGAGGCGGTCAAGGTACGCACCAAGGGTCGCCATGACCCTTGCGTTGGCATTCGTGCCGTGCCGGTGGGCGAGGCCATGATGGCCTTCGTTTTGGCCGACCTCTTGCTCTGCGCGCGCAGCAACAAAATCTAGAGTAAAGCCCTAGCCCTGCTCCAGCTCGTCGAACCAATAGGGATTGGACCAAGCGCGCGCGCCGCCATTGCCGATGACCGTGACGCGGAAGTAGCCACCGCGGGCACGAATACGCGCGATGTTGATTTCGGCGTAGGTCAGGTTCGGGCCCATGGCCACGGCCGACACCTCGCCCGGCCCTGCCACTGCCACCGACACCGCCGGCGAGCAGCGCACCGTCAGTATGTCGCCCTCCAAGCTCAGGTCGTGGAGTTCGGCGCCGGTCGATGAATAGTTGTGACCAGCCTTGAGTGCCGCCAACAGCAAGTCGGGATCGTTGCGTTCGGCGGCCACCATGACCCAGCCACCGCCAAAATCATCAATGCCCAAATGGCTGTCGTCGGTGGCGTTGAATTTCAGCCGCTTGCCCTCGTTCAAAAGGTAGTCGGCGACCGCGATGCCCGAGCCTCGATCGCACTCGACAACGCAAGAATGGTTATAGACCTCAACAGCATCCGCATGCGACACGCTCATGGCCTCATCCATGGTCAGCCCGTACCATTCGGGGTGCGCAATGGAGACATAGGCGCCGGCGGCCAAAGCCCGGCTCACCAGCTCAGGGCCGGTTTCATCTTCGCGCGGCGCGGCAAAGTCCAAAGGCAGGCCATTGGCCACTATGTGCCACACGCCGCGTTTATCGTACTTTTTGCCCGGACAATGCAGTTCCGCACTCAAAAGCGTGGTGAAGCGCACGTCGCGCAGGCTGCGGCTGTCAGGAACGCTGGGGGCCGAGATGTCGAGCCCCTGCATGTAGTGATCCGACAAGCAGGTAAAATCGTAACCCATGGCCTTATAAATTGCGATGACCTCCGCCGGGCTCCGCTTGCCGTCCGAGAGATCGGAATGACCGTGCAGATTGCCGCGAAAGAAGCGATGGCCAGTGTCGAAAGGAGCAAGTTTCATGGTGCGCGCCTGTAAGAAAGAGTTGATGCGCCATGTAAACCCAAGCCCGTGCCAATTGCATCCCAAATTCCTGTAAATTCTGCGCACTGGGCTAGAGCGCGCGCCGATCGCCACCCGACCCCCCGATCCCCCCAGCCTACAACTGCTGCGCGCATAGGGCCTCACCTCAAGACGGTGGCGGCGCCGGGCCATAAAAACCGCGTTTTGCACATGTGCTTTTCTGGTTGCAAAAGCGGGGCAGTCTGGCCCCGGCAGCCTCGCTTGCGCCTCGCTGTTGCCACGAAGAGCGCATTCACGCCACACCTCACAGGACTTGTCCCCCACCCCGCGGCCTTAGCCCGTGTGAGACGAAAAAACTGTTGCCTTGCCACGCAAGGGGGCTACCTGATTTGGATTGTAGCCGTTGCGCCCCCACCTGACCCGGTTGATTTGCTGCCGCTTCATTGCTCTGCAGCTCCTGCCTGTTTAAGCTGAGCCTATGCCCATGCGCCGCCCTTTTAATTTGCTTCCAATAATCGAACCGCAGCGGAGCCGCCCGTTCGCCTGGCGCGCATTGAGCCTGAGCCTATTGGTAGGCCTGGCCCTGGCGCTGTCCTCGGCGCCTGGTCCCGGTCTGGCCCAAAGCGAAACCGCCGCGCCCAGCAATGCTGCGACCAGCCAGACGGCTGCGCCCGCCACCAGCAATGAAAGCACGGGGCTTGAAAGAACCGGCGAGCCGTCGGAACCCGCAGCGACCGTCTCCCCCCAGACCATCCCCACACCGGTTAACCTCAAACTGACCGCTGAGCAGCAAGCGCTAATCGAGCGCAGCACCGCACGCATCGAGAGCCTCAGCACGCGCCTAGACGGCATTGACCAGGAGTTACTGAGCGAAAACGGTCTAGCCGAAGAAAGGCTCGTACAGCTTCGCAGCCTGTTGCGCAGCGAAAGCGCCAACTTGCAGGCGCTTCGTGATGAGCTGACGACGAATTCCGCACCGATCAGCCTGAAGCTGGCCGACCTGGCCCCGACCAGCAGCGAAGGGCAGAGCGAAGAAGAAGCCAGCCTTGCCAAGTTGAGGGGCGAGGTCGAGGCCTTGCTTGCCCCCTTCTTGGCCCTTGTCACCCAAGCCGACACCTTGCTGATGCAAATGGATCGCCAACTGGGCCTGATTGCCGATCAACGCCGGGATCTATTCTTGGCCAACATCTTTACGCCGACCCCAGCGGTCTACAGCGCCGCGTTTTGGCTCACGGTGCCCGATCTGATTTCGGGGCTTGTTCAAAGCACCAGCTCACTGGTCAGCTTTCGCCTCAAGGCCATCGCGACGCAGCTTGCCAAGCCAGGAGTCGCCACAAGTCTGCTGGTCTATCTAGTCTTTCTGCTGGCCGTCTTGGCCCTGCCGTTCGCCTTGCTGCGGCGCTATGGGCAGCGACGCGGCTGGATCGCCGACGGTTCTGTCGCTGGGCGGTTGGCGATCGTCGAACGCGGCATTGCCCAGCTGTGGCCACCGCTTTGGCTGATGCTCAGCGCCGGGGGCTTTGTGTTGCTGTTCCATGTTGAGCTGAATTTGGTCAGCTCGTTTTCATGGCTGGTGACGAGTTTGGTCGGCTGCCTTGCGGCCTGCCTGTTGGTCGCGCGCTTGCCGCAGTGGCTTGATCAAGTCAGCGCTCGGCCCGCCGCGGGGGCCTTTTTGGCCGACGCGAACGCCCCCCTGCCCCCCCAGGCCCCCCAGGCGGGAACTCCCAAGCAAGACAGTCGGATACAAGAATCGCTGGTGTTGGTGGCGGTGACGGCCCTGGTTAGCCTTCAGTTCGTGCTGCAAGGGCTCATTGATATCTTCGACAAGCCCGTGGAAAGCGAGTGGTTGACCGCCCTGGTCTTTGCACCCCTGCAAATGCTGGGTTTGTTCTGGCTGATGCGTCTGCCACGCTACCGCCGTCTATTCTTGCGGTTCTTCCCGTGGATCTTCGGCGCTTGGCCACTGCGCTGGGCGCTGCGTAACAGCCCCTGGTTGGCGCTAGCCGGGCTAATCCTAGGCTTCATCGCCATGGTCGGTTTTGTTCTGCCGCGACTTTGGATCGTCTTGATGGTCTTCATGGTGGCCGCCGCCCTAAGGCTGAGCCTCTATCTTTGGCTCGACAGCAGCAGCGAAACGGTCGCCCCTCAATCCGCGAGCAGCGAGAGCCCGCCGCCCCCCGAAGGGCAGGAGAGCGCCAGCGATATCCAGCGCTTCTGGCTGGTGTTGGCGGTCAACACCCTGCTGCTGGCCCTGGGGCTGCCCCTGGTCCTAATGCTCATGGGCTATGACGCCTGGGCGTTGTGGAGCTGGCTGGACCGTCTGGCACAACCGATATCGGTTGGCTCGCTCAATCTGTCGCCCTTCAATTTGATCCTGGGCGGGGTTTTGTTTGGCCTGTCCTGGATGGCCGTGCGCTACATCAAGGTCGTCATGGCCGAGCAGGTCTTGCCGCGTACCAACTTGATGGCTGACGTGCGCCACTCGCTGGTGACGCTGTTGGGCTATGTCGGCTTTACCATCGCTGGCTTGGTCGGTTTGGGCGTTGCAGGTTTGGACCTGTCGCGCTTTGCCCTGATCGCGGGCGCTTTGTCGGTGGGTATCGGCTTTGGACTGCAAGCCATTGTGTCGAATTTCGTTTCAGGACTGATCTTGCTGTTTGAGCGCCCGGTCAAGCTGGGGGACTGGGTGGTGCTGGCCTCAGGCGAAGGCATCGTCAAACGCATCTCTATCCGCGCGACCGAAATCGAGACCTTCGACGGCCGCGCTATCATGGTTCCCAACTCCGAGCTGATCTCCTCTCCGGTGGCCAACTGGACTCACCGGTCGCATAAGGGCCGGGTCATGGTCACGGTTGGGGTCGCCTATGAATCGGACCCCAAGCAAGTCGAGGCCCTTTTGTATCAGGTCGCCAACGACAACCCGTTGGTGCTGCGCGCGCCAGCGCCCATGGTCTACCTCGCGAACTTTGGCGATTCCTCGCTGGATTTCCAACTGCGCGTCCACATCGCGGATATCTTCAACGTCTTGACCGTAAGCCATCAGTTGCGCTTGGCGATTTTTGAGGCTTTCCAGCAGCACGACATCTCCATCCCTTTCCCGCAGCAAGAACTGCGAATCAAAACAGAGACCGATGGCATTCAGTTTGCCTCGCCTGTGCTTCAGGTCGATGTCAAGCCGGAGCCACCGCGCGACGCCTAATACCAAAGCCGCGCCGCTCCATACCGTGCGCCGCTGTGATCCGACTTGTTTTTCAACGCCGTATCGACAGAGTTAGCGGTCACTGCGGTGCGGCTTCCGTATAAGCCGCTTTTCACGGTCCTTGGTGGGGGGCCGTTCGCTGTCCCGTCTGCTGCCCCGTTTGCTGCCCCGTTTGCTGCCCCGTTTGCTGCCCCATTTGCTGGCCCATTTGCTGGCCCATTTGCTGGCCCATTTGCTGGCTTCGGCGCCGTCTGAGCCGCAAAACCCGCTCACAGTTTGTTACAAAGCCGCCTGTTTCATCACGACCCCTCACAAGGATGCGTGAGGCGGGCGCTTGCCCTGCCTTTGCCCCATTTCAGCATCACCTGACTTGCAATCGAAACGCGCCCTGCTATCAGGTCGCGCCCTTCCCAAATCAAGTGAAAGGATGCACTATGTCAAACAAGCTCACTCGCCGCGCCGCGCTCTTGGGCCTCGCGGGCCTTGCCGGCACGACCGGTCTGGGGCTGATGTGGCGGTCAAGCAACAGCTTTGCGTCCAACAACAAGACCGCTTCCCCTCAGGCTTCTATGGGCAGTGCCCCCAAATCAGGAGACCCTATGACCCACACCAACGTTAGCGCTGGCCTCTCCCCGCTGATCGACCCCAATGCCTATGAGATTGAGCTGACCGAAGCGCAGTGGCGCGAACTGCTGGAGCCGAACGCCTTCAAGGTGTTGCGCAAGCATGCGACCGAGCGCTCCTTCACCTCACCGCTGAACGATGAAAAGCGCAAAGGCACCTTCCATTGCGCAGGCTGTGATTTGCCGGTCTACTCAAGCGAGGCAAAATTCGACAGCGGTACGGGTTGGCCCAGCTTCTGGCAATCCTTGCCCGATGCGGTGCGTACGAAAAAGGACCGCTCCTTGTTTATGGTGCGCACAGAAGTGCATTGCCGTCGCTGTAAGGGCCACTTTGGGCACATCTTCAACGATGGCCCCCAGCCAACCGGCATGCGTCATTGCATCAACGGCCTGGCCCTGAGCTTCAAGACCGATGCCGCTTAAGTGTAGGGCGAGGCACTAGCGCGAGGCACAAGGCAGGGCGTGTAGCGGGTTCGCGTGGCGTTCTAGAGCGTCGGGCGCTGACCTTGCAACAGCCCTTCCGCTCTAGCTGGCTGATTTCTAACGCAAGTCCATGCTCATTCGTAGTGCCACTCATTCGCGGCATGCTCTAGAGCGCGTTTCGTTGAATTGCAATCACAGGGCGCGCCCACACTATTTAATTGTGCTGCAAATACTCCTTGCCGATCTTTGGCACAATCGATGGCGGTTGCTCGGGCTTTGCTTTAGGATAGGCAGAGCGGCGCCGCGCGCGGGATCGTTCGCGCGAAAAAAACGAGGTAAAACCGGCCAGAATCACGGCAAAATGCATGGATTTTTTACAAGAAAACCGGATATTCTTTTGCAAAAACAAAAGCGTATCCGGTATCTAAGTGTAGCAGTTCAGAATTTGTGGTCCAGCCGCAACTTGCTTGCTCTGCAGCTTGTACGTCTTCTTAGTGTAGCAGTTCAGAATTTGTGGTCCAGCCGCAACCTTCGGCGGTGGCGGCGGTGCGCCAGGCCAAAGTGTAGCAGTTCAGAATTTGTGGTCCAGCCGCAACGCTCGCAATGATGCGATCGATCTCGGCCAGAGTGTAGCAGTTCAGAATTTGTGGTCCAGCCGCAACAGATCGCCAGTCAAGAGCGCATCGCTCTCAGTGTAGCAGTTCAGAATTTGTGGTCCAGCCGCAACGGCCAGGACTACCAGACCGCCTATCGCATTAGTGTAGCAGTTCAGAATTTGTGGTCCAGCCGCAACGAAGCTGATGATAGCGGCGACGCCAATTTGCAGTGTAGCAGTTCAGAATTTGTGGTCCAGCCGCAACAATTGCTTCGCGCCTTCGCTGCGATGGCGGAGTGTAGCAGTTCAGAATTTGTGGTCCAGCCGCAACTATTGAAGAGCTCTATGGCGACCTGCGCACAGTGTAGCAGTTCAGAATTTGTGGTCCAGCCGCAACAAAAGCTACTATGGCGCGCGCCCGGCGCAAAACCTTGCCGCAAAATCAGGGCGCATGACCCCAACGCAATCAAATGCAATCAAAGGAGAAATCCATGAAAGTCGCGCCCTACCTGGTCTTCAATGGCAATTGCGAGGAGGCTTTCAAAGCCTACGTGGACATCTTGGGTGCAGAGCTCATCGTGCTGATGCTTTTTTCCGACATGCCGCAGCCGTCGGGCGACGAGCCGGCCTTTGAGGTGCCCGAGGACCACAAGCAAAGGGTCATGCACGCCCAACTGAAGCTAGGCGACAGCGTTATTATGGCCTCGGACAATGCCCCGGGCCGTCCGCCGGTCGTCATTGATGGTATTTCGGTGCAGACCGCTTGGGATACGCCCGAAGAGGGGCGACGTGTCTTTGAGGCCCTGGCCGAAGGCGGCGAGATCACCATGCCCTACGAGGCCACTTTTTGGGCGCGCGGCTTTGGCACCTGTCGCGATCGCTTTGGCGTACCTTGGATGGTCAACTGCGACTAGACTTTTAAGCCCCAGCGCGTATAAGGGCGCTCCCTTCAACCGGGCTGCCCGACGGCCCGCAAGCGACGACGACAGACCCTTGGCACGACGTAAAAAAGGCGATCCCGTCCACGGCTGGATTATCATTGATAAGCCCGTGGGCATGAACTCCACCCCGGTGGTGGGCAAGGTGCGCCGCGCCTTCAATGCGCAAAAGGCCGGCCACGGCGGCACCCTGGACCCGCTGGCGAGCGGCCTGCTACCGATCGCGCTAGGCGAGGCCACCAAGACGGTGAATTTCGTCATGGAGGGCATGAAGGCCTATGATTTCACCGTGCGCTGGGGCGAGGCTACCGATTCCGACGACAGCGACGGCACGGTGATCGCCACCAGCGACCAGCGGCCCACCCCCGAGGCCATAGAGCAGGCATTGGCGGAGTTTGAAGGCGAGATTTGGCAGCGACCACCGGCCTACAGCGCGATCAAGGTCGATGGCCAGCGCGCCTACGACCTGGCGCGCTCGGGCGAAGAGGTCAAGCTGGCGGAGCGGCAGGTTTGGATCGACTCGATTGAGCTGGTCGAGGCCTGCGACGACGAAGCGGACTTGCGCGTTTACTGCGGCAAAGGCACCTATGTGCGCTCGCTGGCCCGCGATTTGGCCGAGTCCCTGGGCACCTGCGGGCACATCGTGACGCTGCGGCGCTGCCAAGTGGGGCCATTTAGTGAATCCCAGGCGATTTGTCTGGACAGCCTAGAAGATTTGGAGCATAGGGAGCAGCGGTTTGAGCGGCTCTTGTCGCTTGAGTCTGCGCTGGACGACATCCCGGCGCTGGACGTGACCCCCGGCGAAGCTCAAAGTGTTCGTAACGGTCAAAGTCTTCCACTTTTAAAGCGATCTGATCATCATCGTCTGTCGGCCTCTTTCTGGGAAGCCTTCGAGGATGGCGATAATCGTCTTTGGCTCCGATTGGAGGGGCAAGCGGTGGCTTTAGCTGAATTCGACGCAGGCGTGGTGAAACCGGTCCGGGTTTTCAACCGTTGATGCTAAAGACGACTAGAAAGGAAAAAGTCGATGTCGATTACGGCAGAGCGTAAAGCCGAACTGATTAAAGAATATGGCCTTGCAGAAGGCGATACCGGTTCTCCAGAAGTGCAGGTTGCGATCCTCACTCAGCGGATTTTGAACCTGACCGAGCACATGAAAGAGCACAAACACGACTTCCACTCACGCCGCGGTCTGTTGGTCATGGTGGGTCAGCGTCGCCGCTTGTTGGACTATGTGCGCAAGAAAGATCACGCGCGTTATCAGTCGCTGATTCAGCGCCTAGGCCTGCGTCGCTAGGGCCTGTGTCGCGAGGGCTTGCGCCACCAAGGCGACCTTGCGGAAAACAGCTGACGAGACCGACCGCCCGTTGCCCGAAAGTTCTTCCACTCTGTTGTTGACTTCTTGCTTTGCTCTCGCATGCGCGGGCTCTGTTGAGCCGACATGGGGGCAAGGCTTGGGTGCAACCCCTGGCATCGCGGACAAACATCGGTCCAATTTTGGCTGTAACAACCGATGGGCTTGGGCCCATTGAAACGGTTTTGAGAACGGTTTGAGTTTGCGCTCAGACCGTTTTTGCGTTTGATTACGCCCCTCGTATGATCACGCCCCTCGTATCGCTGCTTTCTTGCGCCGGTGGGTCCCTGCCAGCGCTGCGTCGCGGCCCAGAGCCGAGCAGTGTCCCCTCCCTCTAACCCGCTTTGTCTCCGCTAGATGCCGTCGGTTCCAACCGGCGGTGGCCATGTGAGGCCAAGAGAACCCTAGGCCTGCGCCAGCTTGTTTGGCGCCGGGCCTGCAGAACCACACCTTGAGCGCTCGGGCCTGCGGGTCAGAGATCTTGGAGCTTTGTTGAGATCTTTGACCCGTCGGTCTGGCTGCTTTAGCCACCAGCAGCGCCCCCGCGTTGTTGGCGGACCGATACAATTGAAAGAAGATGTATGTTTGAGATTACAAAAAAATCTATGGAATGGGGCGGCCGCACGCTGACCCTGGAATCTGGCCGCGTGGCCCGTCAAGCCGACGGTGCGGTGCTGGCTCAATACGGCGAGACCGTTGTGCTGGCGACCGTCGTTGGTGCCAAATCCGTCAAGCCGGGTCAGGATTTCTTCCCTCTGACGGTCAACTATCAGGAAAAAGCCTTTTCGGTTGGTCGTATCCCTGGCGGTTTCTTTAAGCGCGAAGGCCGTCCGTCTGAAAACGAGACCCTGACGTCGCGCCTGATCGACCGCCCGATCCGCCCGCTGTTCGCTGAAGGCTTCTTCAACGAGGTGCAGGTCATCGCCACCGTTATGTCCTACGACCTGGAAAACAATCCGGACATCGTGGCGCTGATCGCTGCCTCTGCGGCTCTGACCATTTCTGGCCTGCCCTTCATGGGCCCCGTTGGCGGCGCGCGCGTTGGCTTCAAAGACGGCGAATACGTCCTGAACCCGAGTTCTGCGGACTGCAAAGACCCCAGCGGCAAGTTGGATTTGATCGTTGCCGGTACGCGCGAAGGCGTCTTGATGGTCGAATCTGAGGCCTCGGAATTGTCGGAAGACGTCATGCTGGGTGCGGTCGAATTCGGGCACAAGGCCTTCCAGCCCGTTATCGACATGATCGTCGATCTGGCTGAAGACTGCGCGAAAGAGCCCTGGGATCTTCCCGCAAAGCCGGCCGACTACGACACAACGCTTGGCAAGGTCAAAGAATTGGCTCAGGCGCGCATCGAAGCCGCCTACACTCTGACCGACAAGCAAGAGCGCTCTCAGACGCTGGCTGCCATCCGTGAGGAAGTCTTGGCTCAGTTCGAGGACGATCAGACTTTGACCGTTGATAAGATGATCAAGGGCCTGTCTGCCGACGTGGTGCGTGGCGCCATTCTGGCGGGTAAGCCGCGTATCGATGGTCGCACCACCACCGATATTCGTAACATTTTGGGACAGGTCTCTGTGCTGCCCCGCACCCACGGTTCAGCCCTGTTCACTCGCGGTGAGACCCAGGCTTTTGTGACCGCAACATTGGGCACGGCGCAAGATGAGCAAATCATCGATAGCCTGGACGGCGAGTACAAGCAGCACTTCTTGCTACACTATAACTTCCCGCCCTTCTCTGTGGGTGAGACCGGTCGTGTCGGCTCTCCAGGCCGTCGCGAGATTGGCCACGGCAAGTTGGCATGGCGCGCGCTGAACCCCGTTCTGCCCGCCAAGAGCGAGTTCCCCTATTCCTACCGCCTGGTGTCTGAGATCACAGAATCAAACGGTTCGTCGTCTATGGCAACCGTTTGTGGTGGCTCGCTGGCGCTGATGGATGCAGGCGTTCCGCTGCCGCGTCCGGTCGCTGGCATCGCCATGGGCTTGATCAAAGAAGGGGAAGACTTTGCGGTTCTGTCGGACATCTTGGGTGATGAAGACCACCTGGGCGACATGGACTTTAAGGTTGCGGGCACCAGTGACGGCGTGACCTCTTTGCAGATGGACATCAAGATCACCTCCATCACCTTTGAAATCATGAAGATCGCTCTGGATCAGGCTAAGTCTGGCCGCCAGCACATCCTGGGTGAAATGGCCAAGGCTCTGCCGAACGCCCGTACCGGCATGTCAGAACACGCGCCTAAGATGGAGACCATCAAGATCAACAAGGACAAGATCCGCGAAGTCATCGGCTCTGGCGGTAAGGTCATTCGTGAGATCGTGGAAGTCACCGGCGCTAAGATCGACATCGAAGAAGACGGCACCATCAACATTTCTTCTGTCAGCCAGGAATCGATCGACAAGGCGCGCGCCTGGATCGACGGCATTGCTGCTGAGCCAGAGTTGGGTCGCATCTATCGCGGTAAGGTCGTGAAGATCGTCGATTTCGGTGCCTTTGTGAACTTCATGGGCTCACGCGATGGGTTGGTTCACATTTCGAACCTGGCCGATTATCGCGTCAAGCAGACCAGCGACATCGTAAAAGAAGGCGAAGAGGTCTGGGTCAAGTGCATCGGCTTCGACGAGCGCGGCAAGGTCAAGCTGTCGATGAAGATTGTTGACCAGGAGACCGGCGAAGACCTGGAAGACTAGGCTAGTTCGTCGATCTAGATCGCAAAATTGAAGAAGGGGAGGCTTTGGGTCTCCCCTTCTTTTTTGGCGCCAAGGGGGCGCATCGCTTAGACAATCGGACCTGCGGGGCACAGGTCTGAAAAACCGCAATGCTGCCAAATCCAGGCTTCGGCATGCGGGTCCAGCCAGCCCGTTGTTGTGACGATCTCTTGATAGATCTTTGGTAGGTTCAAATGGACTATTGGTTCATGATGGGCAATGCGATTGCGCAGCATGCGAACGCGCGTCAAGAACTCTCCCGCTTCCTTCATACCCCAGCCTTTGCCGTTTGGCTTGGCCACCATGGAGCCTAAGCTGCTAAACCAAAGCTCTCTCTAGTACTGCTGCGAAAACGCCGTCCAAAAGCCAAAAGTTAGGCTTGCGACCAGATCGTCATGATTTGGATCGCGCTTCTTGATCTTTTTGAACTTACCGGTCGCCTTATCGATTTCTTGGGTGTGATACGACATCATCTGCCCTGTTGCGTTTAAGATCCAGTCGCTTCCCCACTGACATTGCAATTTTAGATCGACTTTGGAGCGCAAGGTAATTTCAAAGACATGCAAGCAGACATGGAGCTCACGGGCCAGATTGTGATTTAGAGCGTATAACTCCAAGGCTCTTGGAACGCTTTGTTGGCGCCAATCCAGATATTTGGCAAATCGGGGTTTGGCCAACATTTGTGCAAAGCAGCGCGCATCTGAGCTTGTGTAGAAAATGGAATTCATATTTTCGCCGAAATTTACCTTGCGCGAGCCAGGATATTTGTCTAACTGGATTCTGTAGACCTCAGCAGGCCCCTGACTTGTCATGCCTCTGGGGTAATTTTTTGCCTTCGCCCCGGAAAGCTGGGCTGCCACGAAGAATAAAGCATCGCCGAACATTGTAGTGTGTTGCAAGAAAATTCTAAGGAATCGCGGCTTGCTGTAGGATTTCGTTCCTTGCAAACACAGACAGAAGAACGCGCTCTGGTCATCATGGGTGTGTCGGGCTGTGGCAAGTCCAGTCTGGCCCAAGGCTTGGCGGCGCTGCTGGGTCTGGACTGGCTGGACGCGGACGATTTCCACTCGCCCGCCAACATCCAAAACATGGCACGCGGCATCGCCCTGGCTGACAAGGATCGCTGGCCTTGGCTGGCGGCCGTGGGCAGCGCTTTAGCTGATATGGCAAAACGACAACGTCCGGCCATCCTGGCCTGTTCGGCCTTGAAAGCCGACTACCGGCGGGCGTTGGAGCGCGCCTCTGGTCTGCCCCTGACCTACCTGCAGCTCGACGCTCCGCGCGCGCTTTTGCAAGATCGTCTAGAAAACCGGCGGGGGCACTTTATGGGCAGCGCGTTGTTGGACAGCCAATTGGCGACGCTCGAACCGCTGCGGCTCGGCGGGCAAGACCCTGAAGCGGGGCTTGTCCTCGACGCCAGCCAACCGGTTGCAGACTTGGTCGATCAAATCCAGCAATGGCTGGCAACCTCGCTCGGCTAATCCCGCATCGCTGCAATCGTGAGGCCCAACCAGCTCGGGCGTACACAATGCGGCCTGTTAGCTTGTCTCGGCCTGGCAGATGGCCACAAAGCGGCGCACAGCTTCGGCCATACCCAGTTCCAAAGCTGCCGCCGTGATGCCGTGACCAATCGAGACTTCGGCGATGTGCGGGCAGGTTTCGAACAGATAGGCCAGGTTATCGAGGGTCAAATCGTGCCCGGCGTTGACGCCTAGTCCGTGTTGTTCAGCAAGGGTGGCGGTCCGACAAAGCTGCTCGCGCCGCTCATCTTGCAGGGCCGGGTCGTCATAGCAAGCGCCATAGGGTCCGGTGTAAAGTTCGATACGATCGACGCCCAAGGCCTGAGCGGTCTCGATCTGCTCTATCTTGGCGTTGGGCTCGCAAAAGGCTGACACGCGCATGCCCTGGGCCTTGAGGCGTTCGACGACCCGCTCCAGAATGTCGCGATCCGCGATGAAGTCCCAGCCGTGGTCTGAGGTTGATTGATCGGGCGAGTCGGGCACAAGCGTCACTTGATCGGGACGATTGGCTTCTACCAGCTGCAAGAAATCCTCGCTGGGGTAGCCTTCGATGTTGAATTCCTTGCCCTTATTGCTGTCCAGAAGTCGGCGCAGCACGGGCAAATCACTAAAGCGAATATGGCGCTGGTCGGGGCGAGGGTGCACGGTCAGACCGCCCGCGCCAGCATCCAGGGCTATTTGCCCCAGGTGGGCCACGCTTGGCCATGGCAAGTCACGGCGGTTGCGCAGCATAGCGACAGCGTTCAAGTTGACCGAAAGCGAGCAGGTCATAGCGATCCCTCGTATCTTGGAACCAATGGGAGCAGCGAGACTAGAGCAGCGCTAAGTTGTGAGCAAGACAGCAAATAAATCAGCGCTTTAAATCCCATAAGACGGCATGGCACTCCTGCTTTGAAGGCCCCGGGCATGGGCCGGAACGTGCAAACGCGCCGGAGCGATGCGGCCCCTTTGCCGAGTTGGGATCTGTCGCGGGTTAGCAGCGCTTGGAGGGCCGAACAGGACAAGGGCTAGGCCGCTGGCTACGTGGCGGCCCAGAAATGGTTACAAGGCGGCAGCTACAAGGCGGCAGCTACAAGGCGGCGGCAACAAGTTGTGAAGCCCTGCACGCATTTGCCTCTTGCGTCCCCTAGCCCTTCTCTTATATACAAACAATCGAATATACGAAATTAAGGCCATTTGCCGTCCGGCCTCGCTTTTGTGACCCTGCAGGCCGGGGCGCGGGCGACCAGGCCGCCACACCACAGGAAGCTTTCCCATGAAGGTTAAGGCACTTTCATCGCAAATCAGCGTCTCGCCCCAGCTCAGCCTGGATGATGTTCGCCAAGCCCACGAGGCCGGTTTTCGCACGCTCATTTGTAATCGTCCCGACGGTGAAGGCCCAGATCAGACGACCTTTGTAGAGATCAAGCGGGCTGCTGAAGAACTCAGCATGCAGGCGCACTACCTGCCCATCATTTCGGGCCAGATGGATGACGCGCACGCCGCCGAGTTTGGCCGCTTGCTGGCAACCTCCGAGCAGCCGGTTCTGGCCTATTGCCGCACGGGCACCCGCTCCACCAATTTGTGGGCCTTGAGCCAGGCCGCTGAAGCGCCCGCGGATGATCTGCTGCGCGCGGCCCAGACGGCAGGCTATAACATAACCTCCCTGCGCGGTCGCCTACTGGCGGCCAACCCAGAAGGGCAAAGCAGCACGGCCACCACGGAACGAAATGCGGGCGATGACGCTGCAACCGTTTGGGACGTGCTGATTATCGGCGGCGGCGCTGGCGGTATCGCGGCGGCCTCAAGCCTGTTGGCGCGCGACTGCTCGCTGAAGATTGCTATCGTCGATCCTTCCGAACACCACTACTATCAGCCCGGCTGGACGCTAGTCGGCGGCGGCGTTTTCCAGCCGCAAGTGACCAAACGTGTCATGAAAGACGTGTTGCCGTCACGATGCCGGTTGATCGCTGAAGGCGTGGAGAGCTTCCAGCCGGAAGAAGACAAGATCACCCTGTGCAACGGTCAGCGCCTGTCCTACAAGGCGCTGGTCGTAAGTCCTGGCCTCAAGCTGAATTGGGACGCCGTTGAAGGCCTGCCAGAGACCTTGGGCCGCAACGGCGTGACCTCCAACTATCGCTATGACCTGGCGCCCTACACCTGGAAACTGGTGCAGGAGACCAAGAGCGGCACCGCGCTGTTCACCCAGCCACCCATGCCGATCAAGTGTGCGGGCGCGCCGCAAAAAGCCATGTATCTGTCCGCTTATGAGTGGGAGCAGCAGGGAGACCTTGGCAACATCAAGGTTGAGTTCAACAACGCGGGCGGTGTCTTGTTCGGGGTCAAGGACTACGTGCCAGCCCTGATGGAATACGTTGAACGCTATGGCATCGACCTGGCTTTCAATTCCAATTTGGTTGCCGTTGACGGTCCGAACAAGCGGGCGACATTTGAAGTTACAGATGGTGACGGCAAAACGAGCCGGGTTGAGAAGTCCTTTGACATGCTGCACGTCTGCCCGCCGCAGACCGCGCCCGACTTTATTCGGGTCAGCCCTCTGGCGGATTCTGTCGGCTGGATGGACGTTGACCAGTACACCTTGCGCAGCGCCAAGTATCAAAACATTTGGGGCTTGGGCGATGTCACCAACGCGCCCAATGCCAAGACCGCCGCTGCCGTGCGCAAGCAAGCGCCCGTAGTGGCCGAAAACGTCCTGCGCTTCGTGCGCAACAAATCCCAGACGCGTGAAGCGCTGTATCGCGGCTATGGCTCCTGCCCGCTGACCGTTGAGCGCGGAAAAATCGTCCTGGCCGAGTTCGGATACGGCGGCGTGTTGGAGCCCAGCTTCCCGCGCTTCATCATCAACGGCACGCGGCCATCGCGCGTCTCTTGGTGGCTGAAAGAGCGGATCTTGCCGCCGATCTATTGGAACGCGATGCTCAAAGGGCGCGAATGGCTGGCAAAGCCAGTCTACGAGAAGTAGTGCGCTTAACCTCAAACAGTTCCGCGTGGGGCGCGCGGTTATCCCGTCCTTCTCTTCTCTTTGCTCCTGTCTTCTGATGCCGGACCTTTCCGGGTCTTGGTAGCAGAAGCGTTTCCTTTTAGGGGTTCGGGATTTGGTGGCAACGCCAAGCGCCGAGCCCCATTTTTTTGACCCCGCGTTGGTCCGCGCTGGCGGTAATGGCCCGTGTGGGCCCGTATTGGCCCGTCCGGCCAGGCAAGACGGCAAAGGTTTGATTTTCACCATACTGGCCTGCTAGAAGTCATGGTCTTGGCTAAGCTTGCTTTTGCCATCGCCCCCCCTATTGACCTGCCTTTTGTCCGCGTTTTCTCGCTTTCGTATTCTCGCCACCGTTTTGTAGCCCGCGCCCTTGCTGTCTCTTCACCGCTATATCCTTTGGTTGCTTGCGCCCTTTTGGATCGGATTGGTTTCCGGTCTGGTCTTTTTGGCGGCTATGGTCAATTCGCTCAATTTCCTAGCCAAAGTCATCAATGACAACATGTCGGTTTGGTTGCTGTTGAAGTTTGTCTCGTTCGGGGTGCCGGTCGCGGTGTGGTTAGTGCTGCCGATCACGTTGTTTCTGGCCATCATGGTGGTCTACTCACGGCTTCGAAACGATACCGAGACTGTGGTGATGCAGTCCTGTGGCGTCAGCCAGTTCTCGTTGGGGCGACCGGCGATCTATCTCGGGCTGGTGGGCGGCCTCATCATGGCTTTTTTGGTCGCCAACTTGATGCCCAACGTCAACCGAGCCTTTCGCGATACCAAGAACGAGTTGGTCTTCGCTCTAACGCCTTCGGCCATCCGTGAGGGCGTCTTTTTCAGCCCGGTGCAAGGGATCACGCTCTATATTCGTGAGAAGGCGCAAGGCTCGGTCTACCGCGGGTTCATTATGCATGATCGCCGTGATCGCGACCATCCGATGACGGTGACGGCTGACGAAGCGCGGCTGGAAGAACAGGACGGCAATTTTGCGATCGTCCTCAAAGGCGCGACGCGCTTTGAACAGCGCGAGAAGGACCGCCCTTCAAGCCTGCTGAACTTTGATCGTCACGTTTACACCTATACGCCTGACAGATCTTACACCGATCGCCCCTACGTAAAGCCGCGCGAACTGTTTGTGTTTGAGCTGATCGCGGCCATTCGCAACAAGACAACGCCCAAATACACCAGCGGCTATGTTGCCGAGCTGATTGACCGCTTCACCACGCCGCTGTTGCCTCTGGGCTATGCGCTGTTGGCGTTGTCGATCATCAATCAAGCTCAACACGGGCGGCGCGGGACATCGACGCAAACCTTGGTGGCTGTGGGCAGTTTGGTCGGCGTGGAAGTGCTGCGCTTTAGTGCTAAATCCTTGGCGTCCGAGAGTACAGCCGCTGCCCCCTTGCTGGTGGTGGCCGAACTCATGCCGTTCATCCTTGCGCTTCTGTTTTGGCAGGCGATGAACCTACGCGCTTGGTTCTTATCACTTCGGGCCTCGCGCCATGTTTAGCTTGCCCACACTGCGACGGTGGAGCAGGCCCCCGGCGCCGACACCCGATGAGGTGCTTGGGCATGCGGACCCAGCGTCGGACGCAAACGCGAAGACATCCGCTGATGCCGGCGAGGAAGAAGCGAGCAGCCAAGAGCCAACGGCCGCGACACGCGATGGTGAGTCCCAGTTGCTCGTGGCGGCCAAATCCGCGACACAGGCCTTTGCGAAGAGCAACGGCTCGCCCATGGCGCTCTACGGCTACTTACGCCGTCAGTTGGTCGCCTGGTTCTTGGGTTTGCTGGCAGGCTTTGTCGGCTTTGTTTTCCTGATCGACTATATGGCCGGTCTGGATCGCTTTTCTTACGCGGACCTGGCCCAGATCGAAATTCTCTACATTTCAGTCATGCGCCTGCCGTTCTTGGCGCGCGAGGTTCTGCCCTTTGCCCTCTTCCTAGCGTGTATGGTGGTTTTGTCGCGCAACACCCGCAGCCTGGAACTGGTGGTCATGCGATCAGCCGGTGTGTCGGCTTGGCGCTTTTTGCGCCCCTTTGTGACGCTCAGTCTGTTTACTGGACTCATCATGATGCTGGTCTGGGATCCCTTGGCCAAGCACCTTAATCAGACATTGGCCGATGATCTGTTTGAACGCTATCAACTGCGGATAAGCGCCGAGATCGGCAACGCCAGCGATGCCAAAGGCTGGTATGCACAAAAGCTGCCCAATGGCTTTATGGCGATCAAGGTTGGCCGACAGACCAAGACACCGACCCAATATCGCAATGCGGCGCTGATGCGCTTTGATGGGCAGAACCGCTTTGAGGTGCGCTATGAAGCCAAGACCATGACCATACAGGCCGTTCAATTGGTGCTGAATGAGGTGTGGGAAATGCGCCCGGACAGTCCGCTGACCTTCCATGAGCAACTCGTTCTCAACTTGTCGGTGGATTTGGACCGCTTCATTCCGTCCTTCGCACCGCCGGATGCGCTCAGCCTCTATGAGCTGCCGAGCTATACGCAAGAAGCCGCACGCATGGGCTTTCGCACGCGCGGCTATGACACCCAGTGGCACCGCCTGCTCTCGCTCCCGCTCTATTACGTGGCTTTGGCCTTGTTGGCCGCTTGCTTTTCCTTGCGGCTACAGCGCAAGGGCGGCGCAGCCTTGTTGATGGCCGCAGGGGTCATCGCGGGTCTTCTGGCCTATTTCGGTCGCTCAATGACCGTTGCCTTTGGAGCGACGGGCTTGTTGCCCGCTTCGGTCGCCATTTGGGCGCCGGCGGCTTTGCTTTTTCTGGCTTGCACGGTCTATCTGTTAGCCATGGAAGACGGCTAGACCAACCTGCGAACCCGTGGCCAAGCGCGGCCGACTGCATGCGCGTTCGACGCGCTCGTTCACCGTCAGCGCTGTTTTGTGAATTGCCCCTATCCAGGCCTAAGGCTTACACATTTGCGCCTCGCTTGTGTGTCACTTCAAGCTTGGGATTTTGAATTGATTGAATTTTTAGCCGAACATGGGTCTAGCACTCGATTTTAGCGCGGCAGAGCGCAAAGCATTTCAGCGCCGGTTGCAGGACTGCAAAGCCGCCACGGTACGGCGCTGCTCGTCTGCTTTGTTGCTTGTGGCCGTGCTCGGGCTGGCAACGGGCCTGCTTGTTGCTGGCGGGGCTTTGGCACAACCCGCTCTGGAGCGCGATATCACCCGCAGCTTTGAGTTCAACGGTGAGCAGATTTTCATCGCCGCCGACGAAATCGTCTATGACGATGACAACAATATCATTCGCGCAACGGGCAACGTCGAAATCTTCTCCGGCAAGCAGCATCTGCGCGCCGAAGAGATCATCTATTACCAAGATTCTGAGACCATCATCGCCACAGGCGGCGTTTATGCGGTGACCAACGAGGGTGAGGAGATCATCGCAGAGTCGGTGAACCTGACCAACCGCTTCACCGCTGGCGAGGTCAAAGATTTCTATTTGGAGCTGACCAATCAAGGCCGCCTGGCTGCCAGTCGTGTCGCGCGAAATGGCCAAAGCTATAGCCTGCAACGCGGCGTCTATTCGGCCTGCCCGGCCTGTGAGGATGATCCAAGCAAGCCGCTGCTCTGGCAGCTAAGAGCAAACCAGGTCATTTTGGATGAAGAAGAGCAGCAGATTTACTATCGCGATGTCTACTTCGATATCTACGGGATGCCGATCTTCTATATGCCCTATTTCCGTCAGGCTGACCCACGGGTTGAGCGCATGTCGGGTTGGATCGGCTCAGGCATTGATGGCAACAACCTGCTGGGCCTGTCGCCAGAGGCCAGCTATTTTTGGGCAATAGACGACCACAAGGACCTGACCTTGACCCCCAAAGTCCATGCGCTCAGCGGTGTCTCGCTGGCCTTTGACTACAACCAAGCTCTGTCGATCGGCAGCGTTGGGCTGGATGGCCAGGGCTCCATGCTGCCCGGCTTCATGCCCAGCCACGACGCGCTGCTTGACGGGGACGCGGGCTTGTTTGAGGGCTGGCTTGCCGGCGATATCTCGTTGGATTTGGCGCGCGAATGGCGCCTGACGGGCAACGGCCAGATCTTTTCGAGCCCGGACTACCTCAACGAATTCAACATCGACAGTTCGACCGTCCAAGAATCCCAACTCCATCTAGAGGGCTTCCACGATCGGTCCTACAGCCAGCTGAAAGCGAAAAAGGTGCAAGCCGGGCGCGCGGCGATCAACGACCAGATCCTGCCAGCGCTCAGCTTGGTGCAGTACAATTACAATTCGGGGCCGATTTTGGGGCAGACCTATTTGGAGACAGCTGCTGACTTGCGCGGCATCTTTCGTCCCGATGGCCGCGATTCTCTTCGTGCCTCGCTGCGTCCGGCGCTGGTCATGCCGATTGAAACCGAGTTCGGCTTGGATTGGCAGGCCACCATTGCGGGGCAAATCGATTATTACGCGACCGAAGATGCCAGCGCCGCTATGCCGGGCGAAAGCGGGTATCGCATCGTGCCCTATGCTGAGGTCATGGCCGCCTATCCGCTGATGCGTCAGGGACCAAAGTACACGCAATACCTGACGCCCAAAGCTTCGGTTACGACCAGCCTATTTGAAGACCAGTTCGGAACCATGCCCAACGAAGACAGTATCGGTATCAACATCGACGTTACCAATTATGACCGCGCGAACCGGTCGGCGGGCAGCGACGTGGTCGACACGGGGCTCAGGCTCAACTACGGCGTTGAATGGGCTCTGTTCAGTCCTGATCGCCAGCTGGCGCAGGTCGAGATCGGCCAGGCCCAGCATCTGGCGGGCGATGACATGGTGCAAGATCGTCTGGGGCGCCAGCAGTCCTATCGCAATGTCGTTGGCAAGGTCAGCATTTCGCCCAGAGACGATGCCAATATTACCTACCTCTTCAGTCTTGATCCGAACGAGGCGCGGTTTGATCTTCATGATCTTAGTTTCGATTGGCAACTGGGGAAAACCGGCATCGCGGGCTCCTATCTCTATTTTCAGCCAGACAGCAATGAGGGCACGGCTGCCAATCAATTGCGGACAACTTTCTCACAGGGCCTGTTTGAAAACTGGACGCTGCAACAAAGAAACCTGTATGACTTTGATGATGGGCGATTGGAGCAAATTGGTCTGGGGTTCAGCTACCGCCATCCTTGTGCTCAAATCGGCATCTCCTATGATCGCTTTGACGATGCCTCCAGCATCGATCATCGCATTTCTTTTTCTTTGTCGCTGGACACCCTGGGTGGCTCGACCTTCTCGCGAACCTTTTAGGATCTTGGCCCATGTTTGAACGCCCGGCCCGGCGCTCAAGTCTTCCTCGTCCCGCAGCACCGGCTCAGCGTTGCGCCTGCTCGCGGGCTTGTTGTGCCCTTGTTGCTGGTTTTGTTTTGACCGCAGCGGTGGTCGTCAGCCTGGCGCCCCAGGCCGCACTGGCTCAGCAGGCCAGCGGCGTCAGCTATTCCATTACGCCCATTGTGGTGGTCAACGATGAGGCCATCACCAATGTTGATTTGGATGCGCGTATCCGCTTTTTGGCGCTGACCAACAACCGCCCCTACAACGATGCGCTGCGCCAAGAATTCTATCAACGCGCGCTGGATGAACTGGTTGACGAGATCTTGCAGCTGCAAGAAGCCAAGAAGGCCGGCGTTGAGATCAGCGATGAAGAGGTCAACAAGTTTGTCACGGGCCTAGCCCAACAAAGCAAGCAATCGCCAGAGCAATTCTTGGGCGGTCTGCGCCAAGCCGGTGTCGATCCCAATACCTTTTTGCGCCAGGTGCGGGCCCGGTCGGCTTGGCAAAAACTGGTCATCAAGCGCTTGCCTGCCAGTCAGATCATCGACCGCGACGAACTCAAGAGCGAAATCGAAGCCGAAAAGGCGCGCGCTGGCCAGGTGGAACGCGACATTTACCAAATTTATCTGCCCTACGCGGGTCAAGATCCGGCGCAGGTCATGGCTCAAGCGCAGGGCCTGATTCAGGCGATGGGGGCGGGGCAATTGCGCTTTACCCAGGCCGCCAAGCAGTATTCCAAGGGCCCGGCGGCGGCCGCAGGCGGTTCGCTCGGCTGGCTGGTCGAGGCGGATTTGCCAGCGCTTATTGCGCCAGCGGTCAAGGCGCTTGGCAAAGGCGGCATCTCGCCACCGATCCAAGCAGATGATGGTATCTACCTGGTGGCGGTGCGCGATCAACGCACGGTCGGTCAGAAGCAAGGCCGCAGCGTGTTTGATATCAAACAGCTGTTCTTGCGCCTGCCCGCCAACACCAATAGCCTTGAAGCGCAACAAAAGCTGGCTTTGGCACAGCGCGTCACGCAAGGTGTGGCCGGTTGCGCGGCCTTCAACGAGGCCATGATCTCAGCGGGCGATCAAGGCTCGGGCGATCTGAACGGTATTGATGTGACGACCCTGCCGCAGCAAGTGGCGGCGGTCTTGAGCCAGCTTCCCATCGGTCGCGCTTCGCCGGTGCTGCCGGTGCCGAACGGCGCCTCCATCTTTATGGTCTGCAACAAGCGCAACGAGGTTGAGGAAGTCGAAGAGGGTGAGATTCGCACGCGCTTGATTGCCGCAAAGGCCGAACGCTATGCCGAGCGCTTGCTGCGTGAGCTACGCCGCCAAGCCTTCATTGAAGTCAAGGGCTGAGCGTGACCAGCGCTGTCTTAGCCCTCACAATGGGCGATCCCGCCGGTATTGGCCCCGAACTGACCTTGCGTGCCTGGCAGGCCTTGCGGGCAAACCAACACGCGCCGCCCTTCGTCTTCATCGGTGATTGTGATTTGTTGGCGACCACGGCTGCGCACCTGGGCTTTGACATCCCCGTTAGGGTGATCGACCGGCCGATAGACGCCCCAGCGGTTTTTGCCTCTGGCCTACCGGTATTGCATCAGCCCTTGGCCAAGCCCGCCGAAGCAGGCCGCCTGGACCCTGCCAACGCGAAAGCCGTGCTGCTGTCGATTGAAACGGCGGTCGCTTTGACACAAGCGGGCGAGGCTGCGGCTGTCGTCACCAACCCCATCAACAAAGCCGCGCTCTATGAGGCGGGCTTTAGTTTTCCTGGTCACACCGAATACCTGGGGCACCTTGCGGGCCTGTCGCAACCCACCGTCATGATGTTGGCTTGTGATGCGCTAAGGGTCGTGCCGGTCACGCTGCACGTGTCTTTGCAGGAGGCCATAGCGCAACTGGACGGCAAGACCCTGGCACATGCTTGCCGGGTGACGCATGCCTATTTGCGCGATCACATGGGTATTGCTCAGCCGCGCTTGGCAGTCTCGGGCCTCAATCCGCATGCAGGCGAACAAGGCGCCATGGGTCGCGAAGAAATCGATGTGATCGCCCCAACGCTGAAGGCCCTGCGCGCCGAGGGTCTTGATCTGCGCGGCCCTCTGCCCGCCGATACCATGTTCCACGCCCGCGCGCGCCAGAGCTATGACGCGGCGCTCTGTATGACCCACGACCAAGCCCTGATCCCGATCAAGACGCTGGCATTTGACGAAGGTGTCAATATCACCATGGGCCTTCCCTTTGTGCGGACCTCACCCGATCACGGAACGGCGTTGGATATCGCGGGCCAAGGCATCGCCCGCCCCGACAGCCTGTTGGCGGCACTACGCATGGCGGGCCGGCTCAGCGCTAGCGGGACGGTCCATGACTAGACCCCCACGCGATCTGCATATACCCACGCGTTTGGCCTTTGACGGTCTGCCGCCCTTGTCGCAAGTCGTGCGCCAACACGAGCTGATGGCCAAGAAGAGCCTGGGGCAGAACTTCCTTTTCGACCTCAATCTGACCGCCAAAATCGCCCGACACGTGCCGGTGGCCAACAAAGCATCGGGCCAAGACACGACTGGTTGCTTGATCGAGATCGGGCCGGGGCCAGGGGGGCTCACGCGGGCTCTATTGCACGAGACCGACTTGCCGGTCTATGCGATTGAAAAAGATGCCCGCTGCCTGGCGGCCCTGGCGCAAGTCGCCGATCACTACCCTGGCCGTCTGCAGGTCATCGAAGGCGATGCGACGGCCTTGGACTTGGGCGAGCTGGGCAGCGCGCCGCGCCATGTGGCCGCCAACCTGCCGTACAATATCGGCACGACCTTGCTGACCGCTTGGCTGGCGCGCGAGGCCGCGACGCCCGGCAGTTTTGCCAGCTTGACGCTCATGTTTCAGCGCGAAGTGGCTTTGCGTATCACGGCCCAGCAGGGCGATAAGCACTATGGTCGCTTGGCGGTCTTGGCGTCGTGGCTCTGCCATTGCGAGCGGCTGTTCGATATCCCGCCTGAGGCCTTCACGCCAGCGCCTAAGGTTACGTCCAGCGTGGTGCAGCTTATCCCGCGCGACCAGCCCTTGTTAGATTTGCCGCTGACCGCTCTGGAAAAGGTTACGCAGGCCGCCTTTGGCCAGCGGCGCAAGATGCTGCGTCAGTCGCTCAAGGGCCTGGCGCTGACGCCCGAAGCGCTGTGCGAAGCCGCAAATGTTGCCCCCACTCAGCGCGCCGAAGAGGTGCCGGTGCTGGGCTATTGCCGTATGGCCGCCGCGCTGGGTGTTTAGGGTTGGTTCGAGCACTGCCGGCCCAATTTTGACGAAATTCTCCCCGTTCAGGTCATTTTGATCCGATTTCGTACGCCAAGGCCAAATAAAAAGAACAGTGTTGTTGAGATGGTTTTGTGCAGGTAGACAAAGACCTGCTGGAAGATACTCAAAGTCAGATTTGGTACTTCAAACCCGAGCGGAAACATGCCTTGAAGCGCAATTCGCGGTGCAAAAATCCCGGCTACTTCAGGGTAGGGGTGCTGTATAGGGCCGCGCGATGCAAGCTCCGTCAGCGCCAAGGATATAATCCCAACGCTTTGAACCGCCTGGTTGCCGTCCTGCAAGGTTGCCAATCCATGTTCCAGGAACCACCCGCCCACAAGCAACGTGTGGAGCAGGGTGAAAAACAGCCCAAAAAGGAGCCACCAGATGAGTGGCAGCACGATGCTGTTTCCGTAGTCGCTCGTCAGCTTGTACGCCCCGAGCGAGAACCACGTCGCCCAAGCTCTTGGCTTTTGCTGCTGGGCCCACATAAGATCGGCGTCATATTCCCGTCTCATGAATAGATGGCGAAGATAGTGACGTTCAAGGTCCGTCATGTGCTTGCGCAATACCTCGTAGCTACGACGATCATTGAAGCCACGGGTTAGCATGTCGCCGCCGTCAACGGTCTCCAGATATTTAGGTCGGGCAGGTGGCCAAGCATCTGGGCTTTCCGGCAGCCGAACGTCCGGAGGCAACTGCGCGCCTTCAAGCTGTGGCACTGAATGAAATTTCAATCCGCTCAAATTTAGTGTCTTTTCAAATACGCTTCCCCGCAAATCTAGCAGAGTTTCTGTATCCGCCTGAATGCCGTTCATAGGCACGCAGTCATCTTCAAAATGGCAATTCACCAAGTGAATTCGCCTATTGTTCGCGATGTCTAAATAGAAATGTCCAAACGTTGTATTCTCAAAAGTGATCTGTTGATGTTCTGGATCATCGCACATGCTCTCATGGAACCTGCAGTTTTCAATGTGCAGGTTGCCAAATGAGCAATCAGATGTTGGGGTCAGCGGTGCGCAAAAGGTTACGTTAAATAAATCAATGTGGCCGTTCCTGCTGTTTTGGAAATCTACCGGTGCAGGCATTATTACGTCAGAAATTGAGATAGATTGACCGTTGGCGCCTTCAAAAAGAGAGATGCCGTGGATGCCTCGCTCCTTGAGCCCCGGTCGGTCAGCTAGTGAAAATCGAGTGAGCTGGCTGAGCCGTTCGAAGGTTTGTCCTTCGAGCATGACCCGATGCTCATCAGGCCAAAGATCCTCAACGTTTTTCCTGAAGTCTTCGGTCAGGTGGTGACGGTGCGTCCACCACCAAGCATTCCAAAAGAACGGAGTTGTTGGTTTGACATTAGATAGGGCTGGATACTCACCCCGAAAATGCCGCAACAAGCCACCGTCGTCACCTGCGCTTGCTAATCCTGCCCAGTACATCTTGTTCACCCTGCAAATTGCTCAAGCACTACGCTTTATAGGCTAACAAACCAATGTCAAATACCAAGCAATATTTTATGGGGTAGCCATGGTCTCATGTCTACATTGGCAGAAATCACGACCGCTAAATCCTAAAAATCCGTGGCCGCGCCGCCCGCTTCCACGCGCTTGGCGACGAAGGCATCTACCGCGTCACGGCAAGCTGGGTCCATGGCGGGTTCTTGGTAGTCCGCCAGAATTTGCTTATAGAGCGCGTTGGCTTTGTCGTAGGCGCTGGGGCTGCCCGCCTCGCTCCAGGTCTCAAAGTTGCGCCAATCAGAGATCAGCGGTTCATAAAAGGCCGTCTTATAGCGCGCTTGCGTATGGGCGGTGCCAAAGAAGTGGCCACCAGGGCCGACCTCAGCCATGGCGTCTAGCGCCATTTCGTCGTCGGTGATGGTCAGCGGCTCCAGGAAGGCGCTCACCATGTGCAATAGGTCGGCGTCCAGCACCATCTTTTCAAACCCGGCGTGCAGGCCGCCCTCCATCCAGCCCGCGCCGTGCATCAGGATATTGACCCCGCCTTGCACCGCGCCCCAGAGCGAAAAGACGCTCTCGTAGGCGGCTTGGGCGTCCAAGGTGTTGGCGGCGCAGACGTTCGATGATCGATAGGGTAGGCCGTACTTGCGCGCGAGCTGACCGCCCAACATGGCCGCCTTCATATATTCAGGCGTGCCAAAGGCGGGCGCGCCCGATTTCATATCAACGTTCGATGTAAAGCCGCCGTAGGCAAAGGGTGCTCCCGGATTGGCGAGCTGATGCACCACCAAGCCCGCCAAGACCTCGGCGTTTTGCTGGGTTACCGCGCCTGCGATGGTGACGGGTGCCATGGCTCCGGCCAGCGTAAAGGGCGTCAGCACCACCAATTGCCCCTTGCGAGCCATCTCAATCACGCCGTTGAGCATGGGCATATCCAACTTCAGCGGGGAGTTGGAATTGATGATGGTGAAAATGCAGGGCGTCTTGGCGAAATCGGCCTCGCTGAGGCCGTGTGCCAAGCGCACAATCTCCATGGCGTCGGTGATGCGATCGTGACCCAGTGAATAGGCATTGGGCACCTTGTCGGTCATGACCATGATATCGCGAATGGCGTGCAAGTGGCGCACCGAGGCGTGCAGATCAACGGGCTCGACCGGATAGCCGCCCCAAAGATGCACCGAGTTCAGGCTCTGACCCAGGCGCAGAAAATCCTTGTAGTCCTGATAGTTGCCCGAGCGGCGGCCCCTGTCGCGGTCGAAGGCATTCGGGGCAGAGGCCACGGCGCAAAAGGCCGCCCAGTCGCCGCCGATCTTCAGCGAGTGGTCGGGATTGCGTGCATGCAAGGTGAGCTCGCTGGGCACGCTTGCCAGGGCTTGTTCCACCAGCGCGCGCGGAATGCGGATACGATCGCTGTCTGGGTCAAGCTCGGCTCCTGCGGCGCGAAGCAAGGACTTGGCCTCAGGATACAGAACGTCGAGGCCGATTTCTTCCAGCACGCGCAGGGAGGCTTGATGGATGGTCTCCAGCTGATCGTCGCAGACAATTGCGGTCGGCGCGAAGAGACGCCGGGGCTGTTTAAAGGGCCGCTGATTCAGTGTGGGGCCACTGCGCGCACCGGCTTGGCGGCGACCGCGTCGGGCAGGTCGGCTTCGGGTATCAGCGCCAAACTCATTTGCACTGGACTCATTTGCACTGGACTCATTTGCACTGGACTCATTTGCGCCGGACTCATTTGCGCCGGACTCATTCATGCGACTGGTCTGGTCAGACATAGGCACCTCATTGCAGCTTTGCCTCAAGCCCTAGCCCATGACCAACGCGCCAGCTAGCCCACTTGGCCCGCAATATGTACTGTCTGCGCAGCCTCGCTGCCTGGAACCTGAGCAAGGGCTCATGGTTGAGCGGGGGGCTGCGCGGGAAAAGCGACGGTGGCTACCACATAGATTCGGCGGCGCGCCCCGGCCACTCGGCGTCATAGGTGGCGCCGTCGAAATCGCCTTGGCTGATCTCTTTTAGCATGTCGCCAATGCTTGGCAGCTCTGGAGTGTGGGCTGCCTCTTGCCAAACCTGCGAGCGCATCAGCGCGCGGGCGCACTGCGGATAAACTTCTTGAATCTTAAAGACCAGTACCGAGCGCGGGAGTTTGCCCTTCTTTTCAAACCGAGCGCACAGATCGGGATCAAGGCTAACGAAGCCCTGACCATTGATGCGCATGACGGTTGTGCTGCCGGCCACGAAAAACATCAGGGATGCGCGCGGGTCTTGGACCAAATTTTGTAGGGTATCTATGCGGTTGTTGCCGCGCCAATCGGGCATTAGCAAGGTCCGCTCGTCCTGGATCGTTACCACGGGGCCCTCATCCCCGCGCGGGCTAGCATCGGTGCCGCCCGGGCTCACGGTGGACACGATGCACAGGCGCGACGCCTCGATCCAGCGCCGATAGCTGGGCGTCAGGACCGGCGTGACTTTGAGCAAGGAGGCGGGCGCGGGCGCCCCGTAGACGTCGGCCAATTCTTCAACATGGCGGACAAAGGGGCCCCTGGTGGGATCTGCGGATTGATCGCTCATCTAGCTCTCGTCATCTTGGGTCTCAAGCCCCGGCCCGCCGCGTTGGGTCGAACGCTTGGAAAAGTGCATGACCAAATCCATCAGTTGGGCGAAAGGGTAGGTCTTGAGCCCTTTGGCCACCTTGGGCTTGACCGCTTTGCCCGACGCGCCCCGCAAGGGTGGCATCAGAGCGGCGGTAAAGCCGAGCTTGTCGGCCTCGCTCAAGCGGGCTTCGGCCTGGGCGACACTGCGCACTTCGCCCGACAGACCAACCTCGCCGAAGACCACGCAGGAGGCGGGCACGGGCACATCGGTAATCGAGGACAGCACGGCGGCGGCAACCGCCAAATCGGCGGCGGGTTCGGTGATCCGCAGGCCGCCCGCGACGTTCAAGAAGACATCTTTGTTCGCCAGAACCACGCCGCAGCGGGCTTCCAAAACCGCGAGCAGCATGGATAGGCGCGCTGAATCCCAGCCCACCACCGCCCGGCGAGGCTGGGCCAGCGGCGAATTGGCGACCAGGGCTTGGATCTCTACCAGCACCGGCCGTGTTCCCTCCATGCCCGCAAAGACCGCCGCGCCCGACACGTCTTCCTGGCGTTCGGCCAAAAACAACGCCGAGGGATTGGCGACTTCCTGCAAGCCCGCTTCGGCCATTTCAAAGACGCCGATCTCTGCGGCAGGGCCAAAACGGTTTTTAATCGCGCGTAGCAAGCGGAATTGATGGCCGCGATCGCCCTCAAAATACAGCACGGCATCGACCATATGTTCGACCACCTTGGGGCCGGCGATCATGCCCTCTTTGGTGACATGGCCGACCAATATCAGCGCAAAGCCCAGCTTTTTGGCTTGCGAGATCAGCTCTTGACTGGCTGCGCGCACCTGGCTGACGGTGCCCGGTGCTGAATCCAGTGTATCCATATACAGCGTTTGGATGGAATCGATCACCACCACTTGCGGAATGGGCTCGACCTGCAGCGCTTCGACGATGGCGCGCACCGACGTGCCGGTCGCCAAAGCAACGGGCGCGTCCGCCACGCCCAGGCGATCGGCGCGCAAACGGACCTGCTCGACGGCCTCTTCGCCCGAGATGTAGGCACAAGCCAGCCCGTCCCGCTCCGCATTGCCCACGGCCAGGGCAGCGCAGATTTGCAGCAAGAGCGTCGATTTTCCGATGCCTGGATCGCCGCCGATCAACAAGGCCGAGCCTGGCACCAGACCGCCGCCGGTTACGCGGTCGAACTCTTTGTTGCCGCTGACCATGCGAGGGGCGGCCTGAGATTGGCCCTTCAGGCCAGTAAAGCGAATGGAAGATCCGCCGATACCGCTGGCGCCACGGCTGCTACCCGCCAGCGAGCCTGGACGCGGCTTTTCGATCAATTCTTCGACCAGCGTGTTCCATTCGTTGCAGGCTTCGCATTTGCCCGACCATTTCGGGCTGACGGCGCCACAAGATTGACAGACGTATTGCTTGTTCGCCTTGGCCATGCGGCTGTTCCTAAACGTGGGTTTGGCTGACCGCGCGACGGTAGGCCACCACAGCTGAATTGTCGGTGGTGGCGAAATCGGCCGGGGCGCCGTCCCAAGCGATACGGCCATCGGCCAGCAGCACGAGGCGGTCGGCAATGCGTTGGGCGCTGGCAAGATCGTGGGTGATGGTTAGGCAGGTCATGTTGAACTGATCGACCAGGCGGCGAATCAGCGTGTCAATGACCAAGCCCGAGACCGGATCTAGGCCGGTGGTGGGCTCATCGCACAGCAAAATTTCAGGGCGAGTCGATACCGCACGCGCCAGAGCCACACGCTTGGCCATGCCGCCGGACAAATCCCGCGGATACTTGTCGGCCACATCAGCAGCCAGATCGACTTGTTCCAGCAGGTAGATCGCGAACTCACGGGCTTGGCGCGCATTCCAGCCTTCGACATCGCGCAGGCTGAAGGTGATGTTCTCCCAGACCTTCATCGAATCGAACAGAGCGCCTTGCTGGAACAACACGCCAATGCTCTCCATCAAAGCGCGGTCGGGCTTGCGCCCTTTGACCAAGACTTGACCGCGATCCGGGTGCAAAGCGCCGGTGATGTGCTTGAGCATAACCGACTTGCCGGAACCCGAGCGCCCCAAGATGACGATCGACTGGCGCTTGGGGATCGCCAAATTGAGATCGCTCAGAACGCTGCGACCGTTGAAGGCTTTGCTAACATTGATGAACTGGATTTCCAGCTCTTGTGCGCTGGCCTGGGGGGTGGGATCTGTCATGCTGTGTTTCCGACGCTCGTGCTTGCCGTTCGTTATAGCGCAGCTTGGCGGCAGGTAAAGCAAAGGCCCAGCTATACACGCGGCTAGAGGCCGTGCGAATAATCGCGCGCTGGGGCAACAAGCGTGGCGCCGTCGCCTAGCGGTTAAAGAAGGCTTCGGTAATCAGATAGTTGGAGACCAAGATCAAAATAGCCGACAGCACAACGGCGCTGGTGGTGGCGCGGCCCACGCCCTGGGCGCCAGAGCTGGCGTAATAGCCCTTGTAGGCCCCGACCACGGTGACAATAAAGCCGAAGACCGCGGCTTTGACCAAGCCCGATACCACGTCGTAGAACTCAAGGAACTCAAAGGTAGCGTTGAGATAGCTGGCCGAATTGAAGCCCAGGCGATAGACCGCCACCATATAGCCCCCCATAACGCCGATGGTGTCGGCGACCAAAACCAAAATCGGCATGGCGATGACACCCGCGATCAGGCGCGGCACCACCAGGTAGGAAATGGGGTCTTTGATCATCGCCTGCATGGCTTCAATCTGATCGGACACACGCATGGTGCCCAGCTCTGCTGCGATGGCCGCTCCGACTCGTCCAGCGATCATCAGGCCGGCCAACACCGGACCGAGTTCGCGCGTTAAGGACACCACCACGACTTGCGGAATGGCGGACTCCGCTGAGATGCGCGCAAAGCCCGTGTAGGACTGCAGCACCAAGACCATACCGCTAAAGATGGCGGTCAGGCCCACAACCGGGAGCGATAGCAGCGCCAGATCGAGGCAGGCGCTCAGGATTCGGCGCGGGCGATAAGGCGGTGTGAGGGTCTGGCTGATGGCCATGCTCATGAAGAGGGTGAAATGCCCAATGGCACCCAAGAACCCCAAACTGCGATAACCGATCCAACCGACAAAGCCCAGCACGCTCATCTTCCCCTTGTTCGCGGCCCGACTTTGCGGACCCATGACCCTGATTTATGCTGCCTCATAGCGTCGTTCATAGCGCGCGCCTAGTGAGGTCAGGATATCATAGGCGATGGTATGGGCGCTTTGCGCCAACAGATCAACGGATTGTTGCGGCCCTAACAGCTCCAAATAGTCCCCAACCTGCGGCAACGGGCCTTGGCTTGGATCAAGCGCGCTTAGGTCGATGGTGACCAGGTCCATCGAGACACGGCCGACTATTGGGAGCGCATGTCCCCGCCAATACAGGTGACCCCTATTGGAATGGTGGCGCGAGAAACCGTCGGCATAGCCGAGCGGAATGGTGGCAATCCGGCTTGGCCGTTCGCTGGTCCAGGTGGCATTATAGCCGACCGGGCGCCCGCTGGGCAGTTCGCGGATTTGCAGGATTGGGCAATCCAGGCGCACGACCGCGCGCATCGGGTTTGACTGGTTGGGCGTCGGATTAGCGCCATAGAGCGCTACGCCCGGCCGCAGCTGATCGAAATGGTAGTCCGGTCCCAGAAAAATGCCGCTGGAGTTTGCAAAGCTCACGGGTCGCTCCAGAGCGCTGGCCAAGGACCGCATCTGTGTGCACTGGTCCGCATTGCTGGGGTTTTCGGGCTCTTCGGCGCTGGCCAAGTGGGACATGAGAAAGGGCCGGTCAAGGGCTTGCAGCAGGTCCGGGCGTTCCAGCAGTTCGGCTTGCTCGCGATCGTCCAAACCCAGGCGCGCCATGCCGGTGTCCAGATGCAAATTGGCGGGCGCGGGCGCGGGCAAGGCACCCCAGGCTTTGAGCTGGTCCAGGCTGTTGAGGACCGGGCGCAAGCGGGCTTCCAAAAAAGCGCGAGGCTCGGCAACCAACCCGTTGAGAACCGCAATCTCTGCATCGGGCAAAATATCGCGAAGCCTCAAGGCTTCTTCAAAGTGAGCCACGTAGAAAAAGCGGGCTCCAGCCTGCCAGAGCGCGCGCGCGACAGGGGCAATGCCCAAGCCATAGCCGTCTGCCTTGACGACGGCAGCGCACGGCACGTGAGGGGCCTCGGCTTGCAGTTGCTGCCAGTTGGCGCCCAAGGCTTGGGTGTTAATGGTCAGGACGGAACGCAGGGATGAAGTGGTCATGCCGGCTGTTTAGCGCAAGATTCTGGCTGTGAATAGCGATCCGGCCTTGGCCGAATGATCGCAGGTTTTGCATCGGGTCTGTTGGTCCGAGGGGCAGTGCAACAAATAGCGGGCGCAAAAAATAGCAGGCACAAAAAAACACAGGGCGCCTGCCCCCTCCAAGCCCCTAACAAGGAAGGTTCATGCACCCTGTGCTGTTCAATACCGTCGCGCGGCCAGCCTTGCTTGCCGTTGGCAAGCGCAGCACCGGCCCCGAATATAGGCCCGCTGCGCGGCAGATATCCTAAGCGGCCGATCCATACCGGATCAAAGGCCGCGAAATTGCTGTTTAAGCTTGGTTGGCCTTGCGGTGGTCTTCAACGAAGCAATCCATCGCTTCGGCGGCGCAGGCGATCAGGTGGCCAGGGAAGACATAGCCGTTACGCAGGGCTTCTTCTTGCAAGTACTCCAAGCAAGCGCGGAAAGATTCGGGGCTCGATTGTTCGAATTGCCCGCCAAACTCGTCACGGTCGTGGAATTCGCGCTCGTCAGAAAAATCAAATGGCATGGTTAATGTCTCTTTTATCTATGCATTTTTGCTAAAATCTTTGTCATCGAAAGCGCCTTGAAATAAGGGACGCTTCACCCTGAGGACAAAATGGATACTACGCCATTTGCCCGGTCGGTTCAATCGGCCGCAAGCCGGAAAGTGCCTTTCAAATAGGGGTTTGTTGGGGCCGTCGCCTTGGTGTCATCGCAGTTGGTCCTATTCTCGCCACAGCCCGGCACAAGCGGCCTTTAACTGGCCCCCGATCACGCCTTCTTGAGCGCAGTCGGTCTTGGTTGGGGCTTTCCTAGGTGCGCCTTAAGCGGGAAAAGGGCTGTTAAAATCAGGGGTGCGAATCAACTAGATGGAGATATGAGCCAAAAACCTGGCCCCTTATCTGGCCAGCTGGCCCCAAATCTTGGCCTTGTGCATCTTGGCAGGTCCATAGCGGCTCAAGGTTCTGGTCGAGTGGATCTTGCACAGAATAGTGAAATTCGTGGCCGCGGAAGGCTTGACCGCTTTTGCCCAGCGGGCAATCGTGTGCCAGGCGCATCGCGCGATAGCCCAAATGGCGTTGCGGCCGGTCAAAGCGTGTTGTGTGATCCAACAACCCCGCCATGGGCCAAGAATGGCCGTTAGCATCGACCAAGGCGCGGCCCAAACTCATGTAGCCGCCGCACTCGCCATACACCGCGCCGCCTTGCTTGACCAGGTGGTGCAGGCTGGCCCACCAGGTTGCCGCCTGGCTCAGCTGTTGGGCGTGGAGCTCTGGATAGCCGCCCGGCAAGAAGACCGCATCAACGCCACTCGGCAGGGCCTCACCGGCCAGGGGAGATATAAATGAAAGCTGGGCGCCTTGCGCGCGCCAGTCGGCCACCATATGCGGATATATAAAGCTGAAAGCAGCATCGCGCGCGACGGCGATATGACGCCCAAGAGCGGGCAAGCGTCGCTGGGGCGAAACGGCCACCGGGGGCTTTGGACGCTTATGGGCACGGGCCAGCGCTGATAGCGCCGCAGGAAGGCCCGCCGCCTCGACCCAATCGGCCAGCGCGTCGAGCTTGCGGTCCAACTCTGGCGTATCGCCCGCCTGGACAAGGCCCAAATGACGCGACGGCAAATGCAAGTCTTTTTGGCGCGGCAGGCAGGCCAAGATCGGCAGATCGAGCGGCTCCAGCGCGTCGGCCAGCAGCGCTCCGTGTCGCTGGGAGGCCACCTTATTCAAGATCACGCCTGCCAGGTTGAGGCCGGGATCAAAGCTGTGAAAGCCGTGGACCAGCGCCGCGATCGAGCCTGCCATACCGCTGGTGTCCACAACCAAGACGACGGGCAAGCCCAGGTGCTTGGCAAGGCTCGCAGTGCTGGCGCTGCCGTCGCCAGCGCCGTCGAACAGGCCCATCGCACTCTCGATCAGGGTTAGATCGCATTCTGCCTGCACATCGGCGAGTTGATGGATCAGGCGCGCCTCGGGCATGGCCCAGGGGTCCAGCGTTTGGCTGGCTTGCCCGCAAGCGGCTTGGTGAAAGGCCGGATCAATGTAGTCGGGCCCGATTTTGGCGGCCTTTACCCGCAATGCAGGGCCGCTACGTCGGCTGAGCGCGCGCAGCAAGCCCAGCGTGACCGAAGTCTTGCCGCTGTGGCTGGAAGGGGCAGCGAGGATAAAGGCGGGCGTTGTCATGGCCTCAGATCAAGCGCGGGCGGGCGCTTCTGGCAAGGCTTTTATTGCTGTCTGTTTGAGAAGCGGCAAACAAACGCCGGAGCCTTGGCCCGATAGCGGTTGAAGGCAGTGGTTGAAGGCAGCGGTTGAAGGCTGCCAGTGGCCTAGGCGCCGAGGTATTGCTCGTCGCTCACGTGTTCCAACCACTCAACCGCCTTGCCGTCCAGCATTTCGTGGATAGCCATGTGGGTCATAGCGGTGTCAGGCCCAGCGCCGTGCCAGTGCTTTTCACCGGGTTCGATCCAGACCACGTCGCCGGGTCGAATGGTTTGAATGGGCTCACCCCAAAGCTGT
>JAUIHE010000131.1 GCA_030432195.1 Alphaproteobacteria bacterium
ATGAATCGGTGGCTGCTTCCTTGTTTGCTTTGTTTGCCAGCGGGAGGCTGGCCTGCGATTACTTAATCTGACCTCTATAGGCCCCGCCCCGCTTATGCTTGTAGGCTCGCCATCGTGCATCCTCAATTGTTTGGCGCACCTGGCGTGGCAGAGGTTGAGCTTGTGGTACTTCGTAGATTCGATGTCCTCCATTTGAAATATAAAATTCGCGCCTTACCGCTGGGCCCTTGTATTTCAATTGGACGGTTTTACCCGGTTCTTTTGCAAGAAAACTGTAAACTTGCGCAAGTTCATTGTCGCTTGTGTAGTCCCAATTGTCGTCGGCCAGATTTTCATAGGCCATAATATGAGTGCCTTGCCGGCCTTGTGTGACCGTGGTGTTGTCATCCAGATAGGTTCGGTAGGAACCGACCACGCCCCCAAGACTTGGGTTTTGCATTAAGGGGATACTCCAATAGACCTTCCCACGTTCTGCCGTGTCATTTTTATGTAGCAGCTCTTGGTTTGCGTAGCCAACGACGTCAAGTTTTCCTTTCAGTGGTCCGTTTGCTAGTGAACGCATGGAGTAGGCACCCTGGGGGATTCGGTGTTGATCGCGAAAGATGGCGCGAACAGCGTCATAGACGCCCGGTGCTCGGCGGTTAATACGTGTCCTGGGAATAACTTGGCTCTGGTCCATCCAAAGGGTAATATTCGGTTCAGTTGACCTAGCCCAGTGGTCACGGCTTCGCGCTCGCGATTCTTGCAGCGATATTGTGTCCATTGGTCCAGGGCGATATTTTGATTGGGTACCGCCTACGGCATACAAGTCACGAACAGCGTTGAACACCGGACCGTCGTAATTCCAAACCTCGTAGGTGTAGGGTCCAATTTTTCGGAGGGTCGGCTTTTGTTTGGGCTTTGGTGGCCGGATGAGGGGCGGGGCGTGATGCATTTCATGTAACTCCTCTTCGCATAACAACAGATATGTTGCCAATTTGTTCCAGTAATCGGTGACAAACTGACAAGTCAATAGCAATTAGGTGTTGTGCAAAAATATTATTGCACCTGAAAATTTGGTTCGTCTAGCTGCTGCTGGTCGCTTGGAAAGCGACGGTATAGGCCGTGAACGCTAGAGGGCTGTCAGGCCCCAATCCGTTAGGACCATCGAAAAGACGACCACCGACGATCAGGCGCTACCCGCGCCAAAGACCTCAGACAGCAGCGCTGCGATTTGCCGTTCATCGTCGGCATCGAAGAAAGCGGGGCGGTCGCTGTCGATATCAAAGACCGCGATCAATGCGCCCGTGCGATCCCAGACCGGCAACACCAGCTCTGACTGTGTTGAGCTGGCGCAGGCGATGTGCCCCTCGAAGGCGTTGACATCATCGACAAGCTGGCTGGCCTGCAGCCGCGCGGCGGCCCCGCAAACGCCGCGGTTAAAGGGGATGGCCAGGCAGCCATGACCGCCTTGATAGGGGCCAATCTTTAGCAGCTCGGGCCCAACGACGCGATAAAAGCCGACCCAATCAAAGCCTTCGACGCCGTTGAATAGCTCGCAAGCAATGGTGGCCATGCAGGCTATGGCATCGTCCTCGCCCTCGCATTGCAGGTGGGCGGCGCGGCAGGCTTGAGCCAGCTGGGCGCTCTTGCTGTTGGCTCTATCCATAAAGGGGGCTCACACCGAACAGGTAGGGGTGGGCGAACAAGAAGACGACGTAGAGGATCAGGCCAGCGATGACGGTCGTAACTAACGCGCGCTTCGAATAGTCGGGCTTGGGATCGTCAGGTCGCCAAAAGCGTGATAGCAGCTGCACAGCGGACAGCAAAAGGAAGGTGCCAAACAACCAAGCCGTGCGCACTTCCCCGTTGACGAAATAGTGCAGCCCCGCCCACAACAAGACACCGGTTGTCATGGGGTGGGGGATGAAGCGCTTGAGCGGTGTCTTTGTTCCGTTGCTGGCAAGCAAGATGAAGACCAAAGGCATGACCGCCAGTGCCAAATGGCGGGCCCATGTAGCAGGCTCGCGAACACTGTCATTGGGGGCCACGATGAAGCCCCAGACCAGAAGCGCAAAACTGGCCAACGAGATGAGACTAAAGGCGCCTCGATAGCCCTTTTCGCCCAGCTTGGCGCGCAAAGCGCTGCGCAACGCCGGTACGGAGGGCAGTAAGTGGACGAGCGAGAAGGTGGCCAGGCCGATAATGAGCAGTGTCATGGGTGTATCCTTCGCGAGCGAACAAGGGCCGGTTTTTGTGATCTTGGCGCACTATAGCCCGCTGCCGGGCACGCGACTAGCCCAAGGGCTCAGATGTCAGTTGTTTGCCGCCCAGCGCGCCCAGCCAGTCTAGGCCCGCGCGTAGCCGCACCACATCGCCAACAACGATAATCGCGGGCGGCTCCAGGCCCGCGCGCGCAACGTCCGCGGCGCAGTCGGCCAAGTTGGTCTCCAACACCTGCATGCTGGGAAGAGTGGCATTGCAAACGATGGCCACCGGCTCATGGCTCGGACGACCCGCCTCGCGCAACTGTTGGCTGATCTGCGCCAGGTGCTTCATGCCCATATAGAAGACCAGGACGGGCGCACCACTCGCCAGAGCCTGCCAATCGATATCATCGGGCACCCGCCCGGCCAGTGAATGACCGGTGATGAAGGTGACCGCCGTGTTGACCTCGCGGTGGGTCAAGGGGATGCCCGCATAGGCTAGCCCGCCCAAGCCTGCTGAGATGCCTGGAATGACACGAAAGGGGATGTCCTGTTCAACCAGGGTAAGAGCCTCTTCGCCGCCGCGCCCAAACACAAAAGGATCGCCGCCCTTTAGGCGCAAGACGCGCTTGCCCGCCCGTGCAAGTTCGACCAAACGCGCTGAAATGTCGGCCTGCAGAGCGCTGGGCTTGCCGCCGCGTTTGCCGGCATATTCCAGCTCTGCGCCGGGTTTGACCAAAGCCAGGCAGCGCTCATCGACCAGCGCGTCGTAAACAAGGTGGTCACACGATTGCAGCGCGTGATAAGCATGCAAGGTCAACAGCCCTGGGTCGCCGGGGCCCGCCCCGCAGAGCCAGACCCAGCCCGGTTCGAAGGTGGGGAGCGTTTCGAGAATATCTGTCATAACTCCAGGCTATAAGCACAAGTGGTGGCGGGCAACAGAGGAAAAACGTCGAGCTTATGTCCAAGCCCGCCATCTCAACGCCAAGCGGTTCGCAAGTCAGCTCGGGGGCCGCGATGGAAGAACGGCCGGGCACGGCTTTGCGGCGCGGTTGGACGACCGGGGCATGTGCGACGGCAGCACTGAAAGCTGCTCTAACGGGCCTTTTGACGGGACGCTGCCCCGACCCGGTGCGCATCCGCTTGCCCAAGGGTCAAGAACCGGCCTTTGCCCTGGCATTTGAAGAGCATGGCGCGGGCAGTGTGACCTGTGGCATCATAAAAGACGCCGGTGACGATCCCGACGTGACCCACGGCGCGCTGATCAAAGTCAGCGTTGCGCCCGGATCGCCCGGCCAAGGGCTGATTTTCTCGGCAGGCGAGGGGGTCGGCACGGTGACCCGTCCTGGTCTGCCGATCGCTGTCGGGCAGGCCTCGATCACGCCGGTGCCGCGAGCCATGATGACCGAGGTGGTCGAAGCGCTTTGCCAGCATCACAATTGTCAGCCCGATTTCAGTGTGACGATCGCCATTCCTGGCGGCCAAGCCATGGCGGAAAAGACCCTGAACCCACGCCTTGGCATTGTGGGCGGGCTGTCGATCTTGGGCACGACGGGTATCGTCATTCCCTTTTCGTGTAGCTCTTGGATTCACTCCATCCATCGCGGCATTGATGTTGCGCGCGCTGCGGGCTTGGATCATGTCGCTGCCTCGACCGGATCAACCAGCGAAGCGTGCATTCAGGCGCTGTATGACTTGCCCGAGATTGCCCTGATTGATATGGGCGACTTCGCTGGCGGCACGCTGAAATATCTGCGCGATCATCCGGTGGCGCGTTTGTCGATGGCTGGCGGTATCGGCAAGTTTGCCAAGCTTGCACAGGGCTTTATGGATTTGCACTCGTCGCGCTCGCAACTTGACGTGGCTTGGATGTCGGAGCGCTGTGCTGCGCTAGGCGCGAGCGACTCGCTGCTGGCACAGATAGCCGAGAGCCGAACCGCCGCGCAAATCCTCGGTTTATGTCAAGAATATGGCGGCGATCTTGCAAAAAACCTCTGCCAGACGATCGCTGATGAGGCGCAAAAACAGGCGCAACGTGTGGTAGGGGCTCAAGTTGCTGTGGATATTCACCTGTTTGATCGCCAAGGACACGCTTTAGCACAATCCTTTGCGTAACTCTTGCACATTTGGCCTCTAGGACTTGCGTCATCAACTCGAAACGAGGCGGGGCGCCATGCGTGAGCGTGATCGCCATCAGCTGCGGAGAGCCAAGGGGATCGCGATGCGAACTATGATGCCGAAATTTGTACTGCGTTTGGGACGCCTAGCTGCGGCTCTGACCTTTTTGGGTCTGATTTTGTTTGCGCTGGCGTCGGGCGTCTCTGGTTTGGACCGTGCGCTAGAAAGCGAGCAGCAGCGTCTTGCTCCGCAGCCTGACGCGATGATGCGCCATCAGAGCATCTTAGCCCATCACAGCTATCAGCTTGATTACGCACGGCTCTTCGACGGCGCCATCTGAGAGTCCTAGAGCAAGCCGCGAATGAGTTGCAATACGAGTGAGCATGGACTTGTGTTAGAAATCAGTCAGCTAGAGCGGAAGGGCTGTTGCAACGACAGGGCCCGACGCTCTAGCGTAAATTTCCTGTGCTATACTAGCGGCCTATGAAACGAATTTTGGTCCTTGGCGGCACGCGCGACGCGCGAACGATCGCAAGCGGCCTGGCTGCGCGTGGCCACCAGGTCCACTACTCACTGGCTGGGGGCACGCAAGAGCCTTTGCTGCCAACGGGTTGTAAGAACCGGCGTGGCGGCTTTGGCGGGGTCGATGGCTTGGTCGGCTGGTGCTTGGTTCAGGACATTGATGCCATCGTTGACGCGACCCACCCCTTTGCTGCCCGTATGAGCCGCAATGCGGTCAAGGCTGCCATGATGATGAATTTGCCGTGCTTGCGCTTGGAGCGCGAGAGCTGGCATCCGTCTGCGGGCGACAACTGGACCCTTTATACTCGGCTGGACGATATGGTCTTGAGCTTGGCCGATATGTCTGCCCGCCGCGTTTTGCTGGCGATCGGCCGCCAAGATGTGTTTCGGTTTGCCCCCCTGAAACAGCATTATTTTGTCGTGCGCTCCGTTGAAGAAGCGCCGCGCTACCCGGCCAATAGCCGGGCGGTCTTGGCGCGCGGGCCCTTCAGTCAGGACGAGGAAATGACCTTGATCCGTGATGAAGGCCTTGACCTCATCATTGCGAAGAACGCCGGTGGCCGATCTGGTCAGGCCAAGCTTAGCGCTGCGCGGAACTTGGGTTGCGAGGTCTGGTTGTTAGAGCCGCCCATCTTGCCACCTGCCAGCCTGGCGCGCGAACCGAGCGAGGCCCTAGCTTGGGCAGAGCAGCTTTAGGCGCTTGCACCGAGAGCCTGCGCGAATTGTGCCGGAATGTCGCAGTTGGGACGCTGACGGTCGGTCAAGCCTGGTCAGGCGGGTGTCAAGCTGCCAAGCTGAGCGCATGAACGAAGATCTAAGCCTTTTGACCCGCAAACGCCGCCCTCGGCGTCGTATGGTGGACACCAGTATCCCGTCGCCCTGCGTTCAAGTCTGCCAGGTGGAAAACGACATTTGTCAGGGCTGCGGGCGAAGCATCGAAGAAATTCGCTGCTGGATCATTATGACGGCAGATGAAAAGAACACCTGCTTGGCGCAGTCCAAAGAACGCTTGAGCGCCATCAACCCGCTGATGCGCGACGTGGCATAACGGGCCTCGCGTGTCGCCGTCCCAAGCCCTTGAGCCATCAGATAAATGCACCTTTGTCCTGGGCGGTATCCGTTCGGGCAAATCGGCTTACGCCGAACGCATGATGGCGGCCTTTTTGCCGCCTTATCTCTATCTTGCCACGGCGCAAATCTTTGACAAAGAGCTGGGCGCGCGCGTTGCGCAGCATCAAGATCGGCGCGGCGCGCATTGGCAGACGAAAGAAGTTCCTTTTGAGTTGCCGCAGGCCCTTCGAAACGCCGACCGACCTGTGCTTGTCGATTGCCTGTCGATGTGGCTCAGCAATCTAGTGTTGGACGACCGCGATATCGAAACCGCCAGCGCGGCGCTTATCGCAGCCATTGCGGCGGCGTCTGTGCCTATCGTGGTGGTGTCAAACGAAGTGGGCCTAGGCGGCATATCGGCCAACGCTTTGCAACGACGCTTTGCGGACAGCCTGGGCTTGCTCAATCAGCAGGTTGCTGGCATGTCAGAGCGCGTAATTCTTGTTGCGGCGGGACTGCCGCTTTTGTTGAAAGGATAAGACCATGGCGCGCATTCCCGCGACCGTCATTACCGGCTTTTTGGGGGCGGGCAAGACCAGCCTCATTCGCCACCTTTTGACCGAAGCGGGCGGCAAGCGTATCGCCTTGCTCATCAATGAATTTGGCGATGTCGGCGTGGATGGGGAGATCTTGAAAGCTTGCGGCGCGCCGTCTTGCAGTCAGGACGACATTATCGAGCTGGCCAATGGCTGCATCTGCTGCGCCGTTGCGGACGATTTCCTGCCAGCCATTGAGGCCCTGCTGGCCCGTGATCCAAAGCCGGACCACATTATTGTTGAGACCTCGGGTCTGGCCTTGCCCAAGCCCTTGGTCAAGGCCTTCGCTTGGCCAGACATTAAAGCGGCGGTGACTGTCGATGGCGTAGTGACGGTGCTGGATGCCTCGGCTTTGGCGGCTGGTCGCATCGCCGACGATCTGGCGGCGCTGGAAGCTCAGCGCGCGGCAGACGAGACCTTGGATCACGAGAGCCCGATCGAAGAACTATTCGAAGAGCAGCTCGGATGTGCTGATTTGGTGATTCTGAACAAGATGGACCTGGTAGGCGAGCAAAGCGGAGTGCTGCTGGCACAAGTTCAGCCGATGATCCGTCCTGGTGCGCAGATCATCCAAGCAGAGGGCGCACAAGTCGATCCGGCCGTGGCGTTGGGGATTGGTGCTGCGGTGGAAGACGACCTGGATTCGCGTCCCTCGCATCATGATGATGGCCATGAACACGATCACGAGGACTTTGAAACCTTTATTGTCGAGCTTGGATCTTTGGCGTCTCAAGAAGCTGTGGGCTCGTTGCGCGCGGCGATAGCAGATGTGGTGGCGGATCACCCCGTCTACCGCATCAAAGGCTTTGCGAATGTGACGGGCAAGCCCATGCGCTTGACCTTGCAAGGGGTTGGCCCGCGCCTAGAGAGCTATTTTGATCGCCCTTGGCAGCCGGAGGAGACGCGAACGACTCGCTTGGTGGTGATTGGTGCGCATGGTCTGGATCAGGACGTCATCGCGCAGCGTTTGCAAGCCGCTGTGCAAGAATTGCAGGCCGCGCTCTAGCATCCGTTGCATCCGGTTGGACGATGGCACGCCCCAAGCTGGTCGGCAAAACAGGTTTTGGGTGGGTTCGCGCTCTTTGAAGGCTCAATCGGTATCAAACGCAGTTGGTTGGCAGGCCTCTGGCCACCCGAAGGAGGGTGGTGCCGGCTGCAGGAGTCGAACCCGCGACCTGATGATTACAAATCAACTGCTCTACCAGCTGAGCTAAGCCGGCATAAGCGAGAGCCGTTTGCTACCGAATGCGCGCCAAAAAGGCAAGAGGCTTTTGTGTCTGGTGGGTTGCTTTTTTTCTCCTGTTGGCCGAAACCCCAAGACGCGCGTTCCTTCCGGCCAGATAAGCGGCCCCGAACGGCATGATGAACAAGGGGGCATGCATAGGCGCATGACGAAATCTTTTAGCCAAGGCAAAGGCCGAAACAACCGGGGGCCAGACAAGCTGGGTTCAGGCAACCAGGGTTCAGGCAACCGGGGTTCAGCCGAGCAGCGCCAGGGAGGCCGCCGTCGTCCCGGCATGAACCGGTCAGCGCCACAGAGCGGCAAGCATAGCGCCGAGGCGGCGCACAGTGCGCGCCAGCCCAACGACGCCCAAACGCAGACCCAAAGCAAGCCCCACGACAAGCCCCAGAACAAGCGCCAGACCCAGAACCAAGCCACCACCAGCGCGCCTATGCTGCAAGTTGCGGTCGTTTTGGGGCCTCACGGCATCAAGGGGCAGGCGAGGCTCAAGGTCTTTGTCGAAGAACCCATGGCCTTGGCCGATTTCAACCCCTTGCACGACGCCAACGGCAAGACCTGGAAGGTCAAGCCACAGGTTTTCGCAAAAGGGGTTCTGATCGCCCAGATCGAAGGTTTGCGCTATCGCGATCAGGTCGAAGCCCTGAAGGGGCTCAAGTTGCTGGTGCCGCCGTCGGCACTGCCGGATACCGATGAAGACGAATTCTACCCCTATGAATTGGAGGGCTTAAAGGCGTTGCGGCCCGACGGCTCTGTGTTGGGTGAGGTGGTGAACTTGCGCGACTATGGCGCCGGTGACCTGCTGAATGTGCGCTTGGCGGAGACCGGCAAGCTGGAGCTTTATCCCTTCAGCAAAGCGGTTGTGCCTGAAATCAAGGTCAGCGAAGGCTATCTGATTATCGACCCGCCCGGTGAGATTATTTCGCGCGATGAAGACGGGGTGCATTGATGAGCCAGGAGCGCCAGCCTGCGAGCCCGCCTTGGCAAGCGACGGTCATAACGCTGTTCCCGGACATGTTTCCCGGCCCCCTAGGGGCCGCACTGGCGGGCAAGGCCTTGGCCGCGAATCGGTGGCAGCTCGACACGGTAAATCTGCGCGAGTTTGCGACAAACAAGCACAATCGGGTCGATGATGTGCCCTATGGCGGTGGTGCAGGCATGGTGATTATGCCCGATGTGGTGGATGCAGCCATTGAAAGCGTTCATGACGCCCCCGG
>JAUIHE010000132.1 GCA_030432195.1 Alphaproteobacteria bacterium
AGTGGCTCAAGGCACGCCCAGACCTCATCTGTCAACACAAACCGATCTTCGTTCATTCAAGCCTCCATTTTGGAACCTTGAATCAGACTTCAGCCCGCTTGGGAATCCTGAATGTCCACGGACCCTAGAATCAAGCCGAGACCCAGACGCTGCCAGTTTTGCCGCAACCGCATTTGCACTGTTGAACAAGCGGGATCTGAAGAAGATCCCCGCCATGGCGATCATCTTCGAGCAAACCATTGCAGCCTGGCTCAACGAAACCGACGGCCTAGCGGACCCGACCGACCTATCCGAGGCGGTCTTGCCTGAAGCCCAGGCTGAAACCCCGGGAGAGCTCGACCGCCTTTTGGAAGGCGGTTCTCTATCAGCTGCTTGGGTGGTAGGCTATATCTCTGCGGCATATCTTGCCCCCAATCGGCCTGACATCACCCAAGTGCTTCCCAAGCTGCTCAATGAGATCATGGCAAGCGGCGTGATGGCATTTGACCGCCGCCTTCTGGATCTGGTCGTGTTGCGCCTCGAACAGGTAAGCGAACTGATCGACGAGAGCCCTGACCGCCTAGCAGAAATGTTGGCCACATTTGACCAAAGCGATGCTTGCAACTGGGCAAGGGGATTTTGCGTATTCCGTACAACCAATAAGCGTTCTTGGCCTGCCAGCCGCCTCAACAAAGATGACAAGGCTATCCTGCGTGCCATTGAAGCCATAGCAAACACGGGAGATCTTGCGGTTGAAGCAAAGTTCATTGCCACCTGGGCCCATGCGCTTGCCACGGATTAATCGAACGAGGCAGCTTTAGGGGGCTTCAGTTTGCTGAGCACCGGCTAGAAGACGGGATAGATCACCCCGATGCTGTGTGTGATCGCTTGAGCCGACCTAGTCGCTGTAGGAGGGCCCCAAGACTGGTCTTTGGCTCACCCCGCAGCGTCACCTAGAGGGAAAAGCTGTCTTTGTATTGCTCGCGCAGCAAGTTCTTTTGCACCTTTCCCATGGTATTGCGCGGCAACGCCTCGACAATGACAACACGTTTGGGCTGTTTAAAGCGTGCCAGCTTGTCGGCAAGGCCTTGTCGCACCTGGTTTTCGTCAAGTTGGGCGTTTGGCTGGGCCACGACAACTGCGACCACGCCTTCGCCAAAGTCGGCATGTGGTACGCCGATGACGGCCGACTCTATGACATCTGGCAAGTCGTCGATCAAAAGCTCAATTTCCTTGGGGTAGACATTGTAGCCGCCGGTAATGATCAGATCCTTGCCGCGCCCGACGATGTGGACATAGCCTTGGTTGTCAATCTTGCCCAGATCGCCGGTTATGAAAAAGCCATCGGCGCGTAACTCTTCTGCGGTCTTTTCTGGCATGCGCCAATACCCTGAAAATACGTTGGGCCCGCGCACTTCTATCACACCGATTTCGTCTATACCCAGGCTCTCGCCGGTCTCGGGCGATGTGACCTTCAGCTCGACGCCCGGCAGCGGGAAGCCGACGGTGCCAGCGCGCCGCTCGCCCTCATAGGGATTGGAGGTGTTCATGTTGGTCTCGGTCATGCCATAGCGCTCTAAGATGGCGTGGCCGGTAATCGCGCGCCAGCGGTCGTGGGTCTCTGCCAACAGCGGGGCCGAGCCGGAAACGAACAGACGCATGTTTGCTGACGCTTCGGCCAGCCCCGGCATCTCTAGCAAACGGACATAGAATGTCGGCACCCCCATAAGTGCAGTGGCACGTGGCATGGCCAGCATGATGGTCTCAGCATTGAAGCTGGGCATGAAAAGGCAAGCGCTGCCCGCCATAAGGGTGACATTGGTTGCGACGAACAGGCCGTGGGTGTGGAAGATGGGCAGAGCGTGGATCAGAACATCGTCGCGCGTAAACTGCCAATAGTCTTTGAGCGTTTCAGAGTTGGAGGCAAGGGCTGCGTGGCTCAGCATGGCGCCCTTGGACCGACCTGTTGTGCCAGAGGTGTAGAGGATGGCTGCCAGGTCGGTCGCTTGGCGCGTGACAGCTTCAAAACCGGGGGTTTGCTCATCGCAAGCTTGTGTCAAGCTGCCACTTTCATCAGGCCCAAGCGTCAGAATGCTTCCCACGCCAGCTGCTGTTGCGATGGGCTCAAGTTCAGCAAGGCGCCCAGGATCGCAAACCAAAAGGCGCGGCTCTGCATCGCCCAAAAAATAGGCGACTTCGCTGGCGGTATAGGCTGTGTTGAGCGGCAAAAAAACGCCGCCCGCCATGACGGTTCCCACATAAAGTTCAAGCATCGCTTGGGTCTTGGGCGCCTGAACGGCTAGGCGATCGCCAGGCTGCAGGCCCCGCGCAACCAAGGCTTTGGCGATCTGCTCGGCGCGGGCGAAAAATGCACCATAGCTAGTGGCGGTACCGCTGGCCGCATCTTCTAAAAAGCAAGCTTGATCATGGCCGATGCTTGCGGCTCGGAGCTTACTGACCAAGTTGTTAGAGGCGTAGCTGGGATCGTACATGCTAGGCTGGTCCTATGAAGATGAGGGGTCGGTTGCCAGCGCGACAAGCGCGGGTTTGGCTGCTGTTTGTTGGGCGTTGGCATAGGCCTGGTGGCGGAGCTCAATTTGATCGCCGTCATAGTGGTAGTTAACCATGACGCCCCAGGCGTTGTTTTGGCCGCCGGGGCTAAGGTCAGCGTCCAGGTGAATGGCTTCAAGTTCGGCGCCGTTGCCCAAGTGGAAGTGTGCCACAGGATCCAAGGCCTGGCCTTCGCTGCGGCGCGCTTTCAAAAGATAGTAGGCTGCAAGGCGGCGTAGGCCTTGCCTTTGGTCATCATTCAGGTCCTTTCCTTCTTCCAGGGCGGCTATCAGGTCAAGACGGTCTTGGCTCAAAGCCGTGGGGTCTTGGCTTTGCGAAAGCGCCCAAGAACGAAGCCCCGGTACGGGCGAAAGGGTAACAAAGCGTTTAAGTGCGGGCAGCTCGTGTGACAGTTCTTCGACCACCTGCTTTATCAAGAAGCTGCCAAACGAGATGCCGCGCAGCCCCTTCTGGCAGTTGGAAATTGAATAAAACACCGCGGTTGTCGCTTGCTCGGGATCCAGCGTCTGGCGGCTATCAGCAAGAATAGGAGCGATGGCCGCCGGCGTTTCAGCTGTTAGTGCGACCTCAACGAAAATCAGGGGTTCATCTGGCATCGCTGGATGGAAAAAGGCAAAGAGCCGCCGGTCCGGGGCGGCCACTCTTTGCCTCAGGTCATCCCAGCCTTGGATTTCGTGGACCGCTTCATAGCGAATAATCTTTTCCAAGATTGCTGCCGATGTCGACCAATCAATGTGCCGGATTTCCAGGAAGCCTCGATTGAACCAGGACATAAAGAGGTGGCGAAAGTCCTGATCAAGGCCGCGCAATTGCGGCGATGATCCTTGCAAACTCAACAATTCGGCGCGCAGCTTGACCAAGCGTGCCGTAGCACCGGGCACGCGGTTTAGCGCGCGGATCAATGCCTGACTGCGGGGCTCTGCCGCAAAATGAAGCTTGCGCGCTGCCGCGACATCGCCCGTGGACCAAGCAGCAATTGCTTGTTCGAGAGCAGTCTCATCTGGCCCAAAATCCTCTGCGATTTGCTCCCAGGCTGCCAAGCGCGCCGCTGGTGTCAGGGCTTCAAACGCATCCAAGATGTGCTTTGCTGACACTAGGCCGGAGGCCTCGCCGTGGTCGTCCAACAAGCTTTGGCAGGCGGCCACAACATCGAAGTCAGCATCGTCGTCATAGCCCTCGCGCTGACGGCCACCTCCGGCGATACGCTTGAGCAAGTCGCTCAAAAAACTAGGGCGGGTAGCGCGTGCGAGCATCGGGTTCTGGTTCCTTGCTTGTAGAATGAACGGCGGTTGCTCAAACATCAAACTACCAGCTTTAAGGTCGATCAAGCCGTTTCTGAGACAGCCGTTATTGCTGATGGAGCGAGCCCAACCGAACGTGGATCAATGGGGCCAAGCGGTCCGCCAATGATGGTCTCTATTTGGTGCGCTGCTGCCAATAGGGCGGCTTCGCCGCGATGGCGACCAATCAACTGTAACCCGATTGGCAGTCCCTGTTCATTTAGACCGACAGGGATAGAAATTGCCGGAAGCCCCGTAGTGGTGGCCAGATAGGAATAACGAAGCCAGGTGATGTAGTCGTCCAGCGGCTTGCCGTCCAGTTCTGTCGGGAATTCCTGCTCAACGGGCCCAGGGTACAAGCCAACTACTGGGCAGGCCAAGACGTCGAAATCGTCCAAGAAGGCGGTGACGCGATCGAACAGATCTGAGCGAGCGGCTTGGGCGTCGAAAACATCGTCGATGGTCAGCTTGCGCCCATAATCGATGTTCTCACGCAGGGTTGCCTTGTAGTGCTGTTGCAGGGCTTCGGGCGCTCGGCCTGGCAGCGCGGCCCAAAGCATGGCCCTCAATACACGATAGGTCTTGTCAAGATTGGGAAGATCTGGACAAGCCAGTTCGACGTCAAGGCCGCCGGTGGCCAGATGGTTCATGACGGCGTCTAAGTCCCGCGCCATGGCGGCCGAGGTGACACCAAAGCCATTCATGTCGGGCGTGTAGGCAATTTTTAGCCGCCCCTGCGCACTCAACACCGCCTGCTGATAGCTCTGTTTGGGCGGCGGAAAAGAAATGGGGTTGCGTGGATCAAACCCTGCCATGGCATCCAAAAACAAGGCGCAATCCAAGACCGAGCGGGCCATCGGACCCTGGACCCCTTCGGTATGAAAGCCCAGCCCGCCAGGCCCACCGCCAGCAATACCGGGGCTGGGGCGCAGCCCAACAACGCCGCAATAGGCAGCAGGCGTTCGAAGTGATCCCGCCAAATCGGATCCGTGGCTAAGCCAGACCTCTCCGCTGGCAAGCGATGCCGCCGCGCCGCCAGACGAACCGCCAGCGTTCATGCGCGTGTCCCAGGGGTTTCGGGTGGCGCCAAAGACCGCATTAAAGGTATTGGCGCCCGCGCCGAACTCAGGGGTGTTTGTTTTGCCAACGACCAATCCGCCCCGCTCTTCGAGGCGTAGGACAAGAGGGTCGGAGTGGTCGGCAATATTGTCCGACAGACCCAAGGTGCCAAAAGTTGTTCGCACGCCGTCAACGGGCGTTAAATCCTTAATTCCGATTGGCAGCCCCGCTAACCATCCAGGGTGTTCGCGATCGACTTGGCAAGCGCCCAGCTTGGCGCTGCCCGCCTCTGCCCGCTCAAAGCAAAGGGTCGGCATGGCATTAATATCAGCTTCGACCGACTGGACGCGCTGCTTTGATGCTTCCAATAGCTCGGCTGGGCTAACTTCCTTGCGGCGCAGCAACTGTACCGCGTCATAGGCGCTGAGACCACAGAGTTCGGGACCTGAAAACGATGGCTTGGCGGGATTATCCATGGCGATTCTTCTTCGTCGAGCTGCGACGGGCCAAGCTAGAACGACTGTCCCATCTATCTAAGTTGGCGCTTGCAGGTGGCGGCGCACCAATTCGGGGCGCAAGGAAAGGCAGGGCGCGCGCGGGAAAGCCGGGCGCATAAGCCTAGCTCACTGGAGCCTAGCCCACCGGGGCCTAGCTCACTGATGCCTAGCGCGCCGGTGCGCGATGATGCCCATCAGCGAGTTCTGCCACGCTCCAGCCCCCCTACTTGAGAGGCTGGAACTACACCAGATGTTGAAATTAAAGACTGCGGTTAAGCGAAGTACTTCGCTCGTTCGACAGCATAAGGCGCGTCATAGATCGTCTTGTAGCTGGAAGCTTTTTCAACATAGTCATAGTAGTGGGTCGCCAGCTTGCCGACAAAGTCAGAAGAATTCATGACCTCATCCATGACCTCGTGAGAGGCCTGGCGCAGCGCGTCCCAAACGTCCTCTGGCAACAACCCGATAGTGAGCCCATCGACTTGCTTCAGTTTTTCGTAACCTGCCATGTTCGAGTGCAGCGAATCAGCGATTAGACGGGCTGCTTCAGCTTCACAGGCGGTCTCGACTATGGTGCGCTCGCCGTCGCTTAGGGCTTCCCAGGCTTTCAGGTTGATGCCGTACTCAATGCCACCGTAGTTGTCCGAAAAAGACGGGGTGTACATGTAAGAAGCAATCTTTTGCAGGCCGAACGCCATGTCAAAGGCAGGGCCAACCCATTCCGCACCGTCAAGGGTGCCGGACTGGAGCGCCGGGAAGATTTCGCCTGGAGGCGTTGAAACTGCGTTCATACCGATCTTGCTCAGCACCTTAGCGCCGAAGCCGGTGATGCGGAAATTAAGACCTTGAAGGTCCGCCAATGAATTGACCGGCTTCTTGAACCAGCCAGCCGTCTGTACACCGGTGCCACCGCCCAAGAAGACTTGCAGGCCGCGCGGGTTGGTGAATTCGTTGATTAGTTCCTGGCCGCCGCCGTAGTAGGTCCAGGCATGCATCTCATCGGGTAGTGCGCCAAAGGGGGCAACCGAAGTGAAGCTGTGGGCCAAGTCGCGGCCAGCAAACCAAGAGCCTGATCCGTGGTATACTTGCGCAGTTCCGTTTTCTACCGCTTCTTGTGTGCCAAAGGGTGGGACCAGCTCGCCGCCGCCATAGACGGTAATATTGATCGCGCCATCAGACATTTGATTGATGCGCTCGGCCCAGCGCATAGACGAGGTGCCTGGTCCTGGCAAGGTCTTGGGCAAAGAGGTCACAAGCTTCCACTCGTGCTTTGCTTTGCCCTTAGCGATCGCCGGAGCAGCAAGCATGACGGGCGATGCCGCGATGCCGGCCGCACCGGCGGCTAGAAATTTACGTCGATCCATTGTGGTTTCCTCCCGAGTTTGGATTTCAGTAGATGAGTTTAGGCAGCCAAGTTGCAATGGCCGGGAACAAGGCGACGATGCCCAGGGCCAACAACTGGATGACTATGAAGGGGACAATTGACGCATAAATCGTGCGCGTCGTAAGCGACGGCGGCGCAACCGAGCGAAGATAGAAAAGGGCATACCCGAAGGGGGGCGTAAGGAAGCTCATTTGCAGGTTCATGCTGATTAGAATGGCAAACCAAACGGGATCCACACCGGCGGCCATAAGGGGCGGCCCTGCAACCGGGACAACCAGGAAAATAATCTCCACGTACTCGATGACAAAGCCCAGTAAGAAAATAACGAGCATGACAGCGAGCAGGGCGGTGTTCACCCCACCAGGCAAGTTGTTCAGAAAGTCGTGCACCATGTGATCGCCGCCAAGTCCGCGGAATACCAACGACAGCATCGTGGCTCCCAAGACGATCAGAACCAACATGGCGACCATCGAGGCCGTGCCCGAAAATACTGCGAGCAACTGTCCACGGCTCGATTCTTGCCACAGAGCCAACAGAACGCCCAAGCTGACTACCGCAAGAGCAATGATACCGATCTGCATCAATATCGGGGATGACTGTGCACCGCCTTGCGCCTTTACATAGATGAGCGCAAAGGCTGCGGGCAGCACCGCAATGTAGATGAGGCGGCGCCATTTCGGCGTGCCGTCGGCATCCAAGGCAACCATGATCAAAGCACCTGCAGCACCTAAGGCGGCGCTCTCTGTGGGCGTAGCAATGCCCCCCAAGATCGACCCTAAAACAAGTAGGATGAGCGCCAATGGCAAGACTAGTGCATAGATAATCTCGCTGGCTTTGGGCTTGGAAATAAGGCTGTCGGCGCTGCTGGTGTCAATTGGCGGGCAGGCGTCAGGCCGCAGACGTGAAACGATAAATACGTAGGCCAGGTAGAGACCAACCAGAAGCAATCCTGGCAACAAGGCACCTGCGAATAGATCGCCGACCGAAACAGGGTCTGCCGCGAAGTCGCCAGCCTGACGTCGGCCAGCTTGGTAGGCGCTTGAGATCTGATCCGCCAACAAAATCAGCAAAATTGAAGGCGGAATTATTTGCCCCAGTGAGCCAGAAGAGCAAATGACACCCGCAGCCAGCCGCGGTGAGTAGTTGGCCTGCAACATAGCGGGCAGCGCGATCATACCCAGCATGAAGATTGTGGCTCCGATCACGCCAGTTGAGGCGGCCAATAGCGCGCCAACTATGATGACGGCGTAGGCAAGACCACCCCTACGCTGGCCAAACAGGGCGCCAGCAGTCAGCATCATGCGCTTGGCGATGTCGGATTTTTCAAGCAGCCCGCCCATCAGTACGAAGAGGGGGACCGAAAGCAGGACCGGATTGGTTAGCAGACCGAAGGCGCGAGAAGGAAAAGCATCGATAAATGCCAGGTCGAATAGGCCAAACACAGCGCCGATAAAAGCGATAAGCGTCGGCACGCCCATAAGCACAAAGCTGACAGGAATACCAGAAAGGATGCCCGCGAACAGCAGAGCGGCCAAGATCAGGAGCAAATGAATCTCAGTCATCGTTTGTCTCCTTAGAGCCATCGGATTTTGCATCGCGCCAGCCATCATAAGGCGCACCGCGCAAAGCCAGGATCAGGGCGCTAAGCGCCAGACTTGCGAAAAACAAAGTCAAGGCTGATTTCAGAAGGAAATATCCCGGCAAGCCGCCGTAGGTAGGCGAAGCTTCCAGCACTTGCCAGGAGTTGAGGGTCGTTCCCAATGAAGCCCAAGCGGCATAGCCCATTGCTGGAAAGAGCAAAAATAGCAGCGCGAAGCGGTCTAGGCGATTGCGGGCTTTCTGTCGGTAATCCGCGTAGAAGATATCAACGCGGACACTAGCATTGCTCAGCAAAACCGATAGGCCCGGCAGCAATACCGACAGCAAAAACAAATAAGCCAGGAGGTCAAAGGCCCAAGGCCAGCCCAAGGAAAAAACATAGCGCAAAGCGACAACACCGACTTGTACCAACAGCAGCAAGGCGATGAGCAGGCCCGCGAACCCGCGCAAGGCAAGGCCAATTTTTACCAGTGTCCGCATATCACCCTCCCCCGTGATACATTCATGCTTGTTCTAATTTATAAATTTTATCTGATTTC
>JAUIHE010000005.1 GCA_030432195.1 Alphaproteobacteria bacterium
AACAGGTCGCCGGGCGAACGACCCTCCATTAGGCGGTCAAGAACGTCTTTATCGATGCTCATACGTGGATCTCCTCTGTGAGCAGTTACCACGTCAGCGCACAAAATTCAGGATAGTCCCTCTTTTTCTTCCTTGAACCAGGCATCAAGACCTTCGGACACTTCGGGTGACGATCGCTTGAGACCGTTTTGGTGGGTCGCATCTTGAACCAATGATTTCCAACCCGCTCCCATCTGGGTAAAGCGCTCGACCCCCGCGCCATCGCTGTTCAAAAAGAGTTTAAACTCTGAGAGAAGAAAGGCCTGCTCCTTGTCATCGACGGCCATTTGCGCCTGTAAGAGCTCGCATTGCGTCGCAATCCAAGTCCACGACCAATGAAACAAAGACGTCCGTCGCAACATAGTCCCCGGAATAGAGACCGGCGATTGGTTCGCTTGGGTTACAAATTCGTTCGAGATTGTAATGACCGCATCAATCGCATTATCGCGGGCTAGCTCTACGTAGCGCTTGACCTGTTCTTGGTCTAAATTGTTGCGTCCAACCTTGGCTTCAATCAGCGCGGTCCAAACCTTGGAGCCGCTGGTGATTTCCACATAACCATCGGGCTGGTCGCCGCCGCTACCGCCCTGCTGAAAGGTGACTTCTGTCCAGGCCCGGATGCTGGTTCGCTTGCCAATGCGCTGGCCAACACTGCCAAAAATTGCACTCGCGAGTTCCGGTATTTGCGGCACAAGCGCCAAAAATATGGACGTCATCCGGTTTTCACGATTGCTGACGGCAAGATCAGGAAACAAGCGCGCTGGGCGCCCCGACTTGAGTGTAGCGGGTAGTTGCATCAATGTTGGCCTTCTGACACTTGGCGCCAACAGTTAGGCGCGCAGAAAGGCTAGCCCCCGGCACACAAGCGATGCAACTAGTTGTCTACATATTTCATGAAACTGGCTATGCGAGTAGCGCCTGCCCCCTGCGTCCGGCTAGTCCGCCCTTACAGGCGGCGCCGGTCCAAGACGGGTTGCAAGGCGATTGGCTGCGGTCCGCCGGTGGCCCAGTCCAGCAGTTCGGCAGTATGGATGATCGGCGCGCCCTCGCCAGCTTCTTTCAAACCACGGCCAATTTGCGAGATACAGCCGATGTTGCCCGTAGCCAGGATGTCCGGAGCGGTCTCCTGAATGGTGGCGACCTTGGCATCCAACAGCTTGCCAGCGATCTCGGGCTGCAAAATGTTATAGGTGCCTGCCGATCCACAGCACAAATGCGCGTTGCGCGGCTGGCGCACCTCAAACCCAGCCGCCGCCAGCAGCGCCACCGGTTGCAGCTTGATTTGTTGGCCGTGCTGCATAGAGCAAGCCGAATGGTAGGTGAGCCGCATGCCCCGCGCTTCGGGCCGGGCTTCTTTCAAGCCGATCCTATCCAGCCACTCGGTAATATCTTTGGCCAGGCCAGCTACGACAGCCGCTTTTTCAGCATAGGCCGGATCGCCCGCCAGCATGTGGCCGTAGTCCTTCACGGTCGTCCCGCAGCCCGAAGCATTGATGACAAAAGCGTCCAGACCCGCTCCGCCGCCCGCCTCGGTCAGAGCCCAGATTGCATCCACCATGGCCCGCGCGTCATCCAGCGCGTCTTTGCCCATGTGGTGCGCTAGCGAACCACAACAGCCCACGTCGGGGTAGATCACCTGGCAGTCGTGACGTTGCAGCAGGCGCAGCGTCGCCGCATTGATTGACGGCGCTAGCGCACGTTGCGCACAGCCCGGCAGCATGGCGACGCGATAGGTTTGCTGGCTCTGGGCCTCGTAGGTTCCGGGGCGATCGCTGGGCTCGGGGGTAGGTAGGTGCTCAGGCACTAAGTCCAGCATAGCGCGCATGACCGGTGTCGGGGCCAAAGCGCGGAAGGGGCGCGCCAGCCAACCCAACTTCATCGCAAGACCAAAACGACGATGATAGGGGATCAATGCCGCCAACAGGGCGCGTGTCCAGCGATCCACTAAGGGGCGCTTATAGGTGGCCTCGACATGCTGGCGGCCCAGATCGACTAGATGCATATAGTCCACCGACGACGGGCAAGTCGTCATGCACGACAAACAGGACAAGCAACGATCCAGATGCTGCACCACTTCGCGGGTCGCTGGCCGATCGTTCTCGAACATGTCCTTCATCAAATAGATGCGTCCGCGCGGGCTATCCAGCTCGTCGCCAAGCGTCACATAGGTCGGACAGGTCGAGGTACACATGCCGCAATGAACACAGGTGCGTAAGATGGCATCGGCAGCGGCCAAGCGCTCATCTTTGAGCTGATCGGGGCTGAAGTGGGTCTGCATATCAAAGGCCCTTAGAAATCAGAGTAGAGGCGCAAAGGATTGAGGCGACCTTCGGGATCGAACGCGCGCTTGATGCCGCCCTGCAGCTCGGCTTGCAGCGGGCCCAGCGGCTCAAAGGGCTGGTCATCCGAGCCGATAAGTTGGGTCTTTTGCCCCGGCAGTCCTTCCAGGTCAGCGCGGGTGATGGCTTGATCGCTCGCTAACCACACCAGGTTGCCGCCCCAGTCCGCCAGCATTTTCAAGCCGCAGCCCTCATAGCGAGCGCGAAGCTGCGCCATAAGCGCGGCAGCCTCGCTTGGCTTCGGCTTGATGCGCCACAAGCATTCCGGCTGTCCAAGCACGGGCGCAAGGTTCTTAATCGACCGCCAGATAGCGGCCGATTGCTCCTGGTCCAAATGGCTCCAACTTAGCCCCTGGCCTGGAACCTGTTTGGCCAACAGTTCGGCAATTTTCTCGCTGCGGTAGGCCACCGAAGGCTCAAGACCTTCAATTTCAATCAGGCTTACAGCGTCGTCAAAACCAAGCCTGGCCGCGGCTGACGTTGGCAGATAGGCCGCCGCCACTGGGTCGTAGGGCGAACGGCTCACCGCGATCAGCGCGGCCAAGTGCTGTGCTTCGCTCAATCCCTGAACTACGACCGTGCGGCGCAGCTCCATCAAAGGCGCGGTCTTCAGCGTAACCTGGCTCAATACGCCCAGGGTTCCCCACGAGCCTGTCATGAGCTTGCAAAGGTCATAACCGGACACGTTCTTCATGACCCGGCCACCGGACTTGATGGCCTCGCCTTGACCATTGACGAAGTGAACGCCCAGTAAGTGGTCGCGGGGACCGCCGCGATAGGCGCGCCGCGAGCCCGCCAAGTTGGCCGCAATCGCCCCGCCCACGGTGGCGCTAGCCTCGGGCTTGCCGAATAGGCCCGCATAGTCAGGGGGATCAAAAGCCAGGCGGTGGCCGCCAGCGGCAAGCTCGCTTTCCAGATCGGCCAGCTTGGTGCCCGGCCCACATTGCACCACCATTTCAGCGGGATAGAAAAAGTCGATCCCCGCCAGGCCCGCCGTCGTCAGGATCTGAGCGCCCGCCGCCGGAGCCCGGCCCCAGGCAGCCTTACTGCCGCCACCTTCAATGGTCAGCGGACCGTCGGCAGCCGCCACCATTGCCTGAAGCTCTTCCGCAGAACTGGGCCGCAATACATGGTTGGTCTGGGTCATGCAGCGATCCTCTGGCCTTTGGTGTCGGCAGGGTTGATATCCAACGGGAAGACCTTGGCGCCGTTGAGCAACCACAGCGGATCGAAGACCCGCTTGATCCGCATTTGCTGTTGCAAGTCGGTCTCGTTGAACATCAACATCATGGCATCGCGCTTTTCGATGCCGACGCCATGCTCTCCGGTGATGCAGCCGCCCACTTCGACGCAGATCTTAAGAATGTCTTCGCCCGCAGCTTCAACGCGGTCGATTTCGCCGGGCGCGTTGGCATCGTAAAGGATCAGGGGATGCAGATTGCCGTCGCCTGCGTGAAAAATATTGGCGATCTGGAAGCCATAGGCTTCACCCACTTGCTTGATGCGCGACAAGACCTCGGGCAACTTTCCGGTCGGAATGGTGCCGTCCATACACAGGTAGTCCGGGCTAATCTGCCCCATAGCCCCAAAGGCGGACTTGCGGCCGCGCCAGATGGCTTCGGCCTGCGTGGCGTTTTCCGCCAATTTGATGCTGACCGGATCGTAATGGCCCGCGATCTCCTGGATCCGCGCTTCTTGCGCCTCGATTTCCAGCTCCGAGCCCTCGACCTCAATGATCAACAGCGCCTGAGCATCGGTAGGATAGCCCGCTTTTGCGAAGGCCTCGGAAGCCAAAATGGCGGGCTTGTCCATAAACTCGATTGCCACAGGCACGATACCTTGACCGATGATCTCGGCCACACAAGCGCCTGCTAACTCCTCGGACTTGAAGCCAACCAGCATGGGACGCGCGCCCTCGGGCTTGGGCAAGATGCGCACCAACACCTCGGTCACAACACCCAGCATGCCTTCTGAACCGGTGAAGAGGCCCAACAGGTCATAGCCGTCGCCGTCCATCGCCTCTGAGCCAATGGTCGTGATGCGTCCATCCATCAACACAACGGTCAGGCCCAACAGGTTGTTGGTGGTGACCCCGTATTTCAGGCAGTGGGCGCCGCCAGAATTCATGGCAACGTTACCCGCGATTGTGCAAGCAAGCTGGCTGGAAGGGTCGGGCGCATAAAAGAAATTCTCCAGCTCGACAGCGTTGGAGACGTTGATATTGGTCACGCCGGCCTGCACCCGCGCACAACGGTTGTCATAGTCGATATCCAAGACCTGGTTCATCTTGGACACACCCAGAATAACCGCGTCTTGCGTCGGCAGCGCGCCACCGGCTAGCGAGGTGCCCGAACCGCGCGCGATGACCTTGATGCCTTGGTCATGGCAATAGGCCAACAGGCGGGCAACTTCTGTGGTGCTCCGTGGCAGAACCACCGCCAGCGGGACTTGGCGATAGGCGGACAGGCCATCGGTCTCATAGACCTTGAGCGCCAAGCCTTCACAAATCAAATCGCCAGGATTATCGAGCAGCGCGCGCAAGGCGTCTTGGATTTCTGCACGGCGCGCCATAATGGCAGGATCGGGGGCGGGCATGGGAATCATGGCAACGGCCTCTACTTGCTGACAGAGGCCCGTGTCGGCCTCAAAACTTGGTAAACTTTTTTTACCAAGCGAGCATAAGGCAATTTTTCAAGCCTGCCAAATTGATTCCGTACCCTCTCTCATAACATAAGTCACGATTCCGAAATATGGGACACTTTGCCGGGCTCTTTGCATCAAGCCGGGCGAGAAGCGAGCTCTAGCACCGCGTCGGCAAAGGCTTTTGGCGCTTCTTGCGGCGCATTGTGCCCGACTCCCGCCAAGACGCGCCGCTGGTATGCGGCAGCAAAGTGGTGACTTTCTTTGTCCGCCTGGCTGGGTGGGTCCACGCCGTCATCTGCGCCCAACACAACGATGGTTGGCACCGATATCACGGGTTGAGCCTCCAGGCGGTCCTCAATGGCCTGATAGGCAGGATCACCGGCCACAACGCCATAGCGATGCTGGTAGGAGTGCAACACCACATCAACAAAATCGGGATTGTCAAAAGCGGCAGCGCTGCGGGCGTAAGTGGCTTCATCAAAAGCCCAGCTGGGCGACCAAAGCGCCCAGATATGCCGACAAAGCTCAAAGCGATTTTGCGTCAAACCATCCCGGCCGCGCGCGGTATGAAAATAGTACTGATACCAAAACCGCGTCTCTTCTTCGGGTGAGCCGGGACGCCCCGCGTTGGGGATGTCTTGCAGGTTATAGCCGTGCCCGGCGCTCACCAAGCCGACGACGCGCTCGGGCCACAAAGCGGCAACGATACAGGCTGCGCGACCGCCCCAATCATAGCCGCCCAGCACAGCCTTTTCGATGCCCAGCGCATCCATAAAGGCCAACAGATCAGCGGCCAGGGCTGCTTGCTGGCCCGAACGCATGGTCTCGGGGCTCAAGAACCGGGTGGGACCATAGCCGCGCAAATAGGGCACGAAACAGCGATAGCCCTGTGCCGCAAGCTGGTCACAGACCTCATCAAAACAATGCACATCATAAGGAAAGCCGTGCAGCAAGATCACCGGCAGGCCGTTTGCCGGGCCGCGCTCGACATAGCCAATGTCCAAAACACCGGCGACAACCTGCTTGATATCCATACCTCCTAGGCGCGCATATAGCGGGCGCGCGCGCCGCGTTCGATAGCCGCCGCAGCCAAGCGATCGACGCCAATCCCCTGACGCAGCGCCATGAGCAACTCGGACTCTTCGACCGAGACCACACTGTCCGCCGCCGCGACATCACAGGCCAAAGCGTAGGCCGTTTCGCGCAGGTGGCTGGGCAGCATCTCGCCAATGAGCGTCAAGATCGTGTCCAGTCCGTCCTCGTCGGCCGCCAAAATCGCGGCGTATTGGTTCGCTGCATGGTGCAAATCTTCCAGGCGATAGCCCTCAAACACCGGCAAGCGCTCCAAGAGCTGCGCCATGCGGTTGATTTCGACCTCGGCGACTTCACCGTCGGCGGCCGCCACCAGGCGCATCGTATAAATCAGGGCGTCGTGATAGTCAGCCATCGGGGATTCTTTCATTCTTGTTGCTTTGCTGTGGGCCAGGCCAGCGCCGCGCAGTTGCGGCGGCGGCGGTCATACCCAACCTGCCTACCAATCTAGGCGTTCTGGCTGCTATCAGCAAGACGACTGCACCGATTACGCTTATTCTTGACGGCAGAAAATTTATAGCGTACACATAGGGAACATAGCATGTACATCGTGGTGCGTGCGATTTTGGAGTGTTGCATGCGCAAGTGGAGCATCTGGCGGACTATATGGCTAAGTTTGTTCATCGTCTTTTGTAGCCTAGAGGCCGTCTATCAGGCCAACAATGCCTACATGTGGCACAAGACCAGCCAGCTCTACAAAGAATTTGAGCCTCAGCTGGAGGTGCCCAGTGTAGCTCGATTCAATTTGTTCGATATATATTATTACTGCAAACAACCTCTTGATAATTGCCTCGAAAGGCGACTCCGAGAAGGAGTAGCGCCTGCTAGCAACCTGTCTACTGCTCAAAATGATTGTTCAGATGTAAATGGGCGATATTGCCCGGTATACAAAGAAATGAAATTTTCTACCAAATGCGAAACATTGGAGCGTTATGGAATATTTAGAAAAATGATATCTTTTTGTTTCATTTTTAATGAATCATCTACGTCAGAAATGATTGTTACTTACGAGACAATTTTGCCAATTTGGCGTAGACCATTTTTCATTATCGGTTCTCTTTTATTCGGCATGCCAGATTGGACACATGAAAGAATTTGTTACGGGAGGTATCATAAAGCATTCAAACCCGAACTTATGAGGGAAGAATGTTATGTCACTAAAATTGGAGTTAGACATGGGTAATGTATTTACTGCAGCACAGGCCTCGCGTGTTGCTTATTTTGGGGCCTACGAAGATCCTGAAGGAGCAGGTCGTAGAAGTTTGATCAATGGAGAACTGATTGGCAATTTGCATGATAAAAGGAGTGGCTTTTCGGCAGCGGCCTGGAAAGTTGGCAAGAACTATTACATCGCCTTCGCGGGCACCAGCTTGCGCGACATGGGCGACTTGAAGACCGATTTCAGACTTGGAGCTGGTTATGTACCTGAGAGTATCCATACGGGCCACAGGCACGCCTCGCGCCATCTAGGCGATTTCATCACCGGCGCTAGCATGCGATTGGGTCCAAAAAAGCTAACTCAGTGGGGATTGGCTCGCCAATTTGTTCGCAGAATGGCAAAAGAACACCCTGAAGCCAGCTTCACTGTTGCTGGTCATTCGCTGGGCGGCGCTTTGGCCCAGCACGTCGCGGATGAAGGCAGCGTCTCGCAAGTCTTTGCATTTAATGCCCCCGGATTTGTTGGCGGCGGCGGCGTCGAAAAAAAGGTTCGCCATTACGATTCCAAAGATAATCCCTTTGCGGTGCTGCAAAACTCGATCAATGGCTTGGGAACGCGCTGGGCATCGGATAATCCAAACCACTCCAAAAGGGTTACAGCGGCCATAGGCCACGGCGGCGGGGACACCTTTCCCGTGGCTTTTGGCCAGGATGTGCGCTGGCCACTTATCCATGCAACCCAGATGCAGGACGACGGCGTCATTTCATATTCAAACCATCAATACGATCACATAGCCGAGCGAAAAAAGGCCGCCCGCCGTGGCCGTACCATGGAAGATGCCGCCAAAGTCAACGGGACCTACTACAGCAAAGCTGGCGTTCGAAAATACATGCAAACGATTGCTGAGCCCTCTGATCCACACACCTTCCAGCTTGGTGGCTAGGGGAATGCCGAGAGACAGTAGGCGCCTTCGAGACCGTTTTGCCTCGAAGGCCGTGGGCTAGAGCGTCCGGTTTGTTGCCATATTGGCACCGGTCGCCGGGATTCAATCACCGGTGCCAGAGAAGAACTCTTTGACCTGGGACAGGGCGTCTTGAAGACCAAGGCGTTCGATCTCCATGCCTTCGGGGAAGGCGCTGGTTAGCCGGGTCGGCAGGCCACCATCGAGCATGACAAAGACCCCGCGATCATCTTGGCGGCGAATGAGACGTCCAAAGGCCTGGCGCAATTTGAAACGGACCAACTGCTCATCATAGGCGCGCCCGCCAAAGGCCTGACGGCGCGCCTTATGAATGATGGTCGGCCGCGGCCACGGCACCCGATCCATAATGACCATGCGAAGCGCTAGACCCGGTACGTCGATCCCGTCGCGCAGCGCATCGGTACCCATGAGACAGGCGTGGGTATCGCTGCGAAACATCTCGATCAGCGAGCCCGGGTCGCTGGCGTCGATGTGCTGAGCCAGCAAGCTCAAGCCCGCCTGTTCCAGATCTTCGGCCATAAGTCCGTGAACCTGACGCATGCGGGCGATCGAGGTGAACAGGCCCAAGGCCCCGCCGCCGCTGGCCTGCATCAGCGCCCGCATGGCCCCTGCCAATTGGGCCGGATCTTGCTTGTTGAGATCGGTGACCACCAAAACCCGTGCCGCCTTGCCATAGTCAAAGGGCGAAGGATGGCGTGTCATCACCGGTGGTTGCGGCAGGTGGCAAGCCCCGGTGCGCTGCTCGGCCAGGCGCCAATCGGCCTCGACATCGCCGCTGGTATCCCCCAAAGTCGCAGACGTTATTAGAAGGCCGTGGCTTTGAAATCGCAGGGTCTGCATCAGTGGTTGGGTCGGGTCGATGAAATGGCGAAACGCGCCAAGATCGCGGTCCTGGCCATCAATGCGCACCACTTCCAGCCAATCGACTTGACCGTCGAGCGGCTCGTCAGACAAAAGGCTGGCGGTCATGTCCCGCCAAGAGCGCAGCGGCTCGATCGCGCGTAGTGTCAGACTGCGAATGAGGCCTTCCAGGCGGCGGCGTTGATCGCTGTCGAACTGGTCGGGCTGGTTGGCTAGCAGTTCGCCCAACAGGCGTTCCAGCTCGACCAGCGGTTTTTCCAACTTGCCCAGCGCCTCATTCAGGGCCGCCGCTGCCTCGGCCAACTCCGGCAGGACCGGGCGCACGTCGCATTCCAACGTATAGGGGTCTTGCGGCTTGGCGGTTCGCGCATAGACCTGGCGGCCCACGGCCAGCAAAAAGGCCTCGACGGCGCCTTGGGGTTCCTGAGCGGCCAGGCGTTTGGCCCAGAAGGGCGCCGGCAGACAGGTCGCGCCGAAAATCGCCTGCTGGGTTGCCCGGTCGATCGCATCGTTTTCCAGCAGCAAATCGTCCAAGCGTGATTGCAGCCCTCGGCGGCGACCCGGCCGCGCGCGCCCGTCCTCACGCCCCAACAGCCAACGCCGCGTCTCTTGCGTCTCGCGCCCGGTCAAACGCGCACAAAACACCGAGTCCGCCGCATCGAACAGGTGGTGGCCCTCATCGAAGACATAGCGCGTCGGCAGGCCGCTCTCGCTGGCTTGGGCCGCTTGCAGGCTGGGCCCCACCGCCTGGGTCGCGGCCTGATGCAATACCAGCGCATGATTGGCGATGACCAGCTTGGCCTGGCGCGCCTTGCGGATCGAGCGCTCCACATAGCAGCGCCGATAGTGGGTGCAGGCGGAGAACAAGCATTCCCCGCGATGGTCAGCAAGCTCAGCCAAAGCAGCGCCGGAGAAAAGCTCGCCCATCCAGACCGGCAAATCCCCGCCAACCAGCTCACCGGACCGGCTGGCCTGAACCCAACGTGCCATCAGCGCCAAGAACACCAGATCGCGCGGTCGCAATGTCATCGACTGGCTGGCTTCTTCAAAGTTCATCAAGCAGAGGTAGTTCTCGCGCCCCTTGCGCACGACAACCTGGCGCTGCTTTTGCGCCGGTTCGGGATAGAGGCGGTCCAGTTCTTGGTCCAGCTGACCTTGCAGGACGCGGGTAAAGGTAGACAGCCAGACGCTGCCCTTGTTCTTGTCGGCCCAAATACTGGCCGGGGCCAAATAACCCAACGTCTTGCCAGTGCCGGTGCCCGCTTCTGCCAACACAGTTTGCGGCTCCCCAAAGGCCTGGGCGGGGGCAAAGGCTTCGGCGACGGCTTGCGCATAGGCCGCTTGCTGGGGGCGAATTTCCGCCTGTGTGCCCGCCGCGATCAGATCGGCCAGGCGCCCGCGCACTTCATCAGCGCGCAAGGGCTGGGTGCCTGGGGGATCAATTGGGCCGCTGTCTTCCCATTCAGGCAGATCACGCCAGACCGCTAAGTTACGCTGAGCGTTGGCTTGTCCACCCAGGCCCTTGGCGCGCAAGATGGCATTGACATAGGGCGACCAAGCCCAATCGGCCTCGCTGAGCACCTGTGCCAGGCCGACAATGGCGGCTTGCTTCAAGGGTAGACTAGCATCCAATTCGCGGAGCAGCAGATTTGCCGCTTCAAGCAAGGTCTGGGCTTGCTGGGCGTCATCATTGGGCACCGGTAGATCCAGGGCCAGCGCCAAACCCTGAGCAGAGGGGGCACAGCTCTGCGCAGGCCGCACAAAGGCGAACAGCTCCAAGACATCCAGACCTTTGAGCGCGGACAAACCGAGGCGGCGTTTTGTCAATCCCGCATGGCAGAAGATCACGGCTCCGGCTTGTCCTAGGCGCGAGACCTCGCTAGGCTCTACCCTTCGCAGCCTTGTCGGGCCGCTTTCGACTTCATCCAACAGACCAGGGCCCGCGTTGGCCGTATAGATCCAGGCATAGCCCGTTCTTGCCAGAACCACGGCCGCGCTTGGCGAAAGCTGTTTGGGGTCAAAGTCTGGGGTCACGGCAACCAAAAGCGGATAGATACCAAAAGTGAGGAGAAGCCGGGCGCAACCCTTGCCCGCTACACCGCCCTTGGGGCGGCCTCAAGTCAGAGAGTAATGAGCGATCATGCCTAGCCATCCGAATGAAGCCCATGTTCGCAGCCTGTTCAAGCCCGTCGCTTGGGCAAATCGCGTGCTAAGCCCGGCAATGCAAGCTGTCGTGTTGGTTGTTCTGTCTGCGTTCTTCTTTTCGATCATGAACGTCACGATCCGAATAGTCACCCAAGGCGACATTCCGGTGCTTGAGGTTGTAGCCTTTCGCAACCTGTTTGGGTGGATGGTGTTGTGGCCTTGGTGGTTGCGTGTCGGTCGTTATGCCTTTCAAACACCTGCCCCGCGCTTTTACATCTTTCGCTCCAGCGTCGGAATGTTGGGGATGATCCTCATGTTTTGGTCGGTCAAGCTGCTGCACCCTGCCGAGGCGGTGGCGCTCAACTTCACGCTGCCTTTGTTTGCGGTGATCGGCGCCTATTTCTTCTTGGGCGAGAAGGTCGGGGCGCGGCGCTGGGGCGCGACCGCCGTAGGTTTTCTGGGTGTTCTGATCATGCTACAACCGGGTGCTGGCACCTTCAAGCTGGCCGCCATCGTGCCGATCGCTGCTGCGGTCGCTATGGCCGCGGCCATCTTGAGCGTCAAACACCTCACGCGGCTCGGCGAAGATCCGGTGCGCGCGGTCTTCCTCAACGGCATGATTGCCACACCGCTGACCTTTGCCATGGCCGCAACGGTTTGGGTCACGCCCAGCTGGACCCAGTTGGCCATTTTGTTCTTGATCGGCATCATGGGCACGCTGGCGCACATTACTTTTACCATGGCTTTCAAGCTGGCGGACGCCTCCTACCTGATCGGCTTTGACTATTTACGCCTGCCCTTCGTCGCTGTCTTAGCCTATTTCTGGCTGGGCGAGGTGCCGACGGTCTGGATTTGGCCCGGCGCTGGTCTGATCGCATTGTCGTCGGTCTACATCGCCCAGCGCGAACGCAAGCGCGCCCTGGAAGCTATGGCAAAAGATCCGCAATCTCGGCCCGCAACGCCGGTAGCAAAGTCTCATGAAACCAAGGATGCTTTTTGAGCCAAGCGGTGCTGCGCCACGACGGGTGCGGCAAAGGCCAGAGCCTTGGCGCGCTGTCCTGCCAGGCTTCGACCCTTTGGGTTAGGCTCCAAGTTTTGCGTTCAGGCATGTAGGCGCGCTGAGCGTACTGGCCAACCAGCAGGGTCATACGAAGTTCGAGCATGCAGTCGAGCAAAGCTTGATGCCACAGCGGCGCGCACTCTGGCCGTGGCGGTGCATCGCCACCAGCTGCCAGGCGGCCAGGATAGCAAAAGCCCATCGGCATAAGTGCGACTTTGCTTTCATCATAGAAAACCTCTGGGCTCAGCCCCAACCAGTCGCGCAGCCGTTGGCCGCTGGCATCGTTCCAGGGAATCGAGGTTTCGTGCACGCGCGTGCCGGGGGCTTGGCCAATGATAAGCAAGGCCGCGCTGGCACTGGCGCGCACAACCGGATTCGCACCCAGAGGCAGGTGATCTTGGCAGTGCCGACAAGCGCCGATCTGCCGCAACAAGGCGTCAAGGCTGGTCATATCATCCGCAAACAGCGCCGCCGGACCACCCCTAGCGCCAGGCATGGAGTCCGCGCCTCAGGGCCCTGGCCGCGCTAGTTGGTGTTGGTCGCTGCGCTGTCCGCGGCCTTGCCAGAATCGGCCTGCTGATCGGGCTCGGCGGTCTCGCGCTGGCACAAACGGCAGGCATCGTCGATTTGCACCAAGAGCTGTTCCAGCTCCAAGGCACGATTGCGCGTAAACATGAGCTGACAGGTCTCACGGTGACTCTTGAGGACCGGCGGCGCGTTTTCATCGGCAAAATCGTTGCAGGTTCCTTGCGCGTAAGACCGCCAGGCGGCTTGATTGCGCTCCAGATCCTTGTTGCTGGACGAGTTGGTGATCTGGCGATGGCGCTCCAGAGCCTCACCCATCGCCTGCTGCCACGAGCTCAAGGAGGCTTGCACACAAATCGCTTCACTGCTCGGATCTTGCTCGGCTTCGTAGATGCATTCCAAATAGGGGTCTTGGCTGGGCGCTTGTCCCATGCGACGCCCTGAACTGGTCAAACGAATCGGTAGGTCAAATTCATCGGTGGCAATTCTTGTCAGCTCGGCATTGCTGAAAGCAGGCAGTAATCCTGCCGTCAAGCCAGGGGTTGCCCCCACCAGGCTGCCGTCGCTGCCTTGCGCCGCTGGGTCGGCATTGAGCCCCAAGGGTCCAACCGTGCGGCAGGCGTGAACCGGGCTCTCATTCGCCAACATAGGCGCGGTGAAGGAAGCCGAAACCCAGCCTTCAAAGCCACAGTAGGTGATTTTGGTCCAGCGGCCAAAAGCGTCAACGGGCAAAATGCCAACGGTATCCCCTGGCAACAACGTGATGCGGCTGTATTCTGTACCCGGCCCTTCGCGCAAGCTAAGAGAGCCCGACGGCCCCAAACGGATTATCTTAAGAAAACCTTGCCCAACGGGCGGGGCACTACCCGGATCAGCCGGCAGCGTCGGGCGGCGACCGCGCGTGGAGCCACCCGAACTTGCGGGCTTCTTCTTGGCCGTCTTCTTGGTAGATGAACTGGCAGGCTCTGGAGTGGCCAAATCAATGGCGTTGGTGCGCGGAATGACCGTTCCGCTTTGCGCCTGCGCGCCGCTGGCCCACGCCCAACTAGACAGGCTCAAGACCAGGGCAAGGGCCAAGGGCGCTAGGCCGCCCAAGCCAAGGGGGTGGCGCGCTCTTGCTGTCGTCGCCTGAGGCTCGCCCGCTGCAAAGCAAGGGCGTTCCAGGGTGTCGGGGCACGATGCGAGCGTCGCGCTAGGCATAGCGCCTCTCCTGTTTTAAATCGGCCAGTCGGGGCACGCAAAACCAAGTTCGCGACCGCCCAGGCTGGGTTCGGTATGGATCAAAGGCATATACAAGCTGGGCGTGTGCGCACCAAAATGAAGCCCACCCCCGGGTGTAGCGGATTCGCCGGAAAATTCAAACCCTGAAGCAATGACAAGGGCATTAGCATGCGTCTAGTCGTTCGCCGCCGTCAATGCTTCCTGACTTTGCTCGCGCTGGCACAGGCGGCACGCCGTATCCCGCTGAGCGAGCAGCTTTTCCAATTCCAGCGCCCGATCACGCAAGAATTCCAAGCGGCAGTTGTCTTGATTGCTCTTTAAGATGGGGGAAGCGTCGGGCTTTGCGAAGACTTCACAGGTTCCGCGCACGTATTCCGCCCAAGCGCCCTGCGTCTCGTCCAGCTCCAGATTGTACGCACGGTCGGCGGTGATCAGCTTCAAGCCTTGGACAGCCAAATCCATAGCCTGCTCCCAGGATCGCAAGGAAGCAGCCAGACAGACTTGAATGTCCTCGATGCGTTCTTCGGCCTGAACCAAGCAGTCCAAGTAGGCGTCTCGTTGTGGGCCCTGTCCTAGATGGCGACCGTCGGCAGCAAGACGAATGGGGAAGTCATAATCGTCACGCACAATGTCCGCATCGGCCGACGCACCCAAGCGCAGGCCTGCGCTGGCAACACCGTTGGACGGTACAAAGCGTAAGCTGGTGGCATTCTCTAGGGCCGCCAAGTCGGTTTCTAGACCCAAGGGGCCCGCGTTTTCACAAGCGTGCAGCGGATTTTCTGCCTCCGACATGGTGTCGGTGTAGTCGGCTGAGACCCAACCTTCATATCCGCAAAAGCGAACCTTCACCCACTCGCCCGACCGTTCGATGAACTGCATGCCGACACTCGCACCAGGCAACAGGGCCAAGCGGCGGAAGTCCGTGCTGGGACCCTCACGGAGACTCAGACGGCCGGTCTCGGTCAGGCGAATAATTTTCAGATAGTCGGGCCCAGGCGCTGCGCTGGGTTGAATCGGCGCGCGGTCGTCTGGCTTGGCTTGCGGCGGACTTGCAGGTTCCAGGGCTTCAGGGCTCAAGGCCGCCAATTGGACGGCCGGTTCTTCTGCGGGTTCTTCAACCGGAGCAACAACGGCAACTTGCGGGGCAGGTTCTTCTACCGGCGCTTCAACAGGAGCAACGGCAGCGACCTGAGGCGCGGGCTCTTCCACTGGCTCCTCGACGGGAGCGACAACGACGACCTGCGGCGCGGGTTCCTCGACCGGCGCTTCGACGGGCGCAACAACGACGACTTGCGGTGCTGGCTCCTCTACCGGCTCTTCAACCGGTGCTTCGACGGGAGCGACAACGACGACCTGCGGCGCTGGCTCCTCTACCGGCTCTTCAACAGGAGCAACTACGGCAACTTGCGAGGCTGGTTCTTCCACCGGCTCCTCGACCGGCGCAACAACGGCGACCTGAGTCGCGGGTTCTTCCACCGGCTCCTCGACCGGCGCAACAACGGCGACCTGAGTCGCGGGTTCTTCCACCGGCTCTTCAACAGAAGCAACTACGGCAACTTGCGGTGCAGGTTCTTCAACCGGCGCTTCGACGGGCGCAACAGCGGCGACCTGAGGCGCTGGCTCTTCCACCGGCTCTTCAACCGGCGCAACTACGGCGACCTGCAGCGCGGGCTCCTCTACCGGCTCTTCAACCGGCGCAACAGCGGCAACTTGCGGTGCTGGCTCTTCGACCGGCGCTTCGACGGGCGCGACAACAACAACCTGAGGCGCAGGCTCTTCAACCGGCGCTTCGACGGGAGCGACAGCAGCGACCTGCGGCGCGGGCTCTTCAACCGGTGCTTCGACGGGCGCAACAACGGCGACCTGAGTCGCGGGTTCTTCCACCGGCTCTTCAACAGGAGCAACTACGGCAACTTGCGGTGCAGGTTCTTCAACCGGCGCTTCGACGGGCGCAACAGCGGCGACCTGAGGCGCTGGCTCTTCCACCGGCTCTTCGACGGGCGCTTCGACGGGCGCGACAACGACGACCTGCGGTGCTGGCTCCTCTACCGGCTCTTCGACGGGCGCTTCGACGGGCGCGACAACGACGACCTGCGGTGCTGGCTCCTCTACCGGCACTTCAACCGGCGCAACAGCGACAACCAAAGGCGCTGGACCGGATGGCGCGCTCGGTTCTTTGGCAATGACAACCTGGGGCTCTTCCGTCGCGTCGCTTGCAGCTGGGACAACCGCCGCCCTCTTCTTGGTTTTTGGCGTCGAAGGCGCCGCAGCAACGCTTTGTACGGGCTCCTCGATCTTCAAATAGAGGTTCGAATTCGATGATTTCTTCTTTGTGACAACGGTTGCAGTCTCGGGCGCTTTTTCCTGCGCCGGTGCATTTTTAGCTGCCTTTTCCTCGCGGCGCTCCTCTACACGCGCTTCAACGCGATCTGATAAGCGACCAAACAGGGTGAACAAAAAGAAGGGCTTGGGCTTGGGCTTTTCCGCCCGTGCGTTTTCAGGCGTGCGCTTCAAAACAGTGCCAGACTGACTAAATCCGTCGCCGGGCACCATGATCGCAGCGCCGATAGACAGAGCGGCAACCAGCGACAGAGTGACCATCCAGGGGCGTTTGCCGAGCAGGCGCTTGGCGCCAGCAGACAAACCGCGAATGTCAGAAGGAATAAAAATACCGGGCATGCAGCCACTCCTGGTGTAGTCAAATTTGGCGCCAGAGGGTAAGCTGCCCGCGCGGCATCCATGAAACAAAATTAAGGGTTCTCGCCTTGCCTTTGAGGCGGCCAGTCAGGCGTTTGTTATCGCTTTTTTTCGGGGGACCGGCGGCAAAACCACTGTTCCGCCAGGCCTAAACGATTTCTAAACTCAATCCAATATCACAGCAGCGACAACAGCCTTTCGTATAGGCTGGCTTGCGGTTGGCCCGGCGGAAATCCGGTGCCCACAACACCCCCTATGTCCGGCGTGCAAGCGGCTCAAATTAGCTGCTGTGTTGCGGTTTTGCGAACAGTGCGACCCAATAAGTAAGGTGGGGATCTTCGCGCAAACTGACCTTCGAGCGTAGATAGGCGACCCCCAGTTGTTCCGGGTGATCACTCAGCAAAGCGGCACGATGTGGGGGTGAGTCCAGCCAGTCTTGTACTACTTCTGCGGGGGTAAGCTGCCCGGCGGCCAAATTCTCCGCAACATACTTCCAACGATAGCCGCGTTCTTCGACCCGCGCGTCCGGGCCGCGCCCTTGCGTGTCTTTGTGATCCAGATGATGGCGTTGAGCCAACTGGCGCGCATAGGCGGCTGCGGTCTGGGTCAAAATCTCGTTGTCAATCAGTTCAGCCTTGCCGAACTGCCGTCGGATCTTGTTGATTTCCGCGATCAGGGCCGCCTGCTTCAAGATTTCATCGTGCGTGAAATCAACGGTCGGCAGGGCGCGGCGCGTGAACAGGCGCGGCATCAATGCCGGCTGCGCGCCGGGTCGGGCTGTTTGTGGCCAAGACGGCGACGCCGCAGCAACGGGGGCACCCACCACGCGTTGAGACCCATTTACCTGATTCGCCGCGGTGGCACTAAATGTCAGCGCTGACGGCTTGAACAACTGCGGCGAGTTCAAAACGCGCCGCGCGGGGTCCGGAATCGGTTTAACGCAGCCGGTTAGCAAAAACACCACGCCAAGAAAGCCAAGAATCGCAACGCGCCCGCAGGACTGTTGGGTCATAAAATATATAAATCCACGGTCTGAATAAAATAACTAACCCAGCGCTATACCGCCGATGCATGGCGAGGCCAAGGCACCAATTGGGTCACAATTGCGACGATAGGGCTGGACTATACACAAGAGGCCGTGAAATTTGGCACTTGGGACTTTTCTTGATCGTTGAATCAGGATAGTCACGCTGTAAAGGTGATTGGTGCAAAAGTTTCAAGCTTGGCAGGCGGGTGCGCAGAATTCTGGCTATGATTGCCAGGGGACAGCAAGGCCAGCGTTCGGGCGAGAGAAATGACCGGATAAGGCAGAACCAATTCGCCGCCCGTTTGGATTACCGCCGCGCCTTGGCTTGTAGATACGATCATCAAGGCTCATTCCGGCAGACAACTAGGAAAATGGATATGATGAAGATTGCTTCTCTGATTTGCGCGCTGGCGACTGTGTTCGCGCTCTCAGGCTGCTTGAAGACCCTGGACAGCAGTGCGTCAGCGACCCCTGCCGCCACACCGGCTCCCGCGACCAACTCACAAGGCTATGCGACCAACCAAGGCGCACCGAAGATGGCCAACGGCTACGACTGTAGCATCGTGCCCCGCAGCAAATCAGAAATCGCTGAATACCGCGAGAAGTGCCTCTAAGGCATTTCGGTTCGCTTGACCAAACGCTGACGCAAAGGTGTGCAAGGTCCGGGCGATCGCGCAAAACGCAATAAAGAAGACCCCATCGCATTTCCGCGGTGGGGTTTTTTAATTGTGGGTGATGCGACGGCGCCCTTGCACCACAGCGCGACTGCCCAGTCACAAAGGCTACTGCACTGACAAACACCGGAAAACATGAGCGCTCAGGCCACTTAAGGGCTCAATTCCTCAGCGACACCTTCGGCGGTCTCAGCAGCTTGCGCAGGCACGAAGGGGTGTTCTGGCGGCGCGCCAAAATCGATGCGCTCGCTTAGTTCCTTATCCAAACCATAGACATCCATGCCATAGCGCACCTTGCCTCCCGGCCCCACCCAAGCAGTGAAATAGTTCATAGTCACGGGCATGGGACGGCGCAGGGCCTGGATCGTGGTTCGCCCCGACGTCATATGAGCCTGCACTTGCTCGGGCGACCAGCCTTCATCCTTCAGCAGCCAGTGTGCTAGGCTCGCGGCATCACCGACGCGCACACAGCCCGACGATAGGGCGCGGTTGCGCCGCCGAAACTTCGAGCGGTCGGGCGAATCGTGCAGATAGATATCGTAGGGGTTGGTGAGGGAAAACCGCACCCCGCCCAAAGCGGCGTCAGGTCCCGGCGGCTGGCGGAAGTGGTAGGAATTGTTCACCGGGTCCACTTTTGACCAATCCACGCTCATCACGTCCACAAACTGGTTACCGCGCAGAGCTTGCAGATTCATCTTCGCGAACAACTCGGGGCGTGCCTGCAGAATAGGAATAATGTCTTCGGCTTCAATTGTGGGTGGCACTCCCCAATCTGGCGAAAACTTCAAGTTGACGATGCGATCCTCGGTCAAGATCGGTGTCTTGCGCGCTTCCTTGCCAATCACTACGGGCATGTGCAATTCGGAGTGACCCAAACGGCGGCACTCCAGATGGAAGGTCGGCAGGTTCACCATAACATCCAGCTCGTGCGAGGCCGGTTGCAGGCGCCGCCAGCGCTCCATGTTGATGGCAACAAGCGTGCGGCGATTGTCCAAGCGGCGCAGGGTATCCAGCTCGGCGCGCAGGCCCAAATATTGGGGATTGCGCGGCACCAGCGTATTGATATAGCCGCCGATATCGGGTGCGCGCATCGCCAGATCGAAAAGATGAAGTCCATCACTGCGCGGCAATTGTGGATCGCGTCCTTCGCTGAGATCGCGAAGATAGCGCAGCAGGCCGTCGGTCAAGATCACGTCGGTCTGCGCGATCGTCGCGCGATCTCGCCCTGGGCGATCGGCAATATTCTGCGGCAACTGGGTGAAGCCAATCGGCAGATAGTCCGTGACCAACAAGCCCTCTTTATAGGCATTCACGAGGTAATAGAACACCGCCTGGCCACGCGGCGTCCATTGGCGCCCATCAAACCACAGCGGCAGGTAGCCTGAACGGGCATAGATTGAACCGACGCTAGCCACCTGCTCTGGACGAATGTGCGGCGGCTGCAAAAAGGTCTGGATCTGCGCATCCATCGGCAGCGGTGGCAGGCTTGGATCTGCGGGCTCTGGCGTTGCCAAAGGCTCGGCCTGGTTTGTGTCCGAGACGCAGCCGGTCAGACCCAGCAAGGCAGAGCCAGCGGCCGCGCCGGTCAAAAGGCTGCGGCGGCTTAGGGCAGCAGGGCCCACTGTCGGGGCTACCGGCTCGCTGGAGGCTTCCAATCCAAGCGGCGCTACCAGAGCGCGGGACGGGCGCCCATCATCCTGGCGGGTGCAGGCGTTGGTTTCGGTCATATGAAGGGGCAAAGAGGCAGGTGTCACCAATGGACTATCGACCCTGTTGTTGAGTAAAGCGGGAAGTGGATCCCGCAGACGGAGTGCTGGCAGCAAGGTTGGCCGCGCAACACGGGCGCGGCGCATCGTACAGCGCTAGGCTGCGTTGCGCAGACTAAAGCAATACAATCTTGACCAAATCTTGAGAAAATCACTTTCTCCTGATCTTATCCCACAAGCCAGAAGCCAAAGAATGATACCACAAGGCCCCAGCAAGGAAAAAGCCGCTCGCGCTGGTGTTTCAAATGGCAATAAAGGATTCGTTTTGCTCGCGCTCTATGACTTTTGTCGCTCCTATCTGGGCCGCCGCTCGCCGTTCGTTTCGGGGTCACCAACCAGGTTTGGCCGCCGGGCGCCGACTGGCAGCGCGGCCAAGCAACTGACCCTGGTTCTCATCGCATTTGGGTTGCTCTTGAACCTTAGTGGCTGCTTTGGGTTCTACGGACAAGCCGCGCGGGGTCAAAGCGAGCTGTTGCTCAAACAGCGGTCCCTGGTCAGCGCCGCAAACGACCCCAAAACCAGCCGGCAGACGCGCGAAAAACTTCGCCAAGTTCAGCGGATTCGCATTTTTGCGGATCGGCGCCTGGCCCTTCAAGTCGGCGACAACTACGGGTCTTACGTTGATCTAAAGCGCGATTCGGTGGTCTGGAACGTCATGGCCGCGCCCGAGTTTTCTCTCAAACCCAAGACCTGGTGCTATCCCGTCGCCGGATGCGTGGGCTATCGCGGCTTCTTCGCAGAAGCCGACGCGGACCACTTGGTCGCCCAGCTGCAAGCCCAAGGCTATGATGTCTATTCAGGCGGAGTTGATGCCTATTCAACGTTGGGATTCTTGAAAGATCCGGTGCTCAACACCTTCTTGGATAAAAGCGATGTGGAACTGGCCTCGCTTTTGTTCCACGAGCTGGCACACGCGCGCTTTTATCTCAAGGGCGATACGGCGTTCAATGAGAGCTTTGCGACTGCTGTTGAGTACGCGGGTCTCAAGCTCTGGTTGCAAGAACATGATGATTCCACAACCTTTGACCGCTACTTGCAATACGAAGAGGCCATCGACCGGTTTCGCGCATTGGTCGCCCAGACCCGCGGCGAGTTGGCTCAGCTCTATCGCCAGCCCATTGCAGAGGCCGATATGCGGATGCGCAAGCAAGCCATTATTTCCACGCTGCGCGACCGCTATCAGGCGAGCAAGCCCAGCCTCAATGGCGTCTCCTTCGACAAATGGTTCTTCTCAGACATCAACAATGCCAAGCTGAATTCGGTCGCCACCTACGAGGATTTGGTGCCCGGTTTCACCACAATTCTTGCGCGCTGTAACCAGGATTTTCCCTGCTTCTATGCCGCTGTCGAACGCCTATCCAAGCGCCCCAAAGCCGAACGCGACGCGCTGCTACGCAACTTGGGGCAGGCTTCGGGCGAGAAAAGCGCCTTATAGCGCCCTTGGTTGCGCCCATATTCGAGCGGTGCGCGTCTCAGCGCGCCACCGCCAACAAGCCGTCTAGGTCCATGTGCGCCTCCAAGTGGTCGGCGAGCGCGTCCAAGCTGGCCTCCACTTGGGCGTCATAGTTGAAGAGACTAGCCTTGAGGCCAAGACCGCTTAGGTAGGCCGCGCGGAAACCATCGTCACTGAATAGGCCGTGCAAATAGCAGCCCGCAACCTGGCCGCCGGCATCCTGCGCACCGTCGGGCCCGCTTTCCATCGTCAGGAAGGGGCGGGCGCAATCCGGGCCCTGGCTCCGGCCGATGTGGATTTCGTAGCCGGTGACGTTTTGCCCGCTCGGCGGGTGGCGACCTTGCAGGCGCACCAACCGCTTTTCCGGTGTCAATTCGGTCTCGATATTCAACAGACCCAGGCCGTCAACGCTGCCAGCCTGGCCCTCGATCCCCAAGGGATCGCTGATCCGGCGCCCAAGCATTTGATAGCCGCCACAGATGCCCAGCACGCGCCCGCCACGCCGCAGGTAGGCCGCCAAATCGCTCTGCCAACCGGCTTCCCTCAAGGCCTGTAAGTCGGCAATGGAAGTCTTGCTGCCTGGCAAAATCACCAGCGCAGCGTCGAGCGGCAGCGGCTGATCGAGGCCAACGAAAGCCAAGCGCACGTTGGGGTCTTGGGCCAGAGGATCGAAATCATCGAAGTTGGCGATATGGGGCAGTTTGGCAACGACGATCAGCGGCTTGTCGCTGGTCTCATGGGAGGCATTGTCCAGAGCGACCGCATCTTCCGCCGGCAGCTTGGCCGCGCCGGTAAAAAAGGGCACCAGACCCCAGGACGGCATCCCGGTTGCTTGGCTAATGATCTCAAAACCGCTGTCAAACAAGCGCGCGTCACCGCGGAATTTGTTGATGATATAGCCTGCCAGCAAGGCCCGCTCTTTATCGGCCAACAGCGCGTGCGTTCCCACCAACGAGGCAATAACCCCGCCGCGATCAATGTCTCCGATCAGTATAACCGGGGTCTGGCTGGCCACCGCAAAGCCCATATTGGCGATATCGCCTGCGCGCAAATTGACCTCGGCGGCCGAGCCTGCGCCCTCGACCAAGACCAAATCGGCCTTGGACTTGAGACGCTCATAGCTCTCGAGCACCTTGGGCATCAACTGGGGCTTGAGGCCTTGATAGTCGCGCGCGGCCGCACTGCGCCAAACCTTGCCCTGCACCACGACCTGCGAACCCACCAATGACTGAGGTTTCAGCAAGACCGGGTTCATATCGCTATGCGGCTCCAGGCCTGCCGCGCGGGCTTGCAGCGCCTGCGCGCGCCCGATTTCGCCGCCGTCGGCAGTCACCGCCGCGTTGTTGGACATATTCTGCGGCTTGAAGGGCGCGACCTTGAGGCCCCGCCGCCGATAGGCCCGCGCGAGCCCGGCCACCAGCAAAGACTTGCCGACGTCCGAGCCGGTGCCTTGAAACATGAGCGCTTTGGCTGGCTTCACCTGGGGCCTCTAAGATTTGCGAGCATGGGAATGACGCGCGGTATCGTAGAACCGGCGCTAGCTCATGGTCTGCTGAATGGCCATGTAGGGCAAGCCCAGTTCGACCAGCGCGGTCGGCGCGATAGGCTTGGTGCGCGCGGGATCTGTGAACAGCATCCAGTGTTGTCCGCGCTCAACCCGGCGAACGTTTATGGTATTGCGGCCCAACAGCTGTGCGGCGCGGCGGGCAATGGCCTCACCAGAATCAATCCAATGCAAGGTTGGGGCCATGGCTATCAGCTCTGGGCGAAGGATTGGGAAGTGCGTGCAACCCAACACCGCCACATCCATCTTGTCACCATTGGGGCGATCAAACAAAGGCTGTACTGTCGCGAGCAGGGCTTCTGGACTGGGCTGGCTGCCACGCAGCTTTTGCTCGGCCAGGGCCACCAGCTCAACGGTGCCGTGCAACAGCACCTCCACGTCGCCAGCATGCTCTTTCATGTAGTCGTGGAAGAAGGCGCCTTGCACCGTGGCGGGTGTCGCCAGGACGCCCACAACGCCGGTCAGACTGGCGCGGGCGGCGGGCTTGACCGACGGAATGGTGCCGATAACCGGCAAATCCAACGCCTGACGCACGGCTTGCAGGGCATAGACCGTGGCGGTGTTGCACGCCAAGATCAAGACATCGGGCTTGTGCTCTGCCACCAAGGTGGTCGCCAAGTGGGTGACGCGCTCGCGGATTTGCTCGGCCGTCTTGTTGCCATAGGGAAAGAAGGCGCTGTCCGCCACCATGATAAGGTCAGCATCGGGCAGGCGGCGAGAAATCGACGCACAGATAGTCAACCCACCAACGCCAGAATCGATCAACAGAATTTTTGGAGCCGCCACAGCAGCCTTCCTTTGCGTCTAAATCAAACCCGAGGGCCCGAAACCATCGCGCCAAACGGGTGAACCTCAGCTATTGGCCCATCTGGGGATGGCTGCGAGCATTAAGGGCAAATGCCGCGTCTAACAGAGCTTTGGTATAATCAGTCTTGGGTGCAGAGAACAAGGTGTCAGCATCGCCCATTTCAACGATTTTCGAGTTTTGCATGACCATCACACGGTGCGACAGGGCTTTGACCACCCGCAGATCGTGCGAGACGAACAGATAGGACAGATTGAGCCGGGCCTGCAGATCGCGCAGCAGATCGACGATTTGCGCCTGAACCGAGACATCCAGCGCTGAGGTGGGCTCATCCAGCACCAGCAGCTTAGGATTGAGAATCAGCGCCCGCGCGATCGCGATGCGCTGACGTTGTCCGCCAGAAAATTCGTGCGGGTAGCGGTAGCGATCGGCCGGGTTGAGCTGAACCAGTTCCAACATGTCGATGATGCGTTGTTCGCGCTGCTCGGGCGATAAATTGCGATGGTGCGCGCCCAAGCCCTCGCCAATGATCTCGCTGATCGACAGACGGGGGGACAAGGAGCCGTAAGGATCTTGAAAGACAATCTGCATGCGCGCGCGCAACGGCTTCAAGCGGCGCTGGTCCAAAGCCTGCACCTCTTGGCCGTCGAAACGAATTGGTCCGCGCGATTCGATCAAGCGCAACAGGCCAAGAGCAAGCGTCGTTTTGCCCGAACCCGACTCGCCAACCACTCCCAAGGTCTCACCCTGGCGCAGGGTCAGATCGACACCATCAACCGCTTTGACGTGGCCCACAACGCGCTTGAGCAGGCCTTTCTTGATGGGAAAATAGACCTTGAAGTCGTCCGCGCTCAACAGCTCCGGCGCGTTGTCAGGCACCGGCCGCGGCGCCCCCTGCGGTTCGGCATCCAGCAGCATACGGGTATAGTCGTGCTGCGGATTGTCGAACACCTGTGACGTTGGCCCGGCCTCGACGATTTTGCCCTGGGTCATGACGTTGACCCGGTCGGCCATTTTGCGCACCACCCCCAAATCGTGGCTGATGAACAAGATCGACATGCCTATGTCGCGTTGCAACTCTTGCAGCAGCTCCAAAATCTGCGCCTGAATCGTGACATCCAGCGCTGTGGTCGGTTCATCGGCGATCAACATGTCCGGCTTATTGGCCAGCGCCATGGCAATCATCACCCGCTGGCGTTGGCCGCCGGATAGCTCGTGCGGGAAGACATCCAGCTTGGCGCGGGCGTCGCGAATGCCCACCTGATCCAGCAATTCTAACGCACGCACGCGCGCCTTGAGCGTGCTCATGCCTTGGTGGACCTTCAAGACCTCGGTGATCTGCTTGGAGACCCGGTGAAGGGGATTGAGCGAGGTCATGGGCTCTTGGAAAATCATCGACACGCGATTGCCGCGCAATTGGCGCAGCTTGCGGTCGCTCAGGTCTAGAACGTCCTGCTCGAATAGGCGAACCTTGCCCGTTGGATAGCGCGTACCGATCTCTGGCAAAAGCTTGAGCGCGGTTAGGGCGGAAATCGACTTGCCCGAGCCCGACTCGCCCACCAAGGCGACGGTCTCGCCGCACTTGATGTCAAAACTAATGCTATCGACGGCGCGCTGCCAGCCGCGCGGGGTGTTAAACTCGATCGACAGATCCTGGACCGACAGGATGGTCTCGCGCGCGGCGCCGGTGTCTTGACTGCTCATGTCCGCCCCCTAACGCAGCTGTTTGCGCGGATCAAAGGCATCGCGGATGCCCTCGCCGACAAAAATCAGCAACAACAGCAGTCCGCCCAGGACGCCGAAGGCGGTGAAAGCCAGCCAATAGGCGTCCAGGTTCTGGCGCGCTTGCAAAGAAAGCTCGCCCAAAGAAGCCGAGGTCGGCGGCAGGCCAAAGCCCAAATAGTCCAACGAGGACAACGCCGTGACCGAGCCCGCCAAACTAAAGGGCAAGAAGGTCATGGTCGCAACCAAGGCGTTGGGTAATACATGCTTAAAAATGATCGTGGGCTCGCGCAGACCCAGCGCGCGGGCCGCGCGCACATAGTCCAGGTTTCGGGCCCGGAAAAACTCGATCCGCACCACGCCCATGCCGCCATACCAGCTGAAGACGATGAACAACAGCAGCAGCATCCAAAAGCCCGGCGTGCGGATCGAGGCCAAGATAATCAGCACATAGAGCGTCGGAATCGAGCTGTAGATTTCCAGCACACGTTGGAAAATTAGGTCCGTCCAACCGCCATAGTAGCCCGAAATGGCACCCGCGATGATCGAGGTAAAGGTGGTGACAACGGTCAGAATAAAGCCAAAAGCCAAGCTGACCCGCAGACCATAAATGACCCGCGCCAGCACGTCGCGCGCTTTGGCATCGACACCCAAGGGGTGCTCAAGACTAGGCGGATAGGGCGCGAAAGGCACGCCGTCGCCCGCATCCAGCGGCGTATCAAAGGAGTAGGGGATCAGCAGCGGATCCAAGATCCAGCCCTTTTCGTTGATCAGGGCGCGGATTTCTTCGGACCGATAGTCAACTTGGATCGGCAAGAAGCCGCCAAAATCAATTTCCAGGTAGGTATTGAACAGCGGGAAGAACGCCTGTCCGTCGTACCAGATGAAGATCGGTTGATGATTGGCCAGCAGTTCGGCGGGCATGGTCAACATGGCAATCAACAGCAAAAGCAGCGCTGAGCCCAGCGCCAGGCGATTTTGCTTGAAAATCTGCCAGCGTCGCCAATTCATCGGCGAAACGCGCAAAAAGCCCCAGATTTTGTAGGACGGCAGGGCCAAATTCGTTGGCTCAATCATGCTCAGACCTCCCGGCTCTCAAAGTCGATCCGCGGGTCCACCACGGTCAGCATAAAGTCAGAGAAAATGCCCATCAAAAGCCCGAACAAGGTGAAGAAGTAGAGCGTTGAGAAAATGATGCCGTAGTCGCGTTTGATCACCGCCTCGTAGCCCAGCTTGCCCAAACCATCCAGGCCAAAAATCACCTCAATCAGCAAGGAGCTGGAAAACAGGATGCCAATCAGCGCAGCCGGAAAGCCGGAGATAATCAGGATCATCGCGTTGCGGAATACGTGCCCATACAAAATGCGGGTATTGCTGAGGCCCTTGGCTCTGGCCGTCAGCACGTATTGCTGGCGGATTTGGTCCAAAAAGGAGTTCTTCGTCAGCAAAGTAAGGGTCGCAAAGGCGCCCAGCATCATTGAGACCAGCGGCAGGGCCAAGTGCCAGAAATAGTCCAAGACCTTTTGTAGCGCTGTCAGCTCATCGAAATTGACCGACACAAGCCCGCGGTTGGGGAAGATATTCCAAAACTGCCCGCCCGCGAACAGGGTCAAGAGCAAGATGGCCACCAAGAAACTGGGCAGAGCATAGCCGACGATAATCACAAAGCTGGTCGCCAGATCGAAACTCGTGCCATCGTACAGGGCTTTTCGGATGCCCAAGGGTATGGAAATAAGGTAGGTCAGCAAAGTCGTCCATATGCCGAGCGAGATTGAGACCGGCATCTTTTCCAAAATGATGTTCAGGACCAGCTCGTCCCGAAAGGTGGCCTCGCCAAAGTCGAAGGTGGCATAGCGCGCTAGCATGGCCCCCAAGCGCTCGTACCACGGCTTGTCGAAGCCAAAGCGCTCGCGAATAATTTCGACCTGGTATTCACTGAGCCCCAGGCGCGTCGCGGTCTCGCTGACATTGGCGTTGCCGCCGCTGCCAAGTTGGCCGCTACTGGTCTGCCCGCCGCCGGCTTGACTGCCGGCATCTTCGCCGCCGCTCTGCAAGCGGGTCAGCGCCGCGTTGTGCGCACCAAAGGTTTGACTCAAGATTTGATCGATCGGGCCGCCGGGTGCCGATTCAATGATGATAAAATTGATCAACATGACGCCCAGCAAAGTGGGCACCACCAGAAGCAATCGGCGTATCAGGTAGGTCAGCATGAGCGGGACTTAAGTTGGTCAAAAAGGGAAGCATAACGGGCGTGAAGGCTTTGGCCCCCAAGATTTGGGACTCCAGGATCTTGTGCGCCAAGAGAGGCCGGGACGCAGCGCTGGCAGGGGCCCACCGGCGCGTCGAAGCGGTTCATGAAAGAACCATCCCCGCGCGCCGCCGGATAGCCACAGACGGCAAGGCGGCTACTTATAGTAACCTGCCTCTTGAACGCGCGCATGGCGTTCAGGATCCAACCACCAAGACCCAAGACCGAGGCCGTAGGTCGGCTTGGTGTCTGGCTTGCCGAAGCGATCCCAGAACAAGAAACGATCGATATCAATGTACCATTCGAACAGACCCGGATAGTCCCACTTCAGGATATAGTCCAAAGCGCGCGCATGGGCGGTCAGCTCTTCATAAGTCTCGGCTTTCAACAAGTCTTCAATGATGCCGTCCACCACCGGGTTCTTCATCGCGGTCAGGTTCCAAGACAAGGGCACGTCAGCGAACTCGCTGCCCCAGCGCCGCCGCTGCTCCTCACCAGGGTAGAAGGAGTTTGAATAGGAAATCGAGGTGATATCAAAGTTGCGATCGCGCACCCGCGACAGCCAAGATTGGGTGTCGATCCGCTTCAAGTTGGCGTCCACGCCCAAGCGCTGCAGGTCTTGCACCAGCGGGCCCAGAATGGAATCGAAGTTGTCGGAATAGAAGACAAACTCCATGGCCAGGCGCTCACCGGTTTCCTTGTGAATGAGCTGTCCGCGCTTATCGCCGCTGCGCGCGATTTCATAGCCCGCAGCTTGGAAGTCCTCCAACGCCAGTTTCAGGCTCGCCGCGTTGTTCTGACTACCGTCGGTCTTGGGCAGCGCCCATTCTTCTGTGAAGATCAGCGGATTAATCTGGTCCTTGTATTGGTTCAAGATTTCTAAAGTGCGTCCGCTCGGCAGACCGTCCGCCCGCAGGTCGCTGGTGTTGGTGAACAGAGAATCCGCGCGGGTATAGGCGTCAAAGAACAGGGTCTTGTTGGTCCACTCGAAATTGAATAGACGGTTGACCGCCCGGCGCACCCGCCAGTCCTGTAGCTGCGGACGGTTGTAGTTGAAGACCATGGTTTGGAAAGTCTGCGGTTCATTGTCGGGCGAGGGCGCCTTGATCATATAGCCTTCATCCAGGGGCTTGAGCTGACCAGGCTCGTATTCGGTGGCCCAAGCTTTAGAGCGGTTTTCAACCCAATAATCGAACTCGCCCGCCTTAAAGGCGATGCGCATGACGGTTGCGTCGCTGTAATATTCGTCGCGCTGAACATCGAAGTTGTTCAAGCCGACATTGATCGGCAGGTCTTTGCCCCAATAGTTGGGATCGCGCTGCCATTCTACATAGCGGTTGGCTTCAAAGTCGGTCACCAGATAGGGGCCTGAACCCAAGGGCACGTCCAATGAGGTCTCCAGGAAGTCCCGGCCTTCCCACCAGTGCGCGGGCAAGATGGGCAAGCTGGCGGCGACCAACGGGAATTCGCGGTTGGTTTCACCTTCCTTGATGCGGAAGGTCACCGTGTGATCGTCGATTTTTTCAACCGAACCCACCTGCTCATAGGACGAAGCGTAGATCGGCGCCGCCTTGCTGGTCATGGCTTCATAGCTGAAGATCACATCATCGGCGGTGATGGGGGTGCCATCGGAAAACTTGGCCTCTGGGCGCATATAGAAGGTGATCCAGGTCCGATCTTCTGGCCATTCCATGGTATGCGCGATCAAGCCGTAGTAGGTGCCCTTCTCGTCCGAAGAGCCCGACATCAAAGTTTCGGTGATGCCCGACATGCCAGCAGCGGTATCGCCCTTGTCGGTCCAAGGATTGAGGTTATCAAAGCCGCCCAAGCGAGAAATGCGCAGCGTGCCGCCTTTGGGCGCATCGGGATTGACCCAATCAAAATGCTGGAAGTCCACCGGGTACTTGGGCTCTTCAAACAAAGTGAAGGCGTGGCTCTTGTGAATGACCTGATCTTGAGCAAAGGCTTGCGAGCCCGTTGCCATCGGGAAGACCAGGGCCGTCAAAACGAGAGTCATTGCTATGGCGGGCAACGCGGCAAGCCCTGGGGCTTTGGCCAGCTGTCGGTTTCCTCGCCGTGATCGCGTGAGCGCGCCAAATGAAGTCAGCATTGCAGGCTCCTTTCCTTTTTGTTTGATTAATATTGAAGGAATGCGGAGCCATGACAACACGTCAATCGTGGCAAAAATAAAAAAGCGCCGCCCCGATAAGGGCAGCGCCTTTAGATGTGAGAGATCGCGAGCGGTCCAAAGACGGGCGAATCGCGATCGATTGCTCGTGAAATTGCTAGTTGGTGCTAGTCTCAGCCGCGCTGGCATCACCGCCTTCAGCGGCAGTTTCTTCCATTGCTGGCGCTTCAGCAGCGGGCAAGGGCAGCGGGGCATCCGACAGGGTGCGCAAGTAGGCAATGACGTTCGCGCGATCCTTATCCTTGATGCCAGCAAAGGCCATGCTGGTGCCAGAGACATAAGCCTTGGGTTTGGTCAAGAAGAGGTTCAGCTCTTCATAGCTCCACGCAACATCGGCGCGGTCCTTAAAGGCCTTGGAGTACTTGCCGAAGTCGGTTGATGCAGCGTTGCGACCGACGACGCCCCAAAGGTTGGGGGCCGACTTCAGCTTGGCACCGGGCTCGTTGACGTGGCAGTTGGTACACTTCTTGCTGAAGTAAGCTTCACCGGCGGCGACATCTGCGCTGGCCAGCAAGGGACCAATTGGCTCGGGGCCTTTGTCTACTTCTGCGACTTGCTCGCCGCCTTCTGCTCCGCCTTCAGCGACGGGGTAGTGTGCTGCTGCCTCGAAATGTCCGTGCTCGCCGAACAGGAAATCACTGGTGACAATGTTGGCGGTGACAAATACGGTGCCGCCAAGCAACAGGGCGGCTAGAATCTTGTTGCCTTCTAATGAAGCCATTGTGCATCTCTCTCTTTTATCCGTTTGCGATGGTTCTGGTTGCCGTGCAAACCCGGCCCCTCAACATAAAAGTTGTTCGGATGGGACATAGGCCTTGTAATAAGTTGATGACTTGTGGCTTTACAAGCCTTGAATGGCCACAGGCCGCCGCCTGAAGAATTTGCCGCAGGAGTAACCCCTTTAAATGAACCCCTTTGCACGATCTGACGGAAAAATCGCCTTCCAAGGCCGCCCTGGAGCCAACTCTGACATGGCGTGTCGGCGATTCTTGCCCGATTGGGAGCCCGTCCCTTGCCAGTATTTTGAGGACGCTTTTGAGGCCCTAAAGTCTGGAAAGACCGATCTGGCGATGATTCCCATCGACAATTCCACCGCTGGCCGGGTCGCGGGCATCCATTCGTTACTGCCCGACTCGGGCTTTCAGATCGTCGGCGAATATTTTCTGCCCATTGAACACCAGTTGTTGGGCCTGAAGGGCGCGCGTGTCGATCAAGTCAAGCTGGTGCTGAGCCACGAGCAAGCCTTGTCCCAGTGCAAAAAGACCATGAACCGCCTGGGCTTGGAGACCCAAATCTTTTCAGATACCGCAGCGGCCGCCGAGGAAGTAGCCCGGCGCGGCGATCCCTCCTATGCCGCGGTTGCCCCTGCCCTAGCCGCTGAACTCTATGATCTCGACATCATCGAAAGGGATGTCTTTGACCGGCGGGGCAACACCACCCGTTTCATCGTCTTGAGCCGCGAACACTTCATCCCGGACCGCGACGGGCGCGCCACCATGAGCAGCTTTGTCTTCCGCACCCACTCGACCCCGGCCTCGCTCTATAAAGCGCTGGGCGGCTTTGCGACCAACGGCATCAATATCACCAAGCTGGAGTCCTACATCTTGGACGAACGCTTTACTCAGGCGCAGTTCTACATTGATGTTGAGGGGCATTTGGAAGACAGCTCGATGCGCAACGCGCTGCTGGAGCTGGGCTATTTTTCCAGCGTCACCTTCTTGGGCACCTATGTCGCCGACCCCTTCCGCCTCAGCGGATCGCGGTCCAGCGAGCACAAAGCGCGCTAGGGCGAGATCCGCCCGGCTCGATACCCGCAAACAGCCATGAACAGAGCTTGCGCGGTGCCAGACTAGCCAGCGCCAAAACTCAGCGCCGTTTGGGCTTGCAATCTGCGCCGCTGAGCGCGATATAGGGGGCGGAAGGCTGGAGCGGACGGCTCCCTCGCCAACCCGGTCAGGTCCGAAAGGAAGCAGCCGTAACGAGTTCGATCCGGGTCGAGCCAGTCTTCCACCTTTGTAAGTCACCCGACAATTTGCGCCCGAGGTCGCCCTGTGCCTTTGTCGCCCTGTGCCTTTGTCGCGATCTGGGGCGGCAGCGCTGCGCCCTGGTGGCGCCGTAATCAGGCCAGCACAATGCCTGTGGCCGTAATCGTGTGCCAGAATCGTGTGCCAGAGGGGCGCCGCCTTCGGTCCCGGCGTTCCTGGCCGCAACCCGAGGTCGCGCGCTGTTTCACCAAAACCTGTCAAAAGTTGTTCGCGCGGCTCGCCAGGTCCATGCCTTGATGCTTGCCCAAGCGCCTCAGGCGTTTTAGACCGAGCACATGTCCGATGCATCCCCTACCGATTCGATGACGCTCGATAGCCAAACCACAGGTCTATTTGGCGATAGTCTGCCCGAGGCCGCGCGCGCGCCAGCCTTCCAGGTCTCAGCACGCAAATACCGCCCGCAAGGCTTTGACGAAATGATCGGCCAGGATGTGCTGGTGCGCACCCTGCAAAACGCCATCCGTTCGGGACGCATCGCGCACGCTTTCATCATGACCGGCGAGCGCGGCACAGGGAAAACCACCACCGCCCGCATCATCGCGCGCGCGCTGAATTGCTTGGCGGGGGATGGGCCTCAGCTCAATCCTTGCGGCAGCTGCGAAAACTGCCAGGCCATCGCCCAGTCCTCGCATGTTGATGTGCTGGAGATCGACGCGGCCTCGCGCACGGGTGTGGACGATATGCGCGAAGTCATCGATTCGGTGCCCTATCGACCGGTGCAAGCGCGGTATAAGGTCTATATCATTGACGAAGTGCACATGCTGTCCAAGAGCGCCTTCAACGCGCTGCTCAAGACGCTGGAAGAGCCGCCCGAGCATGTGAAATTCATCTTCGCGACCACCGAAATCAACAAGGTGCCGATCACGGTGCTGTCACGCTGCCAGCGCTTTGACCTGCGTCGGGTCTCAAGCGACCTTTTGGCCCAACACTTTGCCAAGATCTGTAGCGCCGAGGCCCTCAGCGCCGATCCTGAGGCGTTGGCTTTGATCGCGCGGGCAGCAGATGGCTCGGTTCGCGATGGGCTGTCGCTGCTGGACCAGGCCATCGCACAGAGCGAGCCCGAGGCGCAGCCGCGTTTGCAGACGCAAGCGGTCACTTTGATGCTGGGCAGCGCCGATAGTGCGGCGGTGATCGACCTGGCCGAACTGGTCTTGGGTGGACAGGTTGCCGCCGGTCTGGATCGTTTTGACGATCTGTATGCAAAGGGCGCGCAACCCAAGCTCATTTTACGCGATTTAGCGAGCCGACTGCACTTGGCAACACGGATCAAAGTCGCCCCAGAAGCAGGGCGAGATCCAAGTCTGAGCAGCGAAGCGCAAGGCCGGGTGGCTGATTTGGCCGCGCGCCTGAGCCTACCGGCTTTGATGCGCGCTTGGCAGATTGTCAGCCAAGGCCTGGAAGCCTTTGGCAGCCGTGGCGATGCCAAGCAGCTTGGCGACATGGTGTTGATAAAGCTTGGGTATGCCGCCGATCTACCCGACCCGAAGGCGTTGGTTAAGAGCTTGACCGCTAGCGGTGGGACCGCCGGTTCAAGCCCCGGCCAGGGCGCGAGTGCCAGCCCCAGCGCCGCTAGCAGCGCGGCCCAAACTCCGGCAGGCCAAACTCCGGCGCACCAAGCGCCAACCGCCAGGTCAACCGCCGACCAGACCCCAGCATCACCTGCGCTCCCGCTAGCAAGTGCGGCGATCGCGCCAGGAAGCAGCAGCGTAGTGCAAGCTGCTGATACCGCTCAAGCGCCCGGAGCAGCGCCGTTCCCTGACCAGGCAGCAGGCGATTGGACCCAGCAGGTCGAGAGTCAGGAAATTGAAGGCCGGGAGATAGACAGCGCGGCTATTGAGAGTCAGGCGAGCGACGAACCGCCAGCGCCGCACCAGGAATCTGTGCCGCGCCAGGAATCTGTGCCGCGCCAGGAATCTGTGCCGCGCCAGGAATCTGTGCCGCGCTTTGAACCCGTGCCAGAGACCTTCGGCGCTCTGGTTGCGCTGTTCGAGAGCAAACGAAAAGCGCGCGAGACCTCGGATCTGCGCCGCAAGGTGGCCTTGGCAAACATGCAGGGCTGCCAGCTCGATTTGATTGCCAAGGCAGAGTTGCCCCGCGATTTCGCCCGCAAGCTCGCCCAACAGCTGCAAGAATGGACGGGCCAGGCTTGGGAGATTAGCATCCGACAACCAGCGCCAGGCCCAGACCTGCCGCTCAGCATTACCGAACAAGAACATGTGCGGCGTGAACAGGATCGTCAAACCGCGCTGACCCACCCCGATGTTCAAAAGGTGATGGCGGCATTTCCCAACGCAACCCTGGCCGAGGTGACGCGCTTGGCCACAAAGCCGCTTGCCCCTTGAGGCGCCTGTGCTTAAGTAAGGGCAAATCCGCCGTTGGCTTTTGAGGTTCTCAGGCATTTCGGCGCGCTCCCGTCAGCAAAGGAAACGCACATCCATGAAAAATATCGCCGGTCTGATGAAGCAGGCCCAGCAAATGCAGCAGAAAATGCAAGACCTGCAAGCCGAAGTCGAGGCCACCGAAGTTGAAGGCCAAGCCGGTGGCGGCTTGGTCAAGGCCGTGCTGACAGGCAAAGGCACCGCTGTATCCCTGTCGATTGATGCCTCGATCATGGAAGACGGTGATCTTGAGATGGTCGAAGATCTAGCTGTTGCGGCCTTCAATGACGCCAAAGCCAAGGCCGACGCTCTGATGCAGGACAAAATGAAGGACGTGACAGGCGGACTGAATTTGCCAGCGGGCATGAAGTTGCCCTTCTAAGCGTGGCTTCTCGCAACGGCTGCCTTAATAACGCTTGTGATATCAATAGCTTAGCCTTCGAGCGAGCTCAGCAAGCACTCGTCGATTAACGCCGAAAGCAGGCTATCAGCTCATGATTAGCGATGTCGAACGCCTTATACAGTTGATGGCCAAACTGCCGGGCTTGGGTCCCCGCTCTGCCCGGCGAGCGGTGCTGGACATGATTAAAAGGCCCGAAGCCAATATGCGTCCCTTGGCGCGCGCTTTGTTGGATGTCGCCGACCGCATCAAACCTTGCGAAATCTGCAATAATATCGACACCCATAGCCCCTGTAGCCTTTGCCAGGACCCGCGTCGGCAGGCCGACGCTCTTTGCGTTGTCGCCGATGTGGCAGACCTTTGGGCGCTGGAGCGCGCGCGCGCCTTTCGCGGGCAGTATCACGTGCTCGGCGGCACCTTGTCCGCCATGGAAGGACGCGGTCCTGAGCAGTTGCATGTTGAGGGGCTTATGAAGCGCCTACAGACCGCCTCGCCAGACCGCCCCATTCGCGAAGTTATCTTGGCGTTGGGCGCGACCGTAGACGGCCAAACAACCGTCCACTATTTGCAAGATCGGCTAAAATCTTTCGACCTTGAGGTGACCGTCTTAGCGCAAGGTCTACCCGTTGGCGGTGAACTGGATTATCTAGATGATGGCACCTTGACCTTGGCTTTGCAGGCGCGTCGCCGCTACGAGTGAACTGGCGCCTTTGGCCTGGGCTTTTGCCGGGTCAACCCCTACGAGCTAATCCCTACTAGCCAATCCCTACGAGCCAATCCCTACGAGCCAATCCCTACGAGCCAATCCCTACGAGCCGACCCATGCTGGCTGGCCGTACTGACCCGCAGCTATGCCAAGCAATCAGGCGTCAAGAGCCGAGTTTTGCCAGCAGCGCCTGAAACTGGTCGCCATCATTGAACAGGATGCTGACTTTGCCACGGCCGTTTTTGTGGCGCAGCTCGACCTTTAGACCCAAATAGTCCTCCAATGAGCGGCGGACCGCCTCGGTGTCCGGATCGAGCGGTCTACTGACCTTTTCTTTATTATCCGCGCCTTGCCCAGCCTTGCGTGCCGCTATGAGCGCCTCGGTCTGCCGGACGCTCAGACCCTGCTCAATCACCTGTTCGGCGAGCGCTAAAGCGTCGGGTTGACCAATCAGCGCCCGCGCGTGGCCCGCCGACAGGCTGCCGCCCGCCACCAGCTGTTGCACCGCGCTTGGCAGGTCCAAAAGGCGCAGCGTATTCGCAATGTGCGGTCGGCTCTTGCCCAGTTGTTCAGCTAGACTGGAGGCGCTGTAGCCAAAGTCGCGGACGAGCTGCCCATAGGCAGTGGCTTCGTCCATGGCGTTGAGATCTTCACGTTGGGTATTCTCAATCAGGCCAGCTTCCAAGCACTCTTGATCGCTCAGCGCCAGGATGCGCACCGGCAGGCTGTGAACAGCAACCCGCTGTGCGGCGCGCCATCGGCGTTCACCGGCGATAATTTGAAAGCGTTCCGGGTCGTTTGGATTTGGCCGGACGACCAGCGGCTGAATGATACCAGAACTCTGGATTGATTGTGCCAGCTCCTGCAGACTGCCTTCTGGAAAATCCCGCCGAGCCTGAAAAGGCGAGGGCTCCAGGCGATCTATTGCAATCTCGGAGTGCTTTTCACCCGTATTCTTCGATGCCGAGCTGGCTGGTTGCTCTGCTGCAAAGTCCTCGGAGAGCAGGGAAGCAAGACCGCGCCCAAGGCGTTTTTTTGAACTAGACATGCTGCAAAGACCTTACTTAAGGGTTGCTGGAAGGGAGGAGCCCGACGCCAGGCTGGTCGGCCGTTGGCAAAAGCCACGCAAGCAGCGCCCAGATCGCCGAAACCGCTATGGCTAAGCCTTGTCCCTTGGTCGCGGGCTGAGGCCTTCCTTTGAAAGAATCTCGGCCGCTAGGGCCAGATAAGCTTTGGCGCCACTCGCCGTGCGATCGTACATAATGATGGGTTTTCCGTGGGACGGAGCCTCGGCAAGCTTGATATTGCGCGGTATTTCCGTCTTAAAAACCGCCGCGCCGAAGGTCTGCCGAACATCATCGCATACTTGCTTCGACAGATTTGTATGATCGACCATAGTCAGCAGAATACCATAGAGGCTGAGATCTGGATTGCGGCTGCGCTTGATGTCCAACATGAAGTCATACATGCGCGACAGGCCTTCCAGCGCAAAGTACTCCGTCTGCAAGGGCACCAGAACGCCATCCGCTGCAACCAAAGCGTTGAGCGGCAGCAAAGACAAGGAAGGCTGGCAGTCGATCAAAATAAAGTCGTAGTCGCCCTTAACGCTCTGCAAAACGCGGCGCAAACGATCGATCGAGTCTTTTTCGCTCGACAAGTCGATCTGTGATGAGGCCAAAGCCGAACGCGAGGGCGCCAGCCGCAAGCCCGGCACCGCGGTTTCGACGATGCAGTCCGCCAGATCCGCTTCGCCTTGCAACACTTCGTACAAGGACAAGCCAACAGCGCGAGGATCAACGCCAAGGCCAGAGGTTGCATTGGCCTGTGGGTCCAAGTCGACCAACAAGCATTCCAGACCGCAGGCGGCAAAGGCGGTGGCCAAATTGACGGCGGTCGTGGTTTTTGCAACGCCCCCTTTTTGGTTGGCAATGGCCAAGGTGCGCGACAAGCGAGACGGAGCGGACATAGAGGCAAGCAATCCTGGTTTTGAGGGCAAATATTGATGGCTTGGCGGCCAAAGACAGCATTAATGGCGCAGGCTTACGCCCGTTATTTCAAGGATAGCCGCGTCTTCATGCGTGCTACTCTGATATGCGCGATATGAAAAGCGGTAATCCAGAAGCGCTTGATCGATTTCTTGGCGCCACTGGGCACCTTTTAGCAAAACGAATCGCGTGCGAGGCGTGCAAAGCCCTTGGGCCCAGTCGAAAAGACGCGGCAAAGGCGCGAAGGCGCGGGCGGTTATGGTACTGGCTTTGGGGGCCGTTAGCCCTTCCAGGCGTTGGCTCACGACGCTGAGCTTGAGATCGAGTTTTCGCGACACTTCGCGAAGAAAGGCCGCCTTGCGCCGGTCGGACTCGATGAGTGTGAGCTCATGGCGCCATCCTTGCAGCTTGAAGGCGATCGCCAAGGGAACAGACGGCATGCCGCCGCCCGAGCCCAGATCGACCAGGCGCTCGGTTGGTTCTGCCGCGAAAAGGCCCAGCAGTTGCAGCGAATCGCTGATATGGCGCTCCAGCGCGATGGCTTCCGTGGAACGGGCAATCAAGTTCATGCGAACCTGCCATTTGAGGAGCAGGTCGAGGTAGGTTTGCACCTCCGCACAACCGGACATCAATGCTTGTGTTTCACGTGAAACACTCGGGATATGATCGAGCAGCTTGGCCTCCGGTGTGGTTTTGTTGGCGAATGATTTTATAAAAGATCTGATGCAAAGACTGTTCGGCCCAGCGGGACGACACCCGACAAGGCCAAGATCCCGTGCAGACTTGTTAGCCGGCTAGGCGCGTTTTAGATGGCGCACGATTGCGATCAGCGCATGCGGGGTCACCCCGGGAATCCGCGAAGCTTGGCTCAGATTTTGCGGACGAACGCGGTTGAGTAATTCCAGCTCCTCGCCCGAGAGTGAGCCAACATCACCATAAGGGAAATCGGCGTGAAGCTTAATCTTTGCCTCGCTCTCCAGCACGCGAATATCGCTAGATTGCCGCTTGATATAGCCGGCATAGAGCGCGTCGGTTTTGATTTGCGCCAAAATCTTGTCGCCAAACCGCGACAGCTCGGGAATCGCCTGCTTCAATTGGTCGATCGAGTGGGCGTCCACGCTGGCCATATCTGCTATAGAACGACGCTGGCCATCCGACTTGGCTTCGAACCCGAGCGACTGCCATTCTTGCGGCGTTAGTTGGTGAGTTTGGCAATAGTCCCGCGCGGCTGTCAACGCGGCCTGTTTGTTCTGCCAAGCCGCTTTGCGATCTTGGCTGGCCAGCCCGAGGGCAACGGCCATGCCGGTCAAGCGCTGATCCGCATTGTCTGGTCGCAAATTCAATCGAAATTCGGCGCGCGAGGTAAACATACGATAGGGCTCCGGGGCGCCGCGGGTTACCAAATCATCGATCATCACCCCGATGTAGGCTTCGTGTCGCGCGAGCGAAAAGCGCCGACCTTGGCCCTCAGCACACAGAGCCGCACTGCATCCTGCCAGCAGGCCTTGCCCCGCCGCTTCCTCATACCCCGTTGTACCGTTGATCTGTCCGGCCAAGTACAAACCCGGACAGGCCTTGAGGCTAAGATCATCGTTGAGCGCCCGCGGGTCGATATAATCGTACTCCACCGCATAGCCGAATTCTTCGATGGTGACACGCTCCAGACCCTCAATCGAGCGAATATAGTCGGTCTGCACGTCCCGCGGCAGAGAGGTCGAAATGCCGTTAGGATAGACCGTATCAACATCCAGGCCCTCGGGCTCCAAGAACACTTGGTGGCGGTCTTTATCAGCAAAACGGGTAACCTTATCTTCAATGGACGGGCAGTAGCGCGGTCCCTTGGAATCGATTTGACCCGAGTAAATAGCCGATAAGTGTTTGTTATCGCGAATGATTTGGTGCGTTCTAGCATTTGTATAGGTAATTCCGCATGCAATTTGCGGCACCTGGATCGCTTCGGTTAGGTAGGAAAATGGGAGTGGCTCGGCATCGGCTTGCTGCATCTCCAAGCGCGCCCAATCTATGGTTTTGCCATCCAGCCTCGCCGGGGTGCCCGTCTTCAAGCGCTCGATGGGCAGACCCAGCCCGCGCAAAAACCGTGCGAGGTCATTGGACGCCGCCTCGCCAACGCGCCCCGCCTGACGCACTTCTTGGCCAATGTGAATGGCGCCGCCCAGGAATGTCCCTGTTGTCAGCACCACAGCCTTGCCAGCGATCTGACGCCCGTCGGCCAGCACGACTCCACCGACCCTTTGACCGGCTTTAATCCAAGCCCCTCCCGCATCGCCGATGCCATTGTCCAGCCGCGGGCTGTCCTGAAAAACGAGTCCAATAACCTCGCCTGCAAGGCAGGTCAAATTCTCTTGCTCTGCCAGAAGGCCTTGCACCGCAGAGCGATAGAGTTTGCGATCGGCTTGGGCACGCGGCCCGCGCACCGCTGGCCCCTTGCTGGCGTTTAGGACGCGAAACTGAATGCCGGATTGGTCAATGGCACGCCCCATAATACCGTCGAGCGCATCAATCTCCCGCACCAAATGACCTTTGCCAACGCCCCCGATAGCCGGATTGCAGGACATGACTCCAATTTTGTTCAGATCAAAGGTGACAAGCGCGGTGTCGGCGCCAAGGCGGGCCGCCGCCGCTGCGGCCTCAACGCCAGCATGACCGCCACCAATGACAATCACATCAAATTCCAATGCGTTCACAGCTTAGCCCTTTTTCGATAGACGCCAGGGCGCTTCATATCCCCGAGCCCCCTAAGACGATCGTTGGTGCCTCGACACCCGGTAGCCGCGTTTCACGTGAAACGCTATTTGCCGATACAAAAGTTTTCAAACAGCGCGTCGAGCATCTCCTCAACGTCATAATCGCCAAGCAGCAAGGATAAAGCATTGATCCCGCGGGTCAAATGCAGCGCTTGCAATTCTATTGCGGTATCCGGCTTGATCGCCTCGAGCGCCGCTAAGCACCCCTCCGCCAAGCGATTTTGTCGCTGACTGGTTAGCGCCTCCCCTAGCCCTTGCTGTCGTATAATGCTCAAGGACAGCGATTCCAACATGGCGCGGATGTCTGCCAGCCCCGCGCCTGTTTGGTTATCTATGCAAACCAGCGGGACGCCGCCAAGCACCGACGCACCAGCCCCGCCGCTCTCACTGAAGGTTTGCACGACAAGGTCCGCCCCAGGCAGACTATCCCCGCCCGGTCTAATCGCACAGATCTTTATGTCCGCTTCTTGCCAGAGCTTCTGAGCGCGGGCCACGCCCATGGCCTCAACAGCGCCGGTCTGATGGCGTAGACCGGCCGTGTCAACCAGGGTCAGCGGCACTCCCGCCACCATCATTGAAGCTTCAATCGCATCGCGAGTGGTGCCTTCACTGTCGTGCACCAAAGCAATTTCACGACCGACTAGATTGTTGATTAAGCTTGATTTGCCAACGTTAGGCGGTCCAGCAATGACACACAGAAGCCCATTGCTATGCTGTTCCAGCCAATGGCTGGCCGACAGAGATTGTCTCAGCACCCGGGTGAGGCGATTCAAGGGCCCCAACCAAGGTTGGTTCGCTAGCTCGCTCAAGTCTTCATCGGCAAAATCAATGCTGGCTTCGACATCCGCCAAGATCGCGATCATCTGCTGTCGCCACCCGCGCACCATCGCCTCTTGGGCAGTGACGCGCGTTCGAGTCGCGAACTCTTTTTGCCAAGGTGACTGCGCCTCCAACAGGGCGCCCAAGGCTTCGACCTCCAAGACCGACATCTTGCCGTTTAGCAGGGCTCTACGGCTGAACTCCCCGGCCTTAGCTGGTCTCAACCCCGGCAAAAACTCCAAGCAGTCCAAGATCTCGCCCACTATCAACGGACTGCCGTGACATTGGATTTCCGCGACGGCTTCGCCGGTGAAAGAACGCTGCTCTTCGAATAAAAGCACCAAAGCTTCATCGAGCAAGGCGTCCGTCTTCGGGTGATGCAGCGCGCGCAGGGCCGCCTCGCGCGGTCTGGGCAGCGGTGCCTTCAGCAAGGCCGCGACCGCTGACCAAGCCTGCGGGCCCGAAATCCTTATCACCGCGACACCTGCGCGACCCGCGCCTGAGGCCAAGGCCGCAATTGTAGCGCGCTCTTCCGACATAGCCCGCTTCAGCCCTTACTGGTTCATAGACTGGAAAAAGTCGGCATTTGATTTGGTCTCGCGCAACTTGCCCAGCAAGAATTCCATTGCCTCGGTCGCGCCCATCGGCATCAGCACCCGTCGCAACACCCACATCTTTTGCAGCACGTCTTTGGCAACCAGCAGCTCTTCCTTACGGGTGCCGGACTTGCCGATATCGATCGCAGGGAAGGTTCGCTTGTCGGCAAGTTTTCTATCCAAGACCAGTTCCGAGTTACCGGTGCCCTTAAACTCCTCGAAGATCACTTCGTCCATCTTGGAGCCGGTATCAACCAGGGCGGTACCGATAATCGTCAACGAGCCGCCCTCTTCAATGTTTCGGGCCGCACCAAAGAAGCGCTTCGGGCGCTGCAGGGCATTGGCGTCAACACCACCGGTCAGGACCTTGCCTGACGAGGGAACGACTGTGTTGTAGGCACGGGCCAGACGCGTGATCGAGTCCAGCAAAATGATGACATCGTGCTTATGCTCGACCAATCGCTTGGCCTTTTCGATCACCATTTCGGCAACCTGCACGTGGCGCGAAGCCGGCTCGTCGAAAGTCGAGCTCACCACCTCGCCGCGCACCGAGCGCTGCATGTCTGTCACTTCTTCCGGGCGTTCATCGATCAACAAAACCAGCAAGTAGGCTTCGGGGTGATTGGCGGCGACAGACTTAGCAATATTCTGCAAAATCATTGTCTTACCAGAACGCGGAGGCGCCACGACCAGCGCGCGTTGGCCTTTACCCACGGGCGCGACCAGGTCGATAATCCGGCCGGTATAGTCCTTTTTGGTCGGATCTTCGATTTCGAGATTCAGACGCTCATCGGGGTATAGCGGTGTCAAGTTGTCGAAATTGACACGAAGGCGCGCCTGCTCAGGGTCCGAGTGGTTGACCTTGGTAACTTTGGTCAAAGAGAAATAGCGCTCATTTTCTTTAGGCGCTTTGATTTCACCTTCAACGGTATCGCCCGTTCGGAGCGAAAATCGACGGATCAAATTGGGGCTGATATAGATGTCATCGGGGCCTGGAAGGTAATTTTCTTCCTTCGAGCGCAGATAGCCAAAGCCATCTTGCAGCACTTCTAGGGTACCATCGCCGTAAAGCGCTTCGTCGTTTTCTGCCGTTTGCTTCAAAATAGCAAACATCAGCTCCTGACGACGAAGATTTCCGGGATCTTCGAGCTCGAGCTCTTCGGCCAAATCCAGAAGGTCGGCAGGACTCTTCTGCTTGAGTTCAGATAAATGCATGGACCAACAATGTTTAGGGGAGAAAAAGGAGGCCGCCGTTATTCGGGCCAGCTCGCGCGCTCTGCTATAACGACTCGCACACCAGCTCCGATCAAAGGGCGCCATACCCTTTCAATAGGAGCCCCGTTTCTACGCGGTTATGATCCGCGCGTCAATCATCATGATGCCCTGCGACCAAGGCGCAGCGCCACCGGCTCGCGCCAGCCGAGACAGGCCCCTATCCTCTGATAATTCTTCGAAGCAAAAGGCTGCACGCACTTTGTGCACATTTGAGAAAATGACCGCTCAAACGAGGCAATCAGCGTTGCGCTTTTGGCGCAGACCGGCAACCAAAGTCGCGCCAGACGATCAAAACGGACGATCAAAACGGGCGCACCACCACCAGCACGACGATCACGATCATGGCCAACGTCGGCACTTCGTTCATGAAGCGGTAGAAGCGGGCCGAATGTTGATTTTCATCGCGCGAAAAGGCTTTCAGCCACCGCGTGCAATAGCCATGAAATCCAAGTAAAACGCCTAAAAACAACACCTTACCCCAAAACCAAAGCGAGCCCCAGACTGCTTGACCGCCCAGAACCGCCAAAACAACGCCAGCGGCCAGGGCCGCCAACATGGCGGGGTTCATTATGAGGCGATAGAGGCGAACTTCCATGCCCTTCAAAAGCTCTGAAGCTTGCGAGCCAACTTCTAGGCCAGCGTGGTTGACGAACAAGCGCGGCAGATAAAGCATAGCCGCCATCCATGAGATGACCGCCAAAATGTGAAAGGCCTTGATCCAAGGCTGCGCCATCAATAGCACGTCACCCATGCCACTCCTCCTTATTCATCGGTTTGGGCCACAACGCTGCCCCTTTATCTTCTTGGCAGAAGCGGCGACAAGCAGCGTTGCGCTCGATCAAAATCGACACTTCTGCCAGCTGCGCTGCCGCGTCGCGCCCTTTTTGGGCCTCGCGCTGGGGCACCCCTAGCTCCTGACACCAACGGCTGACTACTGCAAACGATCGCCCCAACCCTGTTCAGCAGGCGCCATTGAACCAGCGGGCTCCAACTGGCAAGGACACCGGCTGCGATCACCACTACAAATGCGCGTTCCTTTGTAGGAGGAAATGCCGGTGCCGCGGTTGAGACTGGCACGGACCTGCTCGGCTAAAGCGTCAATATAAGTCATACGCGCATTGATGGTTGGAACTCGTTCATAGGCCGGAACTCCGGCTTCTTGCGCGACTTCGCCGTATTCTTCGTCCAGTTCCACCAGCGTTTCCGAGTGCTCGGACACAAAGGCGATGGGCACCAAGACAATCGGTACGCCATCGTGTCCGGCCTGTTCGATTTCTTTTTCGGTATCCGGTTCAAGCCACTTCAAGGGACCCACTTTGGACTGAAAACAAATCCGCCAATCGGCATCGGGCAGCCCCGTTGCCTTCATCACCAAATGGCAGGACTGCTCGACTTGGGCCTGATAGGGATCGCCTTTGCGGATCATCCGCACCGGCAGGCCGTGAGCGGAAAACAAAATCCGGGGCTTACCGGCCTTTGATGCACGTTCATAGGCTTCGGCGGTCAAGCGCGCCATGCCCTGAACGAAACCAGGCTCATCGGGATAACAGCAAATCAGGTGGGTCGGGACATCCAATCCCATCTTTTCAGCGGCCATCTGCCAAACCCGATAAGACGAGCCCGTCGTCGCGCGTGCGTATTGCGGATACAGCGGCAACAAGACGATTCGATCGGGCTTCCACGCGTGGACCTGCCGTACCGCTTCATCGCTCATCGGGTGCCAATAGCGCATCGAGATAAAGGTTTTGACCTCACCCAAACCAAACTGATCCGACGACAACACGTCTTGCAGCTCCTCAGCCTGGCTTTTTGTGTAGCCCAAAATCGTCGATCCACCGCCCATTTCTGCATAGATTTTTTTGGCGGTCGGCGCGCGCCAGCGCGACAAAACGTGTGCCAGCGCATAGCGAACGGGTCCGGGTGCCTCGATGATGAACGGATCGTTGAACAGATTGAACAAAAAGGGCTGAACAGAGTCCTGGTCATCCGGCCCGCCGTACTGCAACAAGACGACCGCAATGCGCTCTTGCGAAAAATCGGCTTCCTGTGCCGCGTCTTGATCGAGTGGCGAAGCAGGATTTATTTGCTCTTGGGTCACGCGGGCCTCTTTGTTTCGGCGCCCTATTTGCAAAGCGCTGGCTAGGGTTTTGGCTCATGAGCATGGAACGGGCAGCAAGGCCGCCCATTTGTGCATCGTTTTAAAGATACAGCGGCTTAGACTTGACGCAAGCGACGCGACAATTCGTCAACGTGCGCTACCGGCGTTGGCGGAATGAGGCCATGCGATAGGTTGAAAATAAAAGGCCCATCGCACCAAGCTTGCCTGATTTCATCCGCCGCGCGCACCATGGCATCACCACCTGTGACGACCATCAGCGGATCAAGATTGCCTTGCAGGCAGACATGCGGCTGTAGCTGATCGCGAGCAAAGGCCAAACTGACCGTATGATCCAAGGACAAAGCATCGAAACAGCCCATCTTCGCCAGCTTCAAGGTGTTGCAACCAACCTGGCGGGCAAAAGCAATAACCGGCACATGCGGGTAGCGCTGCTTCAAGCTCTGCGCAATCTCAGCCATCGGCGCGAAGGACCAGCGCTCTTGTCCAGCTTCGTCGAGCGCGCCGGCCCAAGAATCAAACAATTGCACCACTTCAGCGCCCGCCTCGATCTGGGCGGACAAATAGTCGATGGTCGATTCAACCAAACGATCTATCAGGCGCCCGAAACTGGCCGGATCGCCGTAAGCCCATTGCTTGACGTTCTCGTAATTACGCGAAGAGCGGCCCTCGACCATGTAGGTTGCCACCGTCCAAGGCGCACCGGCAAATCCGATCAACGCGGTCTGCTCAAATTCCTCAGCCAATTCCTTCGAGAGCCTAGAGACCACCTCAAAGACCGGCGATAGTCGCTGCTTGAGCGCCGTTGGATCATAAGCTTCCAGATCATCGACGCTAGCGATGGGCTCAAGCCGTGGTCCTTCGCCCTCTTCGAACCAAACCTTTTGTCCAAGCCCCAAGGGCACGACCAAAATGTCTGAAAACAAGATGGCGGCATCCATGCCAAAAGCGCGCAGTGGTTGCTTGGTGACTTCAACGGCCTTATCGACGTTGAAGCACAGATCCAAGAAGCCGCCTGCATCAGCTCTTACCGCACGATATTCAGGCATATAGCGGCCCGCCTGGCGCATAAACCAGAAAGGAGGCCGTTCGACAGTTTGGCGCTTTAGGGCGCGAAGCAAAGGTTTATCGGTCATGCCTAACCAACTAGAAAGATTCTAAAAAATAAGAAAGGGTTGATGTGAAGGGGCGGCAACATAACTTGAATAACTTGCCTTATCCCGAGCGCATTCGTTTTTCGCTTTTCGGCGCAAATTCCGCTTGGATTATGATTCTTCACTAAATTTCTTTGGTTGATTCGCGTTTCGCTTGGGGGCCGATGACGTCGCTTGGCTTTGTGCACATCGGTATGAAATGTGTGGGACTCGAGGGGGTTGCCCTTGCTTGCACACAGGCCGACACAAGCCAGGCCCCGCGCGGGTATGAACTGTGAATAAAACCAGCACTTGCACACAGGCGGGCTGCGTTTTACCCTGAGTTTTCCGCACTGCCCCATGGCTTTTTTTCCAGGTTTTTTTCTGGCTAGAGGCCTTGACATCCAACCCTCGCGCCCTTCGGGTCCAGTGACCACGACTTAAGATAAGCCTTGCCGCGTTTTGTCCGCTGCTGTGGCCCTGCGTCAGGTCGAATCGCTGGTAGCTCTCGGAGGCCGTCCGACCCCTCAGTCCTTGCGATAGCTTCATGACGCTGCCTTTCCATATGCACCTGGTCTCCGATTCCACCGGCGAGACCATCAACACCGTCGCGCGGGCTTGTTTGGCGCAGTTTGAGGGGGTTCAGGTCGAATTGCACGTCTGGTCGCTCATTAAGTCACCGACACAGCTCAATGCCGTGATCGAGGCCATTCGCGTGTTGCCGGGACCGGTTCTTTATACAGTCGTTGACGAAGCGCTGCGTCGGGATTTGGAGCGCGCTTGCCGGGCCATGGGAACACCCTCCGTGCCGATCTTGGATCGCCCCATCGCGATGTTGTCCGCCTTTTTTGGCGTTGAGACGGTCGGCAAACCCGGCCGTCAACACGAGCTGAGCCCAGAATACTTTAAGCGCATTGCCGCCATGGACTTTGCCATGCGCTGCGACGATGGCCAAAGCGAAGAGTACTACCGCGAGGCTGATATCATTCTTGTCGGCGTGTCGCGCACCTCTAAGACGCCCACGTCGGTCATCTTGGCTCAAAGAGGCATTAAAGCAGCCAACATTCCGCTGGTTCCCGGTCGTCCTTTCAACGAAAGCTTGGTCGCTTTGAAAAAGCCGCTGTTTGTCGGTCTGATCAATGATCCACGCAAGCTATCCGAGGTCCGGCGCTCGCGCCTGGAGCATTTGGGGCAAATCCCTTCCACCGACTATGTTGATGTCGATGCGATCCGCGAGGAAATTAGGAACGCGCGTCGGCTCTATACCAAGCATCGTTGGCCAGTGATTGATGTCTCGCGCCGTTCGATCGAGGAGACCGCCGCCCAGGTTATGATCTTGTACAACAAGCGGCAAGCAGAGCTCACGGCAGGCGAGCCAGCGCCCGCGGCCCCAGAAGCAGCTCCAGGAGCAGCTCCAGGAGCGGCCCCAGGAGAAGCCCCTGGAGAAGCCCCTAGAACGCAGAACAGCGACACCACGCCCAATGCGGGCTAGCAACCGGCCCAAACCCCAAGCTTGCCTAAATCTTAAGCAAATTTGGGGCCAAGCAAATTTGGGGCCAAGCAGGACTAGGACCGAGCCAGAAAACCAATCGGGTTGACCAAAAACAGAAAGCTTTGATCCCGTGAAGACGGACCATTCCAAAATTGCTTTGTCGAAATTTTCAAGCACAGGCCTGACGCTGACAGACGACAGCCCGCCGCTCGTCTTGGCCTCCGGATCGGCAATTCGCCGACAGTTGTTGGTCAACGCCGGCCTAAGTTTTGTCGTCGAGCCTGCCCACGTCGATGAAGCCCAGGTCAAGCAGGACCTGGCGCGCGAAGGGGCAAGCGCGGAATCTCTGGCCGAGACGCTTGCAGAATTGAAGGCCCGGCAAGTTGCTTTGCGCCACCCCGAGGCGCTGGTGTTGGGCTGCGATCAGGTTCTGGCCTGCGGCTCGGTCTTGTTTGATAAACCCGCCGACCTGGATCATGTGGCCGGGCATCTGCGCGCTCTGTCGGGCAAGACCCACAGCCTTCACGTCTCTGCCGTTATTCAGCAGGGCGAGCAGCGGATTTGGCACGTCAATCGTCGCGCCGACTTGACTATGCGCGCGCTAAGCGATGCCTATATTGCCCGCTATGTTGAGGCGGTTGGCCAAGAGGTCATGTCGTCGGTCGGGGCCTATCAGCTCGAAGGTCTGGGCGCGCAGCTGTTTTCCCGCATCGAGGGTGACTATTTCACTATCCTAGGCTTGCCCCTGCTGGACATCCTGGGCTTCTTGCGCTTGAGGGGGGATCTTCCAGCATGATGACGGGCAAAGCCGAACGCGCGGGGGTCATGGGCTGGCCCATAGCGCACTCCAAATCCCCGCAACTGCACGGCCATTGGCTGGAGCGATACGGCGTTGATGGGGCCTATATTCCCTTGCCGGTCGCTCCAGAAGACCTGAGCACCGCCGTCGCTGGCCTGAAGGCGTTGGGGTTTGCGGGCTGGAATGTGACCATCCCGCACAAGCAAGACATGCTGAAGCACGTTGACATGCTGAGCCCCGAGGCCAAGGCCATCGGTGCGGTCAATACGGTCATTCGACAAGACGACGGCCGCTACCTGGGGCACAACACCGATGCTTACGGTTTTATGGAAAATTTGCGCCAGGTACAGCCTGATTTTGATTTTCAAGGAAAAACCGCGTTGTTGCTGGGTGCGGGTGGCGCGAGCCGGGCGGTTGTTCAAGGCCTATTGGCCGCAGGTGTGCGCCATCTTAGCATCGCCAATCGCAGCCTTGATCGGGCCGAAGCACTGGCGGGCGACTTTCGTCAGACCTTTCAAAAGGTGCCCGGCCTGGTTTGCCAAGCGATCGCCTGGAACGATGCCAGCCAGGCTGCCGCAAGCGCTCAGATTTTGGTCAACGCGACCAGTCTTGGCATGGAGGGAAAATCCAGCCTCAACCTTGAGTTGGACGCGCTGCCGACTAGCGCGCTGGTCACAGATTTGGTTTATACCCCCCTTGAAACACCGCTGTTGGCTTGGGCGCGCGCCCGCGGCAACCCGACGGTCGATGGCTTGGGCATGCTGTTGCACCAAGCCCGCGCGGGCTTTGAAGCTTGGTTCAAGACCAGCGTCATGGTGGACGAGGCGCTCCGCCAAGCCGTGCTGTCGAGCTAGGCTTCTGGAGGGCGCATGAAGATCATCGGCGTTACCGGCTCTATCGCAATGGGCAAGTCCACCGCTTCGGCCATGTTGGCGTGCATGGGCTGCCCGGTTCACAACGCCGATCAGGTCGTGCATCAGCTGATGGCGCGCGGCGGCGCGGCTGTCGAGCCCGTGGCGGCGCTGTTTCCGGATGCGTTGCGTCAGGGGGCTATTCACCGTCCGACCTTGGGCCAAGCCGTGTTTGGCCAGCCCGAACGCTTGGCGCAGCTAGAGGCGGTGCTGCACCCTATGGTTCACCGTGCCCTAAAGCGCTTTTTGTTGGATCACCAGCGCGTTGGCCGCCCTGCTGTGGTGATTGATGTGCCTCTGCTGTTCGAGGTCAAGGCCGATCGCCGCTGTGATATGGTGCTGGTGGTGGATTGTTCGCCAGCCCTGCAACAACAGCGCTTTTTGCAGCGCCCGGGTGCCAAGCTGGAAAAATTGCGGGCCATTCGCGCGCATCAAATGCCGCAAGCCGAAAAGCGCCGCCGTGCAGATCGCATCATTCCCACCGGTGCGGGCAAGGCCGCCACCTGGCAGGCGCTGGCCGCGGCACACCGGCGCGTCTTGTCGGCGGACTGGTCTCGGCCCCCGGTCTGGCCGATTGATGCCTATCAGAACCCCTCGTTTCGTGGGGCCTTGCATACCCCCCGTCTTAAGGGGCTATAACAGGGGCTCCCCGACGCGCAGTAAGGATGCCCGCCGTATGATCCGTGAAATCGTCCTAGATACTGAGACCACTGGTTTTGAGCCCAGCGAAGGGCATCGCATCGTTGAGATCGGCTGTATCGAGCTGATCAATCACGTATCCACCCGCGAAACCTTCCATGTCTACCTGGACCCGGAGCGTGACATGCCCGAAGACGCCGCGCGGGTGCACGGCCTGACGATGGATTTTCTGGCCGGCAAGCCCAAGTTCCGAGACAAGGCCCAGGCGTTCCTGGATTTCATTCAAGATTCGCGCCTGATTATCCACAATGCCAAGTTCGACATGCGCTTTTTGAACGCCGAACTGATCGCTGCTGACTATGAGCCGCTGCCCGTGGAGCGCGCGCTGGACACATTAGATTTGGCGCGTCGGAAATTTCCTGGAGCGCAAGCCAGCCTAGACGCTTTGTGTCGCCGTTTTGAGGTCGATAATTCGGGCCGTGATCTGCACGGCGCTTTGCTGGATTCCGAACTGCTGGCCGAGGTCTATTTGCACCTGATCGGCGGTCGCCAGCCTGAGCTGATGGGCGGGTTCAATCCGGCTCCAGATGCCACCACCACGACCAGCGCAGGGACCAAGACCCCCGGCGCAGCGGACTTTTCCAGCCTTGTCGGCCAAAGGGCCTCCGGCGAAAAGCGGCCGCCGCGCGCGTTCCCAGCGAGCGCCGAAGAGCGGGCCGCGCACCGTGCTTTCCTTGATGAAATCAAAGACCCTGTTTGGCACAAGATCTGGGAAGAGAGCGGCAAGGGATAGCGCGCGAAAAGTCGCCTGTTGGACGCAAGCGCTTCGCCCTAGACCGCTGACAAGGCGCGCGCGCCGTTGGTTGCGCGCCATCGCCTGTGAGGGTGGCCTCCAGGCCAAAATCAGGGGCGGGTACCACGAACAATACATAAACAACCAACAAGCGATAAAAGAAATTGCCATTATATTGCGCATATCATAGAACTAATCACGAACAAAAAGCTTGGCAATCGCCGAGCTTCCTGATAGGAGTAACTCTATGGCAAACACCTTTTACCCCAATCCGCTATTGGCGAGCGCTGCAGTCTCAACCTATGGACCCAATCGCCAGTTGAGAATGCGGCCGCGCAACGCGGTCCTGCGCGGCGAAGCCGTCGCGCGGATTTTGTACCCACCCGTCGAGGTAAAACCCCACAGCTGGCGTTCAAAACACTTTGAGCAGCCCAATGCACCGCCTGTAAAGCCGGGCAAGATCACCTACGTTGACCGCAGGGATGACGGCATCAGGCCGCTACCTGGATACTTGGTTCACCGAAAACGTGGTGAACCAAGAGCTCTTGAAGGCAGAATAGCCAAGCAAGTATGCGCTCTTACAATTGGAGGTTTGGGCGCGATGCATGGATCAAAAGCTGGCCCATGGGGCACCCTTGCAGGCGGCGTCCTCGGCGGCGTCCTCGGCGGGGTCTTGGGTGAGATTGGCTGTGATCAGGCTGGCGAATTCAATCTTCCCAGTATTCAGCCAGGCATTCCAAGTCCAAATGGCAGGATAGACCACAACGGCAATACGATTAACCCTCACCTCTAAATAAGGCTTACGCAATGGGAGTGACTTAGCAATCACTCCCTTCTTGCTATATGCGGATAGAATCCATATGTCAAAAACCACTCATTTTGCTATTATATTTGCTATAATGCTTGTAGCAAATATAATAAGAGAAGCTCATGACATCAGCTTTTCTTTATATCTTGTTGCAATTGGAGCTTCCGCCTTTATGATAGGAGAGATATATAAACAAACAAATGAAAATTAAGTCGAGAAAATTTTGCAAATAATTACTATGTAATATGAACTATTAAACTATCACACACTTGTAAACATAAAAATAATTTTGCTATGTATTACACCTAAATGTGTATAGCAATTACAGCCGTTGTTATACCTACTTTTCGTGAATATATGCGTACCGTTGCATGCGTTTAATATAATTGTTTGTAAGATCACTTCGTACATGCGGCTGTCAATACCTTGAGTTAATTACATATATGATGTTGTTATTTACTATAAATTGATTTCATCAAATTTGGTAAGTTAATAGTATATAAATTACACTTAGTTGGCGATATATATTATGAATAAAAGCAATCTAAAAATAAGTCTAATATATGCAATCTTGACAACTGTAATGTGGGAAGTTGTAATGTCTATTATAGCTTGGAAGGAATATAAGCTATATTTGGTGTCATTTACCGCCCCTATCATGATTTTGGTTCTTACATATATCACTTATAGGCGACTAAATAAAAAAAATCCAAAACAATCATATTTGGAAGCAATAAGTGTGACTTATCTGCAAGGATGAATGCAATTATGGTTCACTTTTATAAAACACAATTTAGATGCCAGCTATCAAAACTCCGCCATGAGTTCCGTTTAACCCTGTGATCATGAGTTCTTGTACAGGTACCTGTGCACTTGCATTTGATGCTGTTACAGCCGAAATGACGGAATATGAAACCAATCCTTAAGATAATTTTCGGTCTTACTACAATTACGAGCTTTATATTTATTGCTGATAGCCTGTCTCTGGGCGTGCCAGGTGTGATAGGAGCGTCAATTTTATATGCGGTTGTAGACTATGTTCTCTTTGGCGGGGCCCGCCGTCGCCGCCGACCGCCTGAGCGCCACTGAGGCAGTGCCAATCCCGAACTATTAACAGGCGAAAACAAATAATTGCACTATCGGCTAATTTGCGATCGAACATATATAGAACAAACCTCTTGGCAATCGCCAAGATCTCTGATAGGAGTGTCTCTATGGCAAACACCTTTGACCCTAATCTGCTTTTGGCGCGCGCCTCGGACTCGCCCTACGGTGCGAAGCCCTCGTTGCGCCCGCAACCTTTCAACCCAGCCTTGCGAGGCGAAGCTCTGAAACGGTTCTTGTATCCACCTGTCAAGGTGCGGTCACACACCTGGCGTTCAAAGCACGACGAACAGCCCATCACAACGCCTGCGCACCGACGTACAGGTCCACAAGCCTCTGGGCCCAAGATAACCTACCCACACGCTTATGTTCGGCGCGGACCAGGTTATCCGGAAAACGGCCCAACACCTGCAACGGCTTACTCAAGACAAGCGATTGCAAAGAAATCTTCCCCTACGCCGGTGAATTGGAAAAGATTCTCCCGGTGTGGCTTGGACATCTTCAACGGCGCTCGTACTGGGGCCTGGGCCTTCGGAGCGCCGGGAGCAGCTATTGGAGCGATTTCACCTGATCCTGCCACGACGATAGCTGGCGCTGGAATAGGCGCAGGTATTGGCTCGGTTGTTGGCGGCCTGGCGGGCTATGCAGGCTCGGACGCCTGACGACAAGGCTCGATGTCTCCGAAATAGAGCCACACACCGGCTGGTCCTGTCATAAGAAAGAAACGCTCTGTGGTCTTCTTGCTGCTCGCAATCGTTGGAATTTATGTGCTGGTAAGCTTCGTGACTATAACGGTTGCTTATCACTTGCTGAAAGCCAAGGACGTCAAAGACCCCAAGAAGGATTCCCGCATCTATGGTTCTTTGGCGGCGCTGGCGATCGTGCTCTACTATGTGCCAGAATACATTAAGCTCGTTATGAAAATCTGCTGAT
>JAUIHE010000133.1 GCA_030432195.1 Alphaproteobacteria bacterium
AAGGAACAGCAAGTAACCTTTGATACGCTGTTTGCACTTGGCGCGGACTTCCGCCAGCCGTTTGCGGCGGCGAACAAGGGCGCGATAGCCCTCTTGTTCCTCGGTTGGAATGGCAACTGATGACAGCAAGCCGGAGCTTAAATAGCGGGCGAGCTTGGTGGCATCAATACGATCAGACTTCGCTTCGGCTGCGCCGCCTCTAGGGATGCGCGAAGCGGCCGCGACGATGGTCTTAAACCCCTCAGCAATCAGTCGACGCGCCAAGGTAAAGCCGGTCGGACCCGTTTCATAAGCAATAGCCGTGATTGTAAGGCCCAGCTTTGTGAGCTGCGCAGTGAAGCTCTCAACATCGGCAGGGTGCGTGTAGGTCTCAATCAGGCCATCAGCGGGAGAGAACAGCGCAATGCTGTAGCTGCGCTTGTGCACGTCAATCCCGACGAACACAGGCGAAGAACCAACGGCTTGGACAAAACGAGAAAGACGGTTAACTGAACGGGCCATGCTGGGCATCCTTGGTCTGTGTGGTAACGAACCAAGGCTCCCCAATGGGGAACCAACTGTCCAGCATGGTATTTTTTTGCGATCTTGCGCCCTCACTCCAACACCCAGCACCGCACGAGCCACTTATGAGCTATCAAATTCACATCGGCCCCAACATCCGCCAGTCGGCTTTTTTTGAGGCCACGGTGGCCGACGGTGTGCGCAGTTTTTCGGTCTATAATCACATGTATATTCCGGGCAACTTTGGCGACCCCGACGGCGAGTATGATCGGCTGCTCCACGGCGTTGCCATGTGGGATGTCGCGGCCCAACGGCAGGTCGAACTGCGCGGGCCCGATGCGGAGCGCTTGGCCCAATACCTGACCCCGCGCAATCTTGCCGGAACTAAGGTCGGGCAGGGGCGCTATGTGCCGATTTGCGATCATGACGGCTGGCTCATCAATGATCCGGTCTTGCTGAAACTGGCCGAGGATCGCTTTTGGCTGTCGATCGCTGACAGCGATTTGACGCTTTGGGCAAGCGCCATTGCGCACGAAAAGGGCTGGCAAGTCCAGGTGTTTGAACCCGATGTCTCGCCGCTTGCTATCCAAGGCCCCAAGGCAGAGGCCGTAGCGGTGGCTTTGCTGGGCGAATGGGTGCGCGGTCTTAACTATTTCTGGTTCCGCGAGACGAAGTTGGGCGAAATTCCGCTGCTGGTGGCACGCTCTGGCTGGTCGAAGCAAGGCGGCTTTGAGCTCTACTTGCAGGACAGCCGCTATGGGGGGGAGCTGTGGCAGGCGGTCAAGCAGGCGGGGCAGGCCTTTGGGATTGGCCCCGGCGCGCCCAATGATATTGAACGGCTGGAAAGCGGCCTGATCTCCTATGGCGCGGATATGCGGCGGCAGAGCCTGCCAGCGACCCCATTTGAGATGGGCTTCGCAGGTCTGATGGATTTGGACGGGCCGCAAGAATTCGTTGGTAAGGCGGCCTTGAGGGCTTTGCGCCAGCAAGGCAGTAACCGCGAGCGCGTGGGCTTTTTCATCGAGGGCGACGCCGTGGCAGGCAATGCTGCTCCCCTACCGGTCTGGCAAGGAGATCAGCAAAGAGGCTGGCTGAGCGAAATGGCCTTTTCACGGCGCCTGGGGCGCAACATCGGCGTGGGCTTGCTGGCGATTGAGGGGAGCGACGAAGCGCTGAGACTTGAGCTCCCGGATGGACCGCGCCGCTTGACCCGCGCCGCGCTGCCTTTTTGCTGAGACCGCGCTAGAGTGGGCTAAGCAACTGGATCTGGCGATCTTTGCGCGCGAAGTGGCCTGTCTTTTCAAGCTGGGCTAGGGCGCGATATACCGCTTCGTGGGTCAGACCGATCTGGGCCGCAAAATCCTTCCAACTGCCGGGCAGTAGAACCCGCCCACCATCGTCCGACTGAAGGCGCAACGCGGTCAGCACGCGCTCTTGCGCTGAGCGGATATGCGAGAGTTCGGTTTGCAGTCGAGCTTGGCGGAGCTGCGTGGCGAGTTGCTGGGCAAGAGCTAAGGCAAAATCACCGTCGCGCCTTAGGCGCTCTAGTACCTGGTTGCGCGGCAGCAAGCGAAGTCGGCTCGCTTCCTCAGCGGTGCAGTCGCAGTGATAGCGCTGGCTGAACAGCGAGGCTTCAGCAAAGGTCTGTCCGGCAAGAACGCTCTGCATGTTAGTCTGACTGCCATCAACAGCACAACGACTGAGGCGCAAGCGGCCCGCCTCCAGCCAATAGAGCGCTTGCGGGGCATCACCGCGCAAGAAGAGCTGCTCGCCCTTTACAAGCTCGATCTGCTGCGCGTCAGCCCAAAGGCTTTCGAATTCGGTATGGTGTGGCTGCATGGCTCGCTTTCGTTGAAGCCCATTTGTATGATCGCAATCATAGGGGCTGATGACGCTTTCGGCTAGTGTCTGGGCAAGCGGCAGGAAGCCATCACGAGGATAGCCGCCGATAGTCATATACTCAGCCTGGGAGAGGTCATGTTACCCAAGAAACAAAACGCAAAACTCCTGCCCGTCGTTGGTGCCACGCTGTTTGCGGTTGCCGTGTCTAGCGCGCCGCAAGCCGAGGACGACACCCGCGAGTTGGTCAAGATGCCGTCTATGATGCAAGAACACATGTTGGGCAATATGCGCGATCATGTCCGCGCTTTGGAGGATATCTTGAGCTACTTGGCCGAGGGGCGCGGCAAGGAAGCGGCGGAGGTTGCCGAAGCGCGGCTAGGGCTATCCTCGCTTAGTCTCCACGGCGCCGCACATATCGCGACCTTCATGCCAGAGCCCATGCAGGATGCGGGCACGCAAATGCACCGCGCGGCCAGCCGCTTTGCGACCTTAGCGACCGAAGCTGAGGTCGATATGAGCGTGGAGAGCCAGCAGGCGCTGTTTGGGGCGCTGGCGGAAATCACACAGGCCTGCAATGCCTGCCATGCGGGCTACCGCATTCGCTAATATATAGCGCTGTTGGCCGTCGGCGATCGATGCAGCAAAGAAGAAAACCCCTTGAGCGCGGGCTCAAGGGGTTTTCTGTCTCGTGGGGCGCAGCCTAGGCTTAGAAGGTGACGCCCAAGGCGCGCACGGTTTCCATGGTCAAGCCGTATTCGCCCAGACCATTGGCCTTCTGGAAGGCTTGGACGGCGGTCAGAGTGCGCCGCCCAGGCTTGCCATCAATCGGGCCCGGGTTGAAGCCACGGGCTTGCAGGCCTTGCTGGATGCGCGAGATGATGCCGGGGGTCATGTTGGTTTCACACAGGATCGAGATCCATGCTGTGCGAGAAGGGGAGGCGACTACGGTCTTATCTACCAATGCATATTCTGCCGGAATTGGAACGACAACTTCGCGGGCGGGCTCAAGGATGACACGACGCTGAACAGGGCGTGTAACCGCAGGCTTGATCCGGCGCTCGACGCGGGCGGGTTGATCGACCACCTGCTTTTCAATGGCACGGGTGACGGCAGGAATGGTCTCAAGGCGGGTGCCTGCTGGCTGAACCATTACGCGCTCAGTCACAGTTTTATATACGGCGGGTTCTTCGACCAGACACAGAATTTCCCCTGTCGCTTGGTCCACTTTGGTGATGGCGCCGGTGCCCTTTTTCCAAACCGTCTGCGCGGGCTTAACGAGCACACGCTTGGTCACAGTGTCGTACTTTGGCGGCACGGGAACGACCTTTTGGGCGGCCGGACGTACGACGATAGTCTCACGCACGGTTTTGTAGGTGGCGGGGATGGTGATGAACTCTTCGCTTGCCTGGCGGACAACAACCTGTTCGGTCACCGTGCCATAGCGCGCGGGCACGACCTTCACCTGCTGACCAGCGGGGCGAACCATAACACGCTCTTTGACCACGTTGGACTGAGCGGGGATGATGACCTTCTGATAGCATTCACCGGGCCGTGGGTTTGGCGGAGCGTCTGGCGTCGGCGCTCGCGGGATAGCGGTGTTTTGCGCCTGCTGGAGAGGCTGCGCGCCAGGAAGGGGGGTATTGGCCTGCGCGGTCAAAAAGGGCGCGCTTGGCAACTCTGCGGGCTGCATGCTGCTGGCTTGATGCATCTGGAAGCTTGCAACATCGGTCTTAGGTGCCACAAAGCCGGTTTGGGCGGGGTAGCTTTCGAGGCTCGGCAAGGCTGCCGCCTGCGCCGTTTCGGTGGTCGCGGCTGAGGGTGCCAGAAGGCTCGCCTCGTCTTGTGCAAGCTGTTGGCAGCCAGTGGCAAAGGCCAAGGCGGCTATCATGCCAAAAGAGCCAAGTTTACCAATAGAGGCGAATGTGACGGACATGCTCATGCCTTCTGTCCTGCTTTCCTGAAATAAGACTGTCGTATCCAAAAATGGTTACACTAAGGACTGTCGCTAAAAATACTCTAAAGCAAGCCTGGCTGGCCAATCACAAAGCGATTCCTTGCAAGCTCGCAATCTGTGGTTGAATAATCCTTGCCGAATCGTTAGTCAAGCTCGCCCTGATTTTGCCATTCTTGATAAAATACCGAGCCTTAGAACGCGAGTTTAAAGCTTGGGGTGGATGCAAATTGCAACTGCACCCGCCTCAATTGAGTCTCTGAAAGCGGTTGCGCATTAGGGCGCGGTTGGAGTAACAAAACGGCTCTATAGCGCAATTTTCGGCCTTTGGCCGCAATCCCGGAGTAAATCATGGCCTGGAGCCCCCGTTCTTGGGAAGCTTTTCCCGTCAAGCAGATGCCGACTTATCAGGATGCCGAGCAGGTCAAATCCGCTGTCGAGCGCCTTAGTGCGCAGCCGCCCCTAATCTTTGCCGAAGAAGTTCGCGCCCTGAAAGCGGACTTGGGTCGCGTGGCACGCGGCGAGGCGTTCTTGCTGCAAGGCGGCGACTGTGCGGAGGCTTTTGCCGAGTTCTCTGCCGACATGATCCGCGACAATTTCAAGCTGATGATGCAAATGGCCGTGACGCTAACCTTTGCTGGCCAGAAGCCAGTCGTGAAGGTCGGCCGCCTGGCGGGGCAGTTCGCCAAGCCGCGTTCGTCTGATCTAGAAAAGCAAGGGGATGTAGAGCTGCCATCATACCGCGGCGATATCATCAACGACAGCGCCTTCACCCCTGACGCGCGCATCCCTGACCCCGAGCGCATGTTGCGTGCCTATTATCAGGCGGCTTCAACGCTGAACCTGATCCGCGCATTTGCGCAAGGCGGCATGGCGGACCTGACCAATGTCCACAAGTGGAACTTGGAGTTCGTGCGCAACTCACCGCAAGGCGAACGCTTCGAGCAATTGGCGAGCGATATCGACAAAGCCATGAGCTTCATGGCGGCTTGTGGTCTGACCCCGGACTCTGTGCCTGCACTTCAAACCGTCGATTATTATACCAGCCACGAGGCCTTGTTGCTGGATTACGAAACCGCGCTGACGCGGGTCGATTCCTTGACCAACATATACTATGACTTGTCGGCACACATGCTGTGGATCGGCGACCGCACGCGCCAGCCGGACCACGCCCACGTGGAATTCTTGCGTGGCGTCGGCAATCCGCTTGGCGTCAAGTGTGGGCCGTCCATGGATACCGACGATCTCAAGAAGCTGTTGGACACGCTGAACCCCGAGCGCGAAGCAGGCCGGATCACCCTGATCGTGCGCATGGGCGCAGACAAGGTGCAAGAGCATATGCCCGCGCTGGTGCGGGCGGTCAAAGGTTTGGATCATCCGGTGGTTTGGTCGTGTGATCCCATGCATGGCAATACCATCAAGGCCGAAACCGGCTATAAGACACGCCCCTTCGACCAGGTGTTGCGCGAAGTTGAAGGCTTCTTTGCCGTTCACCAAGCAGAAGGCACCATTCCCGGTGGCGTTCACCTGGAGATGACCGGCAAGAACGTAACCGAATGCATGGGCGGCGCGCGCGCCGTGTCGGCCGAGGATCTGTCTAGCCGCTATCACACCCACTGTGACCCACGCCTAAATGCTGAGCAGTCATTGGAGATGGCCTTCATGGTCTCTGATTTGCTGCGTAAGTACCTGGGCGACCGCCCAATTGCTCAAGCAGCCTAGAACTTGGCTTGACAAGTTTTCGCCTGGACCCAGTTTGCCGCGACACAGCAAGCTGGGCCAAGGCCGCGCCGGGGACTACCCGCACCTGGGGGCACCCACTTAGCCAGGCAAGGAGAGGCTGACTTGAGTTCGAAAGTAGATGGCGTGGCAACTCCCGCAATCTTTGATGCTTGCGTGGTTGATAGCTACGACCAGCAAATTGACCGCTGGACCGACCAGTATTTCAAACGCACCAAGAAAATCGTTGGTCGGTTTGGCGATAAGCGCGTGACCTATGCGATCTTCATGCGGCGCCCGGTGTTGTTCGCACCGCGGCTGATGCTGGCTTGGCTCGACCAGGTTCAGGCAGAACGCGGCATCCAGTTTGATCTAACCTTGCTTCACGAAGAAGGGGAGCAAGTCGGCGCGGGGCAGCCGCTGCTGTATTTGTCGGGCTCATTTGAGCAGCTCGCCGATCTGGAAACGCTGCTGTTGCAAAAGCTGGGCCCGCCGTGCGTGGCCGCCTATAACGCCTACCTTATGTGTACGGATCTGCCCAAGGTCGCCTTTCTGGCCATGGACGGGCGCCATTGTGCGGGGCTGGAGATGGCCGAGCAAATGGCCTACGCGGCGTCGGTGGGCTCTGAGCGTGCCAAGCGGGAGATGCGCGCGGTTGGCTTTATCGGCAATGCCACCAATGCAACGGCACCCTACTTCGGGCGCACCACGGGACTGGGGACCATGCCGCATGCCCTAATTGGCTATGCGGGCTCTACTTTGTGCGCCGCAGAGATGTATCACGAGACTTTTCCCGACGAGCCCATGACGGTGCTTGTGGATTACTTCGCGCAAGAGATTACGGATAGCCTTGAGGTCTGCTGTGCTTTTCCTGAGCTGGTGGAGGCTGGGCATCTGGCATTGCGCATCGACACGCCAGGTGGCCGCTATTTGGAAGGCCTCGATTCCTATCGCTCCTATGAAGTCTTGCAAGCCAAGGTGCCGGACGCTGTGCAGGGCTACCGCACAGAACAAGAGTTGAATTATTTGGTGGGGCAGGGGACATCCGCTGCCGCGATCCATGCCCTGCGCAGTGCGTTGAACGACGCGGGCTTTGAGAAGGCAAAAATCGTCGCTTCAAGCGGGTTTGGTCCGGCCAAATGCCGAATGATGCGGGTCGCTCAGGCGCCGATTGACGTTGTTGGATCGGGCTCCTACCTGCCCACGCGCTGGACAGAGACCTATGCGACTGCCGACATAATCGAATACGACGGCGAAGAGCGGGTCAAGGTTGGCCGTGAATTCTTGTTGCGCTCTCGGGTGCGGGCAGGCTAAGGGCTGGCGGGCTTTGGCTTGTTGTTGACCCGTTAGCAGCAAACAGGGCCCGTCTAGCAACTCCAATTCGTGGGGCATACAGCATGGTTTCGGTAACGTTTAGTCTAGCGCAGCTCAATCCGGTTGTTGGTGACTTGCAGGGCAACGCCGCAAAGATCTTGGCCGCGCACCAGCGTTCGGCCGAGGCCGGGGCTGACTTGCTGATTACAAGCGAGATGGTGCTTTGCGGCTATCAGATCGAAGATTTGGCCTTCAATGAGGGCTTCTTGCAGGCCTGCCAGCGCCAGCTTGAGACCCTCGCAGAGGCGACCGCGAACGGCCCTGCTATGCTGGTGGGCGCGCTGCGCTTGGCACCCGCTGACGAGGCCGATAGCACCGACTATGCCGCAACCGCGCTGCGTCTGCGCGGACGCATCCATAACTCGGTCTTTTTGCTGGCCGACGGGAAAATTCAGACCTTCCGCGATAAAGTCTATTTGCCCACCTACGGCGTTTTTGATGAACTGCGCTGTTTCACACCCGGCCAATTTCCCAGCCCAATCTTTTTCAAAGGCGTCAAGCTGGGGCTGCCGATCTGTGAAGACGTTTGGCACGAAGATATTTGCGAATGCCTTCTGGAATCCGGCGCAGACATCTTGATCGCTCTCAATGGGTCGGTCTTTGCTCCCAGTTTGCGCGATCAGCGCCTGAATATGGCGACCAAGCGTGTTGTCGAGCATGGCAAACCCTTCGTCTACACCAACCTTGTCGGCGCTCAAGATCGTCTGGTCTTTGATGGTGGCGCTTTTGCCTTGGACGCTGAAAAGCGCTTGGTCATGCAGGCCCCGTATTTCGAAGAGGCCCTTTGCCTGCTGCGTTACGAGGATGGGAAGCTCAGCAGCCAGGACTTGACCCCTCCGCCAAGTTCGCAAGAAGCTCTGTACCAAGCCGCGGTTCTGGGGCTGCGGGACTATCTTGCAAAGACGGGCTTTCAGCGGGTCGTGCTGGGCCTGTCGGGCGGCATTGATTCTGCGCTGACCGCGATCATGGCTGTTGATGCGCTGGGGGCGGATAAGGTGTCGGCTTATATGCTGCCGTCGCGCTACACCAGTGCGGCCAGTTTGCAAGACGCCGAAGAGTTGGCTCAAACCCTTGGCATTGCCTATGCCAGCTTGCCCATTTCTGGGCCGGTGGATGCCATTGAGGCGGCATTGGCTGAACCCTTCGCGGGGCGGGAGCCCGACGAAACCGAAGAAAACATTCAGTCACGCAGCCGCGGGCTCATGTTGATGGCACTGTCGAACAAGACAGGCGACCTGTTGCTGACCACGGGGAACAAGTCGGAGGTGGCCGTCGGCTATGCAACGCTCTATGGCGATATGTGCGGCGCGCTCAACCTGATTGGCGATCTCTACAAGACCCAAGTTTTCGAGCTGTCGCGCTGGCGCAACGCTCATCTTCCCAAAGGTGCCCTAGGCCCCAGTGGGGCGGTCATGCCCGACAATATCCTCACCAAAGCGCCGTCGGC
>JAUIHE010000134.1 GCA_030432195.1 Alphaproteobacteria bacterium
GACCTGGATCACGCCGGGGCTGGGGGTGCCCGCGATGGTACTGGACGCGCCGTCTGCCACGCTTGAACCCGCATGGACGACATCAATTTCAGGGTTTCCGGTTGCGAGTCCGGCAAACTGCAAGGAGAAATCCGAATTCGTGTCTGAATTTGACGAAATGCTGATCATGGCACCGAACTGGCCAACGTCGGTTGGGGTGTAGGTGATACTCAACTCAACCGAGCTAGCGGGGATGGTCGCTGGAATGGCATAGCTATTGTTGGAAGCCGTTTGACTGATATCAGCGCCATCGACCTTGATGCTGTTGAAAGTCGTGTTGATCCCCCAGGTGACGCCAAGCGAGGAAATCAACAAGTCAGTGCCCGTGGTGTCGCTGTTTGATATCGTGAATACCAAGGTCGTGGCCTGCGCGCCAGCGACCGGCGATGGGTCCACCACGACCGGAACGCCACTCGATACCGGCAATCCATTTTGTGTCACAGAAATATTTTTTGAAACTGCGGTGCCAGGCAGGGCAACCGCCATCAATAGTAATAAAATGCGAAACATTATTGAGCACCAAATGTATAAAATATATCTCATTTGGCTAACGTTTCCGAATGATCAAAATGTGCTACTAATAAGTTATATTTGCCCAGAATTACTGTTTACCAATACTGTATTCTAAGGTGTAGCTGCTTTTCGATTGAGTAGTTTTCTGGCTATTTCGTAGGGAATGTGACTGGAGCGCGGAATTCTCAGTCGCTTTGTGCCCAAAAACGGACACCAAGGCCCCGTTGCAGGGGGGGCTGATCTAGACGAGCGGCAGCTGGCACGGCCGGCTGCAAAGCTTGGCCACGACCGCTTTGAACGCGATCAATCGTCCCTAGCGGCGTCGGCAATGGCTTCCTAGTCTGGCCTTGTCTAACCTTCTTCATTCCGTTCAGGGGCACCAAAATGCACAACCACCTAACCTATACGCCCGCTGGCGCGCTCTTGGCGGCGCTCACGGCAGCGATCTTGGCGCAATCGGCAGCCGCGGCTAGCGCTGCTCCCTTGCAGGTCCAGCAGGTCACCGATGAGGTTTACGCCATCGTCGGCCCGTATGAGCAGCGCAGCCCCGACAACCTAGCCAACAATGCCACTTTCGGCCTCATCGTGACCGCTGACGGCTGCGTGTTGGTTGATCCCGGCGGATCTTGGCAGGGGGCAGCGGCTTTAGAGCAAGTCATTACTACGATCAGTGATTGCCAAGTGACTCATGTCATCAATAGCGGTGGCCAGGATCACCGCTGGCTGGGCAATGGCTATTGGCAGGCCCGGGGCGCCACCGTCATAGCCTCAAACGATGCCGTCACCGATCACCAAGACCGCGGTTCTTTGCAATTGAGCGGGCTGGCGTTTTTGATCGGCGATAAGCTTGAAGGGACCGAACCCGCTTATGCCGATCAAACGTTTGACGAGTCCTTGACCCTGACGCTAGGCGGGATCGAAATCCAACTGCACCATGTCGGTCAAGCCCACACGCCAGGGGACAGCTTTGTTTGGCTGCCCCGCCAGGGAGTGATGTTCACGGGTGATATCGTCTATACCGAGCGCTTGCTGGGCGTTGGTGAGCAATCGCACGCTGGCAGTTGGATTGAGGTGTTTCAGGCTATGGCGGCCTATGAACCCCAGCACGTTGTGCCGGGCCACGGCCAACCGACGGATCTTGCGCGTGCAACCGCCGAGACGTTGGAATACCTCCAGCATTTGCGACGTGCGATCGGCGCCTACATCGACGACGGCGGCGACATGCAGGGGTCAACCAAAATCGACCAGAGCGCCTTTTCGCACCTGCTGCAGTTCGATGCCCTGGCGGGTCGCAATGCTCAGCAGGTGTATTCGGAGATGGAATGGGAGTGATGAACTGGCCGGTGCAGGGCAAGAGCACTTGACGACCGGCGGGGCATAGGCCCAGCACTGGTTGCCGCCAACAAAAAAGCCGCGGGCTCATTGGAGCCTGCGGCTTTCTTTTTCTTCGCTAAGGAAGGGCAGGAGGCCTAGGCCTCGTCGCCTTCGTCAGCCTCTTCGTCTGCGGTCTCGAACAGGGCTTCGGCTTCTTCTTCTTCAGCGCTCACGACGGGCTTGCCGTCAGCAGCGGCCAACTGAGCCTCTGCTTCGTCCGCTGATTTAGCGACGTTTGCGCGGATATCCACCAACACCTCAGGGTGCAGTTGAACGCGCAGTTCGTGGACGCCCAGCTCTTTGATCGGCTTGTCCAAAACCACTTGGCTGCGGTTCAAGGTAAAGCCCGCTTCAGTCACCTGCTCGGCGACGTCGCGCGTAGAAACCGACCCGTACAGCGCGCCGGTTTCAGAAGCGGCGCGGATCAAAGTAACGGTCACGCCGTCCATCTTTTCTGCAACAGCTTCCGCTTCTTGGCGACGCTTGAGGTTGTCGGCTTCCAATTGAGCCTTTTGGGTCTCAAAGAAGGTCTTGTTCGCCTCGGTGGCGCGCAAAGCTTTCTTCTGAGGCAACAAGAAGTTGCGTGCATAGCCTGGCTTGACGGTGACGACATCACCCATCTGGCCCAGCTTTTCGATCCGCTGAAGGAGGATCACATCCATTGTGGCTGCCATTGATCGTCTCCTTACTTATTTACGTAGGGCAACAAAGCAAGCTGACGCGCGCGCTTGATCGCACGGGCAAGCTCACGCTGCTTTTTGGCGGAAGCCGCGGTGATGCGGCTGGGAACGATTTTGCCGCGCTCTGACAGGTAACGACCCAGAAGCCTGACGTCTTTGTAGTCAATCTTGGGTGCGTTGGGGCCAGAGAAGGGGCAAGACTTCTTACGACGGAAGAAAGGACGGCGTGCTGCAGACATGATTTACTCCTTATGCTTCCGCTTCGGCTTTTGCAGGCGCACGACGACCAGAGTCGAAGTGACCACCACCACGACGGTCACCGCCGCGGTCTCCACGATCGCCACGATCACCGCGGTCGCCACGGCCACCGCGACGGTCGTCGCGTTCGCCAGCTGCGCGCGCACGCATCACAGCAGACGGGCCTTCGTCCAGTGCTTCAACGCGCACGGTCAAGAAACGCATCACGTCTTCCGACAGACGCATGCGACGTTCCATTTCGTCGATACCGGCAGAGCTGCCAGCGACGTTCAGCATGACGTAGTGGGCTTTACGGTTCTTGTTGACGCGGTAGGCCAAGTTACGCAGACCCCAGAATTCGGTCTTGGTGACTTCGCCGTCATTTTCGCGGATTACTTCGGCATACTGTTCGGCCAAAGTTTCGACCTGAGCCTGGCTCAGATCAGGGCGTGTTAGGAACACGCATTCGTATAGTGCCATGGTTTACTCCTTATGGCCTATCAAACGGTATGAGACTGCGTGGCGCCGATGCGCGGGCGGGCTCATCCCATTTTCAGCCAGATCTGACGCAAGCGAATGCGTCCGCTAGAACTGGCAAGGAGTTTTGCGGAGCGCGATTTCTAACCGGTTTTTGATCAAATGCAACCCCTGATTCACCCAATGTCGCCAAAAACCCTTGGGTTGAGGTGCTGCATAGCTTGACATTTAAACCCTAAGGTGAGAGGCCCGGTCTCCACAGGTAAACAAACTAGAGTAAGAGAGGGTAAAGGACCATGCGCGTCGCTTTCACCTTTCCCGGCCAGGGTAGCCAGGCCGTGGGCATGACCCAAAAGATGGCCGAGAGCTTCGAAGAAGCGCGATTGGTGCTGGAGGAAGTCGATGAGGCTTTGTCGCGGAACCTGTCAAAGCTGATGGCAGAAGGGCCAATCGAGGAGCTAACGCTCACCGCCAACACCCAACCGGCCTTGATGGCAGCCTCCATGGTTAGCGTGCGCGTATTAGAAAAGCAGGGCGGGTTTTCCTTGGCCGATAAGGCTGAGTTTGTTGCAGGCCATTCCCTGGGCGAATACTCCGCCCTGACGGCGATTGGCGCGCTTAGCCTGAGTGATTCTGCCCGCTTGCTGCGGCTCCGCGGTCAGGCCATGCAGCGCGCCGTTCCGGAAGGACAAGGCGCTATGGCGGCATTGCTTGGTTTGGAAATGCCTGTTGTGCAGGACGTTTGTGCCAAGGCTGCCGTGGCCGAAGACGGTTCTATGCAAGTGTGCGAAGTGGCGAACGACAATGCCCCCGGCCAGATCGTGGTCTCGGGGCACGCTGAGGCGATCGACCGCGCCATTGGGCTTGCCAAAGATGCGGGCGCAAAGCGCGGCCTCAAGCTTCCGGTATCCGCGCCATTCCACTGTTCCTTGATGGGCCCAGCGGCTGAGGAGATGGCCGAGGCCCTCGCAAAAGCGAACATCGCGGCGCTGCGAACACCTGTGGTGGCCAATGTGTTGGCAGAGGCCTATCAGGACGAAACGAAAACCGCTGATTTGTTGGTCCAGCAGGTGACCGGCCGCGTGCGGTGGGCAGAATCGGTGGCTTGGATGGCTGGCCAGGGCGTTACCCACGCGGTGGAAATGGGGTCCGGCAAGGTTTTGTCCGGTCTCAACCGTCGTATTGCCAAGGATCTGACCTCGCTAAATCTAGACGGACCTGAAGATCTGGACAAAGTTCTGGAAGCCTTGAACGGCTAGAGCCTGCTCGCAATGACGAACAGCATGAAACGAAAAGGAAAACACTATGTTTGATCTCAGCGGCAAGCGCGCGTTGATTACCGGAGCCAGTGGGGGAATCGGGGGGGCTATTGCCCGTCAATTCCACGCGCAGGGCGCCCAATTGGTTATTTCTGGAACTCGCCGCGAGCGCCTGGAAGGTCTGGCGAACGAATTGGGCGAACGGGTTGAAATTATTACCTGTGACCTTTCCGATCGCGCATCCGTGGCTGAACTTGTGCCCCAGAGCGTTGCAGCCATGGGCGGCTTGGACATCTTGGTGAATAATGCTGGTTTGACCCGCGATAACCTTACCATGCGCCTGAAAGACGAAGACTGGGACGCGGTTATTGATGTCAACCTGACCGCTAACTTTGTCCTGACCCGGGCAGCGATCAAAGGCATGATGAAGCAGCGCTGGGGCCGTGTTATCAACATGTCTTCTGTCGTTGGTGCGACCGGAAATCCGGGCCAAGCCAACTACGCCGCGTCTAAGGGCGGTCTGGTGGCTATGAGCAAGGCTATAGCGGCCGAAGTGGCGTCGCGAGGCATCACCGTGAACTGTATCGCGCCTGGATTTATCGGCACTGAAATGACCGATGCCCTGAGCGACGATCAGAAATCCAAGCTGTTGACAACGATCCCGGCGGGTCGCTTGGGAGCCCCCGATGACATTGCCAGCACGGCCGTGTTTTTAGCCTCTGACGAAGCTGGCTACATGACCGGTGCGACCCTGCACGTGAACGGCGGTATGGCCATGCTGTAAGGCTTGCTGCAACGGCAAGAAAAAGGAATTGGATTTTGCAGGGGAGGGCGCGCATTTGAGGCTTGGCAAACCGAGCTATGCAAGCAATGATGGCCAGACCCAGGATTTTTCCGCTTGCATTCCGCACGATGATGGTCTTGTTTGCCGCCAACCTGCTGGTCAAGTCGCGTAGAATTTCGCAAAGTCTTTTAGAAAGACCCTCAATCCTGGCCAACTGGGATGAGAATAAGTTCGATTATATCACTAAGGAAAGATCATGAGCGATACTGCTGAGCGCATCAAAAAAATCGTTGCCGAACACCTGAACAAGGACGCGGGCGAAATCTCACTGGAGTCAAGCTTCATTGACGACCTGGGCGCTGACTCACTGGACACCGTTGAGTTGGTTATGGCGTTCGAAGAAGAGTTCGGCATCGAAATCCCAGATGACGCTGCTGAAGGCATTTCTACCGTTGGCGACGCTGTTAAGTTCGTTGACGAAGCAGCCTAAGGCTAAGAGCGGCTAGGACATCATGGAATTACGCAGAGTCGTCGTCACCGGAATGGGGATTGTATCCCCGCTCGGGATTGGCATTGATCACGTTTGGTCACGCTTGCTTAACGGCGAGTCTGGCATCAAGGAAATCGACAGTTTCGACTGTAGTGACCTGCCGTGCAAGATCGCGGGCTACGTGCCAATTGGCGACGAGCCGGGGCAGTTGAATCCCGAAGCCGTCATGCAGGAAAAAGAGCGTCGCAAGATCGACGAGTTTATCCTCTTTGGCGTCGCCGCGGCGGATGAAGCGCTGGAGAACGCTGGTTGGAAACCCGATAGTGACGAGCAACGTTGCCGTTCGGGCGTTCTGATGGGCTCCGGCATCGGCGGTCTGCATTCCATCGACCACTACGGCCGCGTATTGGACGTAAAGGGACCGCGTCGCGTTAGTCCCTTTATGATTCCGTCAGTATTGATCAACCTGATTTCAGGTCAGGTTTCAATGCGCCACGGGTTGAAAGGGCCAAACCACTCCGTGGTGACGGCGTGCTCAACAGGTGCCCATGCTATCGGTGATGCGGCGCGCCTAATCGCGCTGGATGACGCGGATGTCATGGTGGCTGGTTCTGCTGAAATGGCGATTACCCGCCTGGGTATCACCGGCTTTGCCGCCGCGCGTGCCCTATCGACCAAATACAACGATGCGCCGACCACCGCTTCACGTCCCTGGGATCAGGGGCGCGATGGCTTCGTGATGGGTGCAGGCGCTGGCGCGCTGATTCTGGAATCTCTGGATCACGCCAAGGCACGCGGCGCAAACATCATTGCCGAAGTCGTGGGCTATGGCCTGTCAGGCGATGCGCACCACATTACCGCACCAGCGCCCGACGGCAACGGCGGTTTCCGCTCGATGCAAGCGGCGCTGAAGCGGGCTGGTTTGACCGCTGAGGACATCGACTACGTTAACGCGCACGGTACCTCGACCCCCTTGGGCGATGAAATCGAGCTGAACTCGGTCAAGCGTCTGCTGGGCGATAACGCCAAGAACATTTCCATGTCGTCTACCAAGTCCGCCATTGGCCACTTGTTGGGCGGTGCTGGATCTGTCGAGGCGATTTTCTCGATCCTGGCAATTCGCGATCAGATCGTGCCCCCGACCTTGAACCTCAACGATCCTACCCCCGAAGCCGAGGGCATGGATCTGGTTCCGCACACGGCCAAAGAGCGTCGAGTTCGCGCGGCCCTGTCGAACTCATTTGGCTTTGGCGGCACTAACGCCTCGCTGGTCGTCAAAGAGTACAGCGGCGACTAATCAAAGCGGGCACACGGTAGCAAACACCGGTCACAAAATTAACATCAAGGGCTCGCAGGGAAGACCGGCGGGCCTTTTTTGCTGCAAGTTCATTGGTCCAAGAGGGCCCCAAGTCGGGGCTAGGATTGGGCCAATATTGGGGCAAGATTGGCCTCCGCAACGATAACAGGCGGGCCTAGTCAGCGCGAAGCGCATATCTGGCTGCTCGCTCTGGTCTAATTATTATGGGAAGCTCTCATGCTGCGTTTTCTCATCACCATTTTTCTACTGGCGGGGCTGGTCGGTGGCGGGGTGCTATATGCACCGGTCTGGCTGAACGGTCAGCTTGATGCTCCTGGCCCTAGCACCGACGCTGCCGTTTTTTCTGTCGAACCCGGCCAGTCCGTGCGCCGTGTTTTGACCCGGCTAGAGGAGGAGGGGATTATTACGTCCGAGCTCATCGCTCGCGTTTCAATGCGGCTTGAACCGCGCGCTTTCAAGGCCGGTGAGTATGAGATACCGGCGGCAGCCTCCATGCGACAGGTCTTTGACATTCTTTCGACAGGACGATCGCGAAGCTATTCCGTGACGATCCCCGAGGGCTTGACCAGCAAGCAAATCTTGGTGCTGTTGAGCGAGGTTCCAGAATTGACGGGCAGCATTGAAACCGTACCCGCTGAGGGTTCTATGCTGCCTGATACCTATTTCATCCATCGTGGCGACAGCCGCCAAGCGCTGGTTGAACGCATGCAAGCGGCTCTGCAAGAAACCTTCTGGCCGTTGTGGGAGGCGCGCCAAGAGGGGCTGCCGTTTACAACACCCGAAGAAGCGATAACGCTGGCGTCGATCGTTGAACGCGAGACGGGCATCGGGCGCGAGCGTCCGGTAGTGGCCTCGGTCTTCATCAATCGGCTAAAAGAGGGCTGGCGTCTGCAAGCGGACCCGACCTTGGTCTATTTTGAAAGCGATGGGCTGGGCAAGCTGGGCCGCGGTCTGAAGCGGTCAGAACTGGACAACGATCACCCCTACAACACCTATACCCGTCGCGGGTTGCCACCCGGGCCGATTGCCAATGTGGGCAAGGAAGCGTTGCAGGCTGTCTTGGCTCCGGCTGATACCCAGTATTTCTATTTCGTTGCGGATGGCAGCGGCGGTCATGCCTTCGCTGAGACCTTGAAAGAGCACAACGCAAACGTCAAAAAATGGCGCGCGATAGAGCAAGGCAGCTAGAGCCCGCAGGTGCCGGAAAAAGGTCGCTTGGGCATGGGCGCTTGCGGGCTGGTTGGCGGGCTGGTTGGCGGGCTCGTTGGCGGGCTCGTTGGCGGGCTCGTTGGCGGGCATGGCCTGCGTGAAAATTCCTGGAATTGCATGCGAGTTGGGCTTTACATTTAACCTGACAGGGATTAAGTAAGGGCCCCTGCCTAAGGGCAGGCGTGTCGGCGTATAGCGCAGTCTGGTAGCGCGTTCGTCTGGGGGACGAGAGGTCGTAGGTTCGAATCCTGCTACGCCGACCAAAAATTCCCCCATCTTCCAAAAATAGCGATATTTCAGGCGTTTGAAGCTAAGAAGGCGTCATTTGCGCGCTTGGTTTTGCGGGGC
>JAUIHE010000135.1 GCA_030432195.1 Alphaproteobacteria bacterium
GGGGTTCAATCCGCATGTTCACATCTGAATCGCTGGAGCCTGCCACGTCAAGGAAAACGCGGATCTCTCAGGAATCGGAGTATAGACGGCAAGCCCCGCAACAACGGGACTAACCAAATCGCGGCGCCACGCGGCCACCAAGCCCGCCGCAAGCCCCGCCGCCAGCAAGGCGTTGGCTCATGGCCAAATCACAACGTGGCCGTCGGGGGCCAACAAGGCCGGTGCTGTTATCGCCACCAAGACACAAATCGGCACGAAAGGCAGGGCCTGACGCACAAAGTCGGGCACGTGAAGCCGCGCGAACAGCACCATCGCAGGCCCGCGCATAGCAAAGGTAACAAGGCAACAGGCTAGGACCAGCCCCCAAATCTGCGCACTCACGGCTGGTGCCTCCTGCTTTTTGTTTGGAACAAGCGACTTTGCGCCAGCAGTTGAAAGCTGTAACCGACCGCTATGCCCGCCAGGATCGCCACCACCAAGCCCAATTGATTTGGCCAATCGCGCAACCACACCGACAGCAGCAAGCTGGTCACCGCAGCCGCCCAGCGTGGCGCGGTCAGCAGCAGCGGCACGAATATTGCGATATAGGCGGAATAGATCGCAACGCTAAACCCGTACTGTGATATGTCCGGACTGCTAGCGCCCAACAGCAAGCCAGCCGCTGTTGCCAGGTTCCAGGCTACAAACATGGCCAGGCTGGCCCCGGCGAAATAGGAGAGCGGTAGAGGTTCACCCGGTCGCGCGTCCAGACGGCGTGCCGTCACTGCATAAGATTCATCCGTCAAGAAGTAGCCAACGACGAGACGCCCCCAGCTTGGCCAGTGTTTGCAGCGGGTTGCCAAATCTAGGGCATAGAGCAAATGACGCGCATTCAGCAGCGCTGTCACCCCCAATATCACCAAGAACCCGGCGCCTTTGCCGTAGAGATCTGCCGCTGCAAATTGCGCCGAGCCCGCAAAAATCAGGCTTGAGAACGCTTGTCCTCCCAGCAATCCTAGCCCGACCTCATAGGCCAGAATTCCAAAAAGCAGACCAAACGGCGCGCCTGACAAGAACAGCGGCGCTGCATCACGCACACCAGCCCAAAAAGCCGAGCGCGCCAGGCCGGACCGCGCCCTTGCTTTTGCCGGGCTATTGATTTGGTTGTTCACGGCAATCTCGTTGTTGGCAGATAGTCAAAATGGCGGACGCGGTTGGCTGGCTCGCCCCAAGAAGCAAGAACCAGGAACCATGGCGCAGGAGGCAAGCGCCGCATATCATCGGTTTAGTTATTTACCTTCAGATCCAAGGCGCGCAAGACATCGGTCAGATTCTCGGACTTCTTGATGGGCTTCACGCCTTCATGAACGACGAACTCACGCCCCTTCCCGCTCGGCCCCTGTCGTTTGGCCACGGTGAACATGGGCTGCTCGTGCGCAGTTTTGAAGATGGAAAAAACGGCAACACCTGGCGCAAAATCAATCGCGTAGTCGCGCCACTGACCCGCCGCCACATAGCGCGAATAGACCTGCATAATGGAGGATAGCTCGTCGCGCTGAAAGTACAGCGGTTTGCGCGCGCGGCTTCCCCTGGCGCGCTTGGCCCGAAATTCAGCAATTGAGATGGGATTATCAGACATGGGATTATGAGACACGGCACCTATCAGACATGGGACCTATCAGACATCATGACGATCAGACATCATGACGATCAGACCTGATGACGATCAGACCTGATGACGAATAGACCTGGCAGCGTCTTCGCCGCGCTCAGGCCGCCAGCGCCACCGAACGACGGGCATTTGTTGGATCGATGAGCTACAAACATCGCGCAACTATGCGACTAACACCCACAGCCCTCAAGAGGAACCGCAATGAGGCACTGAATTTTTCTAGCCCTGGCGGATGCAAAGCGGTATCACCATCACAAAATTCACCAGACAACCCGCAAACACACCACTGTTGGAGCCCTCAGTGAAGAAGCAAGACCAAGATCAGGATAACCATAGCGATCTTCTGTTCGCCGAACTCAGTGAAGAGATGCGACAGGATCAGGTCATCCAATTCCTGAAAAAGTACCAATATTTCATCATCGGCGGCATTTTGGCTTTCGTCGCTGCCTTTGGTGGCCTGCTTGCCTATGATTCCTATCAGGTTTCCGTACGCAAAGGCCTGGCCAGCGATATCGCCCAGGCGCAAACCTTGATTAGCGAAGGTCAAGACGATGCAGGTCTAGGCTTGCTGCAAGACCTTGCTGCACGCACGGATTTCTACGGCTATCAGGCCGCGATGATCCTGGCCAAGCGCGATTTGGCCGACGGTGACTTTGAGGCCGCTCGGATTCGCCTGCAAGCGCTGGCCAATTCGACCAAACTGGGTTCCGCTTATAAGGAATTGGCCGAGGTCTACGCGCTGATGGCAGCCAGCAACAACAGCCTAAGCGATGCCGACGCCAAGCGCCTGAAGGCCCTCGCCGCTAGCGACAGCGCCTATGCGGCCATGGCCAAGGAATTGCAAGTTGCCGCGCTTGTGCAACAAGGTCAGATTGAACAAGCCCTTGCCTCTATCGACCTCCTGTTGGCTGATGAGGCCAGCTCCGCGCAACTCAAGTTCCGGCTTGAGCGGCTAAAAGAGGCACTGTCCAAAGGATAAAGCGCTTTGTGGTAGGCTTGGGCGTTTGTCGTGTTAGGCTTCGGTCAACGCGCCTTCGCCCTGCCTTGGCGCCGCCCGTTACTGCTTGCAATCATTTCGCCGGAAAAGCTGCTTAGACCGCTTCCATGTCAAACGCACACAGCAAAGATCTGAAAAACAAAGGCCGCGCGCCCCTTGCTGGACGACGTGGAGCCTTGCTTGCGTTGGCGGGATTGGCTCTGACGCCAGGCTGTTCGCGCGTGCAAGAATTGCTCGCCCCGCGAGAAAAGCCGCTACCAGGCAAACGCCAAGACATCCTGATACAAGGCGACGGCCCTCTTGATCGTCGGACCATCGCCAACCCGCAGGTCACTTTGGAGCCAGCACAGGACAACAAGTTTTGGACCCACATTGCGGGCTCCCCGCATCATCGTGCTGGCCACTTCGCTCTGTCGTCCACCCCACAGCGCGCCTGGTCCGTTCGCATCGGCGATGGCAATGCCCGCCGCCAACGTTTGACCTCAGAGCCGCTGGTCATTGACCAAGTGGTGTTCACCTTGGACGCCAAAGGGATTGTCTCGGCACGCAATCTAAAAACCGGCCGCGCCTACTGGTCGCGCTCAGTCATGCCGCAGTTTGAAAGTAGCGGGTTTGGCGGCGCGCTGGCCTATGACCAACAGCGGCTGTTTGTTACGGCTGGACTGGATTATACCGTCTGCCTGGATGCCCGCACCGGAAAAATTCTGTGGTATCAGCGCTTGGCAGGCCCAACGCGCTCCGCGCCGGTCGTCGGCGATGGCCGCGTCTTTATGGTGACGCTCGACAATCGCATCTATGCGCTTAATGCCAGCGACGGCAGCTTGGCTTGGGAAAAGAACAACCCCGATACGGTAACGCGGCTGCTGGGCGGTTCAGGCCTGACCTACGCTAACGGCACCGTGGTTGCCGCGCTGGGCAATGGCGAGGTTCAGGCTTTATCGCCCGCTACAGGGCGCCGCATTTGGGATGACACCTTCGCTCCACTGGGTGTGGCCGACACCGTGCTGGGCGAAATAGCCGACATCACCGCGCCCCCTATAATCGCGGGCGAGCGCGTCTACGTGACCAGTCAGGCCGGACGCACAGCCGCACTTGAGCTGCGCACCGGCCGGGTCGTTTGGGAAGCCTCCGTCGGCAGCCGCAATTGGCCCGCTTTTACCGGCAAGCACATGTTCTTGGTCACAGAGAATGCAAAGCTGGTTGCCGTTGACATCGACACCGGCGCCGAGGTTTGGGTCAAGGACCTGCCCTCATATGCCAACAAGCGGACCCGTCGCGGCTTTATCGCCTGGCACGGCCCCACCCTGGCAGGCGGCCGCCTGTTTATCGGCGGAGAAAACCGCAAAATGGTCGTGGTCGATCCCTTGACCGGCCGCACTGTCGCCGACTTCGAACTCAGCGATGACATTATTAGCTCGGCCGTCGTGGCGAACCGCACAATGCTGGTGCTGACAGCCGACGGCCTTTTGCACGCATATCGTTAGAGCTCGGCTTGTCGGCTGAGCAATTGGAACTCACATGAAAAACACCATCAGCGCCGCCGCGCAGCGGACCGGCCTTCGGGTCGCAATTGTCGGACGCCCCAACGTCGGCAAATCCACTCTTTTCAATCGTCTAGCCGGGCGCAAGCTGGCGCTAGTGCACGATCAGCCCGGCGTCACCCGCGACTGGCGCGAAGCCGACTGCCATATCGCAGGTTGGCCCTTTGTTGTTATCGACACCGCAGGCCTAGAGGAGGCGTTTGACGAGAGCCTCGAGGCCCGCATGCGCCGCAAGACCCAAGAAGCCTTGGGCGGCGCAGACCTGGTTTTGTTCGTCGTCGATTCCCGCGCTGGCATCGTGCCGATGGATCAACATTTCGCCGCTTGGCTGCGCCAAAACAACGACGCGCCGGTCTGGTTGATTGCCAACAAGTGTGAAGGGACCAAGGGCAAGGAAGGCTATTACGACTCCTTCTCGCTGGGCTTGGGCGAGCCCATTGCCTTGTCGGCCGAGCACGGCGAAGGCATGGCTGAACTCTATTCTGAGATGGTCAAATACGCCAAGGATGCGGGCGTCGAACTCAGCGAGGACGACGAAGACGAAGAGGGCAGTCTGGCCAGTGACGAAGCCTTTGACGCTCGCGAAGACGAGGGCGCGATTCGCTTTGAATTCAATCCTGAACGACCAATTCAAATGGCCGTTGTCGGGCGCCCTAATGCCGGAAAGTCCACGCTGGTCAACGCCATCATTGGCCAAGATCGCTTTTTGACCGGGCCCGAGGCCGGTATCACCCGCGACTCCATTTCGGTTGACCTGCAATACCAGGGCCGCCCGATCCGCCTGTTCGATACGGCGGGCTTGCGCCGACAAGCGCGCGTTGTCGAGGGCCTGGAAAAGATGAGCGTCGCCGACTCACTGCGGTCTTTGCGCTATGCCCAGGTGGTGATTTTGCTGATGGACGCTGATAGCCCGCTGGACAAGCAAGACCTCACCATCGCACGCCGCGTCATCGACGAAGGCCGGGCGCTGATTTTGGCGGTCAACAAGTGGGACGTGACAGAAAACCGACAAGAGACCTTGCAAGCCGTGCGCGATCGCGTCGAACGCTCCATGCCGCAAATCAAGGGCGTCCCCATTCTGACGCTTTCAGCCTTGCACAAAAAGGGCCTTGACGAGCTCATGCAGGCGGCAGTGGACTTGTTCCAAGTCTGGACGGTTCGCTTTTCAACCGCCCTGCTCAATCGCTGGCTGCACGAGCGGCTGGAAAACCACCCGCCGCCGCTGGTGGGCGGGCGCCGCATCAAGATTCGCTACATTACCCAGGCCAAGACACGCCCGCCGACCTTTATGCTGTTCGGCAATAAAGTCGATGAATTGCCCGACAGCTATCGCCGCTATCTGGTCAATGCGCTGCGCGAAGATTTCAACGTTTGGGGCACCCCCATCCGATTGAACGCCCGTCGGGCGGCCAACCCTTACGCCAAATAGCAGCTAGTCCTGGCGCGCGCGGCGCAACCAAGCCAGGTAGCGCGCGTGAAAGCGGTGATAGCCGCGTTCTGTTGTGGCCAAGTGTGGTTTGGTGAGCCTGTGAAACTCCGGCAGGCGGAAATACGGCACCGCAGGCAAGCTGTGGTGCTCGGCGTGGTAGGGCATGTTCCAAGCCAACCAGCGAACAACGCGATTGGTGAAAGTAGTGCGCGAGTTTTCAAGCATGTTGGCCACCAAAGGACAGCGCCCGTGCTCAGCCAAAAGGTAGAGCCGCAAGAATGGCTGGCCCAAGACCAAGGGCAGCAACCAAATCCACAGCAACAGGGCGCTGTGCGCTGCCACAGATGCCCCCAACAGCGCCGCATAGACCAGCAGCATCGCCACGGCTTCGCGCTGAATGAGCCCGCGCTTACTTGTCGGCACGAAGGTTTCGCGCCCCTGCCCCGCCGCGTTGTGCAGCAAGGTCACCAGATGCGAGCGCCAGACCGGCACCCCCGTCACATGCCAAGCATAGGCTGATAGGGTGTCAGGCTTGGGACTGGCAAGCTCTGGATCGCGTTCGGGGTCTTGCGTGTAGCGGTGGTGGGCGAAGTGAAAATAGCGAAACCATTGGGGCGGCAAAACCAAAAGCAAGCCGCAAGCCAACGCCAAAACCTCGTTGACCCAGCGCGTTTTGAATGCTGTTAAATGGCTGACTTCGTGCAACAAAGTGAACTGAAACACCAGCAACAGCCCCAATGGCAGCAGGGCAACTGGCCAGCCAGCAGCGCCGCTTGCAATCCAAATGGCCAAGCCAGCAATGGCAAACCATTGGCTCGCCAAACGCCACAAGCCGGGGCCATCGGCTTGTTGCAGCAAGCGGCTGCGCTGTTCGCGCGTTAGTCTTGCAATCAGTGCTTTGTGATCCATGACCTACCCATGCCGCTTGTTTTGGCCCTTGCCGAAATGACCGTCGCCGGATCGACCGTTAGGCGGCGCTTGCCTTATCGTCGCGCTGCTCATCAGGAAAAAGGCCCAAAGGATGCAAACGCGCGGCTTGATTGGCTTCCAAGCGCTCAACGCTGAAGTTCTCAACTAGCCCGTGGAACAGTTGATACCAATTGACCTCTGCCTTCAAGCGCGTGAAGACCGAACCCAGACCGATCGCGGCGCGGTCCATGAAGACGAACGGCTTGGGAATAGTGACGCCGCCGATGCGCTTTAGCTCGGCGCGCACGTTGGACATGGCCGCCTGGCCGCGCTTGGTGGTCTCACCCCCTTGCAGCAGTTGGGTCTTATCCTCCATCAAGGGGCCATAGAGGAAGCTGGCCCAGATGTTCAAGGTCTCAATGATCTCTTTTGTCAGGACTTCGAAACCCCAAGCTTCATAGGCATGCACCGCCAGCTCTTGGTCGCCGTCGCGAATCGCGCGGTAGAGGTCGATCACGCCGCCAACAAAGCGCGGCTCAAAAATGCGAACACAGCCAAAATCCAACAAATTGAGCGAGCCATCCTGCGCGATAGCATAGTTGCCAAAGTGGGGATCGCCGTGAATCATGCCGTAGTGATAGAAGGGCGTGTACCAAGCCCGGAACATGTTCATCGCTATGGCGTTGCGCTGTTCCTGACTGGTGTTTGCATCGTCCAGAAAGTCGATGAAAGGCCGACCTTCCAACCAAGACAGTGTTATCAAGCGCTTGGAGCTCAGCTCATCGACCACCGTCGGGACGTTGACGTTGGGCACATCGGCCAAGATCTGACCAAAGGCTTTGGCATAGCGGGCTTCTTGTTCGTAATCCAACTCCTCACGCAGGCGATAGGTCAGCTCGCTAAAAATTTCGCGGGTATCAATGATGCCCTCATAGCGCTTGAACATGCCCATCAAGGTCTTGAGCTGCACCAAATCGGCTTCGACGGCAGAGCTCATGTCCGGATACTGGAGTTTGCACGCCACCGCGCGGCCGTCAGGCATCGTCGCACGGTGGACCTGGCCCAGCGAGGCTGCGGCTGCGGCCTCACGCTCAAAACTAGCAAACCGGGCCTGCCAGTCATTGCCCAACTCGGCCTTCATGCGGCGTTTGACAAACAGCCAGCCCATAGCGGGCGCGTTGGATTGCAGTTGCCGCAACTCGTTAGCCACCTCTTCGGGCAACAGATCGGGCACGACCGCCAGCAATTGCGCGGCTTTAACCAGTGGACCCTTGAGATTGCCCAGCGCCTTGGCGAGGTCGGCCGCGTTGGCCTCCGACATCAGCTCGCCACCTGCCAGCCGCCGCACACCAACCTGCATTGCAACGCCTGATAAGGAGGTGCCAACGCGCGCATAACGCCCGATGCGGCCGGTCAAAGAGTTATCTTCAGAAGTCGTCATGCTGCGCGCACCTCGGTGTTAGAGCTATCAAAACTGCTGTAAAAACGGCGTTGAAAACCGCGTTGAAAACCGCGCCAAAAAGGATCGCCAAAAAGGACTGCCGGGCTAGTCTTCCAGCGCTTCAAGCTGGTCGATGAGGCCCGAAATCATCATCAAGCCTTTGTCCCAAAAATCAGGCGCTGAAGCGTCCAGCCCGAAAGGCGCCAGCAGCTCCTTATGGCGCTTGGAACCGCCTGCGCTCAGCATCTCGAGATACTTATCGGCAAAGCCCGCGTCCGCGTCCTGATACACCGCATACAAGGAGTTTACCAAGCAGTCGCCAAAGGCGTAGGCATAGACGTAGAACGGCACGTGGATGAAGTGCTGAACGTAAGACCAATAGTGGTCATAGGTTTCATCATAGGTGAAGATCGGGCCCAAAGAACGGGTCTGCACATCCATCCAGATCTCGCGGAACTGCTCGGCCGACAACTCGCCCTGTTTGCGGGTCTCGTGAACGGCGGTCTCGAATTCGTGGAACGCAATCTGGCGCACCACGGTGTTCAGCATGTCTTCCACCTTGCCAGCCAGCAAAATCTTGCGCTTGGCCGGGTCGCTCTCCTGCGCCAGCAATTTTTGAAAGGTTAGCATTTCACCAAAGACGGATGCGGTTTCCGCCAAGGTCAGGGGTGTTGAGGATTTGAACAGGCCCTGCTCACTGGCCAAGACCTGGTGCACGCCGTGGCCCAGTTCATGC
>JAUIHE010000136.1 GCA_030432195.1 Alphaproteobacteria bacterium
GCCATAAATGGCGTGGCGTGCAGTGGCTTCCAATCCCTCGGAAGCCTGCCAAATCCATAAGACAAGCAAGCCGCGAGTGAGTGGCAACACAAACGAGCATGGACTTGCGTTAGAAATCAGCCAGCTAGAGCGGATGGGCTGTTGCAACGCCAGCGCCCGACGCTCTAGCATAAAGCCCGAGCAACCGCCCTCGATTGTGGCAAAGACAAGCAAGGTGCATTTGCAGCAATATCAAATAGAGTGAGCGCGCCCGGTGAAGCCAATTCAGCGAAACGCGCTCTAGCGTGGGGCCTTGGGATCACCGGCGTCGAGTGGCAGTAGGCGGATTTGCAGCAAAATCAGATAGATAGCGCGTCTTGAGTGGGGGCTGAGTAAAACCCGCCCCATGCCGGCAGGTCGCGTCGGTTGTCACGGCGTCGTTCTCACGGCGATTGGGCTTGCTTTGCTAGCGAAGCGGGCTGTGGGAGCTCTGGTGGCTGACGCGGCCAGGTCTTTAGCGAAGGCCGCTGCCGAGACATATCCCGGCCCTCTCTTTCCTACAGCCCTCGGCCTGCCATGCTCTCGCCAGGAGATTGGGCGGACTTAGACCAAGCCGCAGCTGACCCTTTAAAGTGGTTTTTGAAATCCTGGGCTTGACACACTGTAGTCGCGAACATATCATGAACAAAATGGAGGTGATGATGATAAAAACTCTCTGCCTTTGGACAGGGCTTTTGTGTCCAGCGACCAATGTGGTTGATCCCAACGACGGCCGGATCATCCGCTTCGAAGATCACGGTGTCGTGGCCGAGATCTCTATTCCGGATGGCGCCACGCATGTCTGTATGGACGATTACAGCTATGGGAGCTCACTCTACTTATCTTTTGGCCCGCAAGGCTATCCACACAAACAAAAACGCAACAATTACGAACTAGGTATTAATAGGAGTCATGTACAATTTGGCTATGTTATTGATGACAAAATTGAATATAAGCTTCTCGATATAAGCCCGGTCAAAATATACACAGATGCGTATTTTATAGATCCAAGAAAGGCTCCAGATCATGCGCCAATGGATTGGAAAATATTGGATGATGGAAGAATTGCTTACTATGAAAGAGAGTATTGTTTTGACCAAAAAATAACAAATCTGAAATGTGAGGCGCAGAAACGCTACTCTGGCAGCTGTATAATTGCTGGTCAGTCTAGCTTGGTTTACAGCAAAAATAGGGATACAATTAAATGACTAATCATAGACGCCCTGGGTTTTGGGATGCATTTATGAGCGGGTCGGCAACGCCCGTTTCGCTCATGCGTGAGTGGGCAGGTAAGCACGCACATAGATACGGATTTACCACGCCGCGAATTACGGAAAAGTCGCGATTTGGAAAAGATATTACCGTTTATCATACCGAGCCCCAGTCAGAAGCTTATCGCCATGCGCTTGTCACTGGCTCTTATGTCATCGATCGCAATTTCATCAGCCCACCAAACGTCGGGGTTTCGCTGGGCGAGCTAAATGAGGGCCGGGGCGACAACACCGTAGGCAAGCGTCTTGCAGACTACCACAATAACAACATGGGATTTGGCTTGGCGGCGCATTACATGCTCAACAATCCATCCCCCAACACAAAGCAGTATGCTGACATGCTTGCGAGGTTCATAAAGAAGGACGCGACACAGCCTCTTGGCCAAAGCATTTTAATCTATCATCCAGATGAGGATCCCAGGACGAGCGGGCCCAATTCGAAATCGCTTTACGACGTCGGCTCGCTGCCGAATGACAAATACAGCGCGGCGGCGTTGCTAGGGATGATTCCAACTGACGTACGAGAGGCTTACCCGGAGTTCTTTGGAAATAGAAAACCCGGCAAGGAAGTCAAATTGGGCGGAGCGGAGGGTTATCGCGTGCGCTTTAACGCCTTTGGTGCTCCCGTTTACCAGGGCGAAAACGACGGTAGTTCGCCCTACGGAAATGGCCGGAACCCTCGGACGGGCTTTGAAATACACAAGTCAAGGGTTGATGCTGCTTTTGGCGAACAAAGCCCGCTTCATGAGCGTTATTTGCCTAGATATCAGGTGAAATGAAAGCGAGCAGTTCGCGCCAGCCTTGGTGATCGTGGCACAACAATTAAATCGTCTAAAGGGTGAGAAAGGTGGCCGGTCGCTTGCTTCGGCCTCCTACTGTTTGATCCAAGTGAGGACCGCCGTCGGGCAAGTCTCTTGACCATTGCCATCAACCGCACCTGGCAGCTCAAAGATGTGGAAGTGGAAGAACAGCACGATAGAGCATTGTTGTGTCGGCTTGCTCCAAGAAACAAGTCTAATACCCCCGATCCCAGTTCACCAAGGCGGGCAGCGGCTCGCCGGTTTCCAGCGCGTTGATAGCAGCGACCACGTGTTCGCCGCCCGTCTCTGGATACGTCAAGGCTGCCACGTGCGGGGTGACAATGACTTTCGGGTGCTGCCAATAGGGATGGTCGCTCGGCAGAGGCTCCTGGTGGAAAACATCCAGAACCGCGCCACCGGCTTGGCCAGAGTCCAACGCCTCCAGCAAAGCATCGTCGTCGATCAGACTGCCACGCCCTGCATTGACGATGCCGACGCCCGGCTTGCAGCGCGCCAGGAAGTCGGCGTCAATAAGGTGGAATGTATCGGGCGTCGCGGGGACCAACAGCACCAAGTAATCACAGGTCGGCAGCATCTCCGCCAGCCCATCATCACCAGAATACAGAGGAATGCTATCGTGCTGTTTGGCGCTGCGCGACCATCCGCAGACCTGGAAGCCCAGCGCTTGCAAGGCTTCGCCCGCGCGGCTTCCCAGCACACCAAATCCCAATACGCCGACGCGGGTGTTGCTGGCAATGGGGGCGTGGACGACTTGCCAGGCACCGCTGGCTTGGCTGTTGAGCAGCGGCACGAATAAGCGGTGCAGGCTCAATACGCCCCAAGCACAATACTCGGACATGCCTTGGGTGAGGCCGGGATCAACCATGCGCACGGTCGGCAGATGGCGGGGCAGCAGCGGGTCGTTGGTCAAATGGTCCAGTCCGGCACCGACGGAGACTATCAGCTTTAAGTTCGGTAGGCTTGCAAGAAATCCGGGGTCGGGCTGCCACACCAGGGCATAGTCAACGCTGGCACGCGCTTCGTCGCTGTCACCCAACTCGGCTAGCGGCACGGCTTCAATATCTGGCCGACGGTCCTTGATGGCCGCAATCCAACGGTCAACAAGGTCTGCCGAATCTGAAACGATGATCTTAGCCATGAGCGCCTCCTTTGGCGAAACAAAGCGGGCCAAAGGCCGTGTGGCAGCCTTTGACCCGCGCGAATTGTTCCCAAAAGTCTTGGCCCTAGTCCAGCGGGCCGTCAATAGTCTTGTTGGCCCAAGCCATGGCGGACCAGGCCCTGTAGGCCCAGGCTTTGTCGACCCATGCTTTGTTGGTCGGTCCGATTAAGAGCGAACTACACCAAAAACAAAATAAAGAGTCGGCGTGTCCGGGCAGCAGGCCAGGTGTGACTACTGCAGGGTTGCACCGCCAGGAGCAGGGGCATCTCCCAAGGGTTCGACCTTCGCGTTTTTCGCAAAAGCGACAAAATCGACCGGGTTCAACACCAACGGTGGGAAGCCGCCTTCGGTAACCATTTCGGTCGCAACACGGCGCACGTAAGGAAAGATCAAGCGAGGGACTTCGATGACCAGAGCCGCGCCTATGGCTTGTTCGCTCATGCCTTCGGCCAAGGTGACCAAGGCGCCATAATGCACTTCTGCCAGGAACAGCGTTGTGTCACCCAATTTGCTCTCAGCGGTCAGGGTCAGGATGACCTCGTGGCCAATCTGCGGCACCGGACGGTGCTTGATGTTCATGTTGATTGAGATATTGGGCTGCTGTTGCGCGCCAACCAGAGGCAGCGGGCCGTTTGGAGCCTCAAAAGAAGCGTCGCGCAAAAACTGCGCCCGAATCTGGATCGGTGGTTGAGGCTGGCTGCTCTCGCCCTGTCCCCCAGTTTCGTTTTGGCCAGCTTGCGCTTGATCGTCTGACATGCGGTTTCCTTTTGTGTATGGCCGATTGTGCCCTTGCGCCTGCTGCCCGTCGCTTCCCTCAATAGAAGCGATTTGACCGGAGCTAACATGCTTCAACAACAAGAAGAGGCATACGGCAATTTAATCTGATGGCTGCTTACCAACACCGCCGCAAAGCCGCAAGGGCCAAGCGGCCCAGGCGTATCTTCCGGGTGCCATTTCTAGAACCGGATAGCGCGCGCTCGCAGCGCCCAAATCGAGCGTCATGTCCCTGATTGCGGGAGCGGTCCTGTCGTTGTGCAAATTGCAAAGGGCAAGTATCATGAGCATCTGAAAATATTTTAGCAGATTGCGAATCTTGTCTTCGAAAAATAACGCATTGAAAAACAAAGACAAATTCGGCAACTCCCGCCCGATGAGAGCCCTATGAGCAGTATGTTACCCGTTAGTTCCGAAAAGCCAAAAGTCTTGCTGGTTGAAGATGAGCGGTCCTTGGCAGACCTCTACGCGCATTACCTGCACGACGAAGGCGTGGAGGTCGATCATGTTTCGACTGGGCGCGAGGCATTGGAATATTTGGACAGCGACGTGCCGGATGCAGTGCTGTTGGATATTCGTCTGCCCGACATGCTGGGCACGGAGGTTCTGCGCGCCGTCAATGATCGCAAACTGCCGACAGCGGCGATTATGATTACCGCCCATGCCTCAATCAATACCGCGGTCGAAACGATGCGTGGCGGAGCCTATGATTTTCTGGTCAAGCCCTTCAATCGTGATCGGCTGGTGCAAACCCTACGTTCAGCCCTGACCAAGCGCGAAGTCAAGCGGCAGGTGGCCCAGAACAAAGTCAATTATCACGACAGCTTCCAGGGCTTTGTCGGCGGCTCGAAGCCTATGCAGATGGTCTATCGCATGATCGAGCGGGCCGCGCCCTCGAACGCCAGCATTTTCATTCTAGGCGAAAGTGGCACGGGTAAGGAAGTCGCCGCCCGCGCTTTGCACGACCTGTCCGATCGCAAAGATAAGGAGATGGTGGCCATCAACTGCGCGGCCATCCCCAAGACGCTGCTGGAATCTGAGATTTTTGGCCACGTCAAAGGCGCGTTTACCGGAGCTGTCACCAACCATGACGGCGCGGCCACCCGCGCGCATGGCTCGACCCTGTTCCTGGATGAGATTTGCGAGTTGGATCTGCACTTGCAGTCGAAACTGTTGCGCTTCGTGCAGACCGGCACTTTCGCAAAGGTAGGATCGTCAAAGCAGGAAAAGGTCGATATCCGCTTTATCTGCGCCACCAACCGCGATCCCTTGGAGGAAATTGGCGCCGGGCGTTTCCGCGAGGATCTGTACTACCGCCTGCATGTGCTGCCGATTTCGATGCCGCCGCTGCGCGAACGCGGCGACGATATCTTGGCCTTGGCCAACACCTTTTTGAAATCCTACGCGGCCCAGGAAAAGAAGAGCTTTTCCGGTTTCGATGCCGATGCTGCGGAGCGCCTGTTGAAGTTCTCCTGGCCGGGCAATGTGCGTCAGCTTCAAAACATCATTCGCAACCTGGTCGTGCTGAACGATGGCGGTGAGGTGAGCGTCACCATGCTGCCACCACCGCTGGATTCAGAGCAGGCGATGAACGAGAGCACCCATCGTTTTGCCCAGTTCAATCCGGGGTTGGCGCGTGAAATGGGCATCTTGCCCGCGCCGAATATGACGGTGCCCGGTATGGGCGCTCCGGTACCCGGCGGCTATCCAGGGCAGGGTTTTGTCGGCCAAGGCTACCCTGTGCAGGGTGCGAATCTGCTCGGTCAAAACCAACAGGGCCAGCGCGGCCAGGCCCACCAGGGCTACGCGCCGGGCCAAGCCGCGGGCTACCAGGGCCAAGGCTACGCGAACGGGCACCCTGGCATGGCGAATGGGGCCAATGGCAACGGTGCGCAAGCGCACGGGGGCCTGGTGCCCGGGCTCGGTCATGGACTGGGGCAATCGAACGATCCGGGCGCTGGCGCGGTCGGCGAAGGCTTTGCAACCAACGGGCTGAACGGCGGAAGCAGTGCCGATGCCAACGGCCCCAAATCACCGCGAGACATCAAGCCTTTGTGGGAGACCGAAAAGGAAGCCATCTTGGAGGCCATCGACTCATGCGGCGGCAACATCCCCAAGGCGGCGAGCTTGCTCGGTATCTCGGCGTCCACCATCTACCGCAAGAAACAAGCTTGGGAGGCGCAAGAAAAGCGTAAGCGCGTGCAGGAAGAACGAGCTGCGGCGGCGGCCGCGCGCGCTTAAAGCGACAGGGCTAGGCGGATACCTGCTGGCCTAGCTGTATGATTTTGCCCGAGTTTCATGCCTGGTGAGCAATCCGTGCTGGCTTTGCCCTGCCGGTGTTCAGGGGTGCGGGGCGGAGCAAGCAGATCATCCATGAGACCCCAGACAAAACTTGGTCTGCCACAAAGCCAGCCACCCCAACCCGGTGCCCCGCTAGGTGCGGAGCAAGAAGCTAATTTGCCCCGCCGCCGCGGTTGCTTGGCACAACGCTGGCGCTATGCCGTGGCCTGGTGCCTTGTCCGCCGAGTAACTAGGCGTTCTTCGGGCCGCAGTGGTTGGCCCCCCACTTCCGCGCAACCTCCGGTCCTGCTCGGCAGCCTTCAATTCGTCCTCAAATTTCGCCTTTTGGCCCAGCCGCTTAGTCAGCGTGCTGTGGATAAGGTCCGATGATTTAAACTGACAAGATAGGGGTAAAATCAAGGCACAACTAGAGATACATCGGCAAAGATTTGCGGTTGGAAATCACTTATTTTCAAACAAACAAATAGGTTCGGCGGACCTGCTCGCCTGTGTGTAGTTCATTTCTATCCATAATTGTGTATCGGCCGAGCGAAGCCGCTATTCAGGGTGCGCCTCGTTTCGCGGTTATCTTGGGATTATGAATGTGAACAAGGGATCCTTATGCGCAAACTGCTAGGATCAAATGCGACCGCCGGGGCGCGCAGCTCAAAGGCGGGTATCGCGAGCCATGCTCTGGCGCGTTGGGGGACTCGGCTGGTGGGCGGTGCCATGGTCGGACTGTTGATGAGTTGTAGCACGGCCTTCCAGTTTGCGCGTGCGCCCAGCCCGGACCGGATCGAAGCGCAGGCGCTGGCGGCGGCGAGTGTCCCCGCTGGCGTCGTGGCGCCCGACGTGGAGGGCCGCCTGGCGCTGGCCCGCCGTGATTACGCTGAGGCCGCTACCTTTTATGAGCTCTCCATCACCCGTAGCCCCAAGCTGAAGGAAGCCTATCTTGGCGCGGCCTCGGCCTTTTCGCTGATGGGGCACTTCGACCGTGCGGATGTCTATTTCGGCCTTTATAATCGTCACTTCGGTGAAGATTTGGCCTTTATGAATGACTATGGATTCTCGCTGGCGCTGCGCGGTGAGGTCGATAAAGCGCGCGCCTACCTTTTGGGTGCAATGCGTCGAGCGCCGAATTCAGCGACGATCGCGAACAATTTAGAGCTTTTGGCCATGTTGCAAGAAGGCCAAAAGCTTGCCCGTAAGACCCGGCCGCCGCTGCGTTCGCAGTCCGGCGTGTTTTGGAGTCAATGATATGAGGCTGCTGGCAAACAGGGCGCTTTGTTGTGCGCGAGCGCTTGCCCGTCGCGGGCAAAAACAGCGGGGCAGCTGTCGCGGTATCGGCTTGTTGGTCGCCGCCTTGCTCGCGGGGGCGGTTGGGGCAAGCAGCCCGGCGGACGCGGAAAGCCGCAAGCTCTATTTGCCCGTCGGTAGCGAGCGCCTGCTGAGCTTTGACCTGCCGTTCGGGCAGATATCCGTTGCCGATCCTAGCATCATTGAAGCCGTGCCCTTTACCCGGCAGAAGCTGAATTTGATCGCCAAGTCGTTCGGCTCGACCTTTGTGCTGGTGATGGGCGAAGACGGCCTCACGAACCTGGCAAGCTATGATGTGCAGGTTGGCCCCAACCTGGCGGAACTCAAGCAGTCATTGTGGCGCTTGGCGCCTGGCGCCCAAATTGAGCTCAATTTCGTCAATACATCGCTGCAAATTCAAGGCACTGTGCCAGACAGCAAAACTGCCGAATTAATTATTAGCGCTGCCGAGGAAATGACAGGCACGAAGCCAATTTCCGCTCTTCAAATCAAGCCCAACGCCTCTTTGATCGAAGATGCGCTGAAGCGCTTGGTCCCGAATGCTGAGGTGCAGGTGGAATACGTCGACTCCTCTGTTCACATGCGCGGTCGTGCGCCTGACGAGACCTCAAAGGCCCTGCTGATTGCCGCGGTTGCATCAATCACAGGCCTGGAGCCGGTCGCCAATATCAGCGTAGATAACGCCCAACAGGTGACCTTGAAAGTGCGGATTGTTGAGGTCTCCCGCTCTTTGAAAGGCGCACTTGGCGGCGGCCTGGATATCGGCGACGGCAGCGAAGGCAGCGGCAAGGATTACGTCAACTCGACCAGCTCGTCGATTTCTTGGCTGGAGTTGGCCAGCGACCTGATTGCCGGCCTCAGCATCATCAGCCCCAATATCAACATTGATCTTTATACCGCCGTCACTCCAAAATCCGGAAGCTGCCGTGTGACATAATGCGGAAGTTGTCCGACACCTTGTCGCGAAACGTTCCCCATTTGCTCGGAAGAGTTTCGCGAAAGAACGTCAAAATTGCATC
>JAUIHE010000137.1 GCA_030432195.1 Alphaproteobacteria bacterium
CGACGGCCCAGGGCGGTCGGTGGCATCCAAAGGCGAGGCGATGTCACCGACCGCCCATTTTTTGTTGGTTCGGCGGCAAGCCGTGCAACACCGCAACGCCTGGCAGTGCCCGGCCAGGCTTAGCGCCGAAGCGCTTCTGATAGCCCCATCAACTGTTGGCCCAATGATTGGCGACCGGCAGCCATCTCCTGCCGCAAAGCCTGCAATTGCTTATTGATTTCAGCGATTTCCTGAGCGCCAGCGCCTCCTCCGCCGGACCCGCCACCGCTCTCCATCTGGGCCAAAATCCGATCGAGCCGTTGCAAGAATTCTGGGCTGTCCCCGCTAGAAGCCTGGCGCACAACACTCGCTAGATATTCCAAGCGCTGGTTGAGCTCGGCCATCTGTGCCGAGTTGACCAGGTTTGCCAAGTTGGTTCGGGTATCGACGATGACCGGATAGGCCAGTTCTTGCAATTGTGCGATCTGTTGCGCCAGCCTTTGGACGACCGCATGGTCAAGCTGGACATCGCCCAATCGGCGGATGAATTCTTCAAGGTTTGCGTCCATCACCAAACGGCTCTGCTCGGAGCGTTGGATGGTCTTGACCAAGCGATCAAGCGTTGCGTTGGCCTCGGAAAGACCGCCCCCATCACCATCAAAGCTACGGTAGCCCGACCCAGCGCCCTGATCCTCGCTCACCAGATGGGTCAATTCCGCCAGCGCATCTTCCATATCGTTTAGGAAGCGATTGTGAGCCTGGCCCGCCAACAGCTCGACAAACCCCAAAATCAACGACCCCGCCAAACCAAACAGCGAGGAACTGAAGGCCACAGCCATTCCGCCCAAGGGCTGCTTGAGGCGCTCACTTAGATTGGAGAAAAAGCTGAGTTCGTCGGTCTCACCGCCCTGACCTAAATTGCCAATCGCGCCCGAGATGCCTTCAATGGTGCCCAGCAGCCCCCAAAAGGTACCCAGCAGGCCCAAGAAGACCAACACGCCCACCAAATAGCGCGAAACTTCGCGGCGCTCTTCGATTCGGTTTGCCACCCCATCAACGACCGCGGAATAGGAGCTGGCCGATAAAAAGAAGTCCTTGGTCTCGTCCAAGGAATCGCGCACGATTCCATCCAAGGGTGACAACAGCTTGGGTTTGCGCGCGCGAGCAAGTTCTGTAACCGAGTGCTGGGCAGGCTCATTTAAAATGTGGGCTGCGAAACTAAACCAACGAATTTCTCGCCACAGCGACCGGACCTGAGCCAAAAGGTACAGAGACCCCAGGGTGGTGATTCCAAGGATCAAGCCATTGATCGGTGGGTTGGCCGAAAAATTGCGGATCAGCTGTTCACTGAGGTAAAAGGCACTGGCGAGTATCAGTCCCAAGAAAACCAATATAACCAGAAAATAACCGCCGGGAGACGCGATCCGTCGCGTCAATCGAGCGCCATTCGTATGTGTAGCCGCCAAGCTTCTGCTCCTCGTTTTGCAGTCGAACCCAGACCGACACAGAGCTTAGCGGTTCACCGGCTTATGGCAACGCTCGAATGCGGCTGTGTGGATGGTGTGGGTTGTTTCGGTCACGCGAAGGCTGGGCACTGCGCCTCTATACCGCGCGGGTGCGCTCAGACCAAAAAACGGGCTTCTAGAGGCGCGCGTCCCCCCTGCCCATCGCCGACCGACTTTGCTGGCCCCTTTGGCCAGCTCTGAACGCAGATCTAGCCTTGGACCTCGACATCAATACGATCACTCGCCACGGCGCCGTTATTGTCACCGCGTGCGCGGATTGAGATGCGCGATTCGTCGATGCCGGATTGGATCAGGTGTTTGCGCACCAGAACAGCACGGGTCGCTGACAAAGTACGGGCCGAGATCTGACCAGATGGCTTTGCGTATGAGACCAATCGAACCTTGATTTTGGGATCCGACGCCATAGCCCGCGCCAACGCATTCAGCTGAGACAAAGAGGTTGCGGGAACACCTGTTCCACCGCTGCGATATCCCGTGATCTGGAAGTTTGTCGGCTTGCTGGGCGCGGTCAAGCTGAGGCCACTGGAAGCCGCCCCGGTGCCCGTCGAAAGGCCCGTGCTCCCGCCAGTGCTGCCACCGGTTCCATTCAAGCTCAGGGATGGAAGCTGAGGTATCGTCAGAGCCCCACCGGAATTGCCCGACGCATTCGAACCCGCCGCGCTGCTGTTGCTGCTACCGGCTGCGCCAGAGGTGCCGTTGAGCGACAGGCTGGGACGTGCCGTGCCCGTGCTGCCTGTGCTGCTCGGCGGGGTCAAAGACAGGCTCGGGGTGGTCCGGGTCGTACTGCTATCACCACTGCTCGCGCTTTGGTCTGAGCCACCTTCGCTCGATGCAGTGGGCAATTTCAACGGCGTCAGGGACGGCAGGGAGCCGCTTCCGCTTTTTGCGCTAGACACCTTGCGCTCGCCATCGCTGGCGCTGCGCTGTGTCGGGCTGGAATCCAAAGAAGAAGGCAACTTGCTGTAGTCTATGCCTGAAGGGCTGGCGACCAACAAAGTTGACTTAGGTGGGCCGCTGGGCCGGGCTCCGCTGGGCCCTGTGCTGACCGGCGCCGCAGCTGCGTTGCTCGATTGCAGAGAATAGGGGCTCCCTGGCACGGCCAAAAAGGATTGTGGCGGCCCGCTGGGCGCCGCGCTTGGCCCTGTTACAGACGCCAAGGGCGCGACATCAATGCCACCCAGCTGCTCGTAGTCTTCGGACACGAGCGGTAATCCTGTGTTCGATGCCTGGCCCGCTAGGTAAGGCGTTGACCCGTTCGCGGCCACGCCGAATTGAGGCGTTGAGGTAATTTGATCGGGCGTTGGCTGTAGCCCTTGAACCGGCTGAGCATAGTTGACCGGCTGCCCTGGCTGCAAGCCCGCAGCGCTGCCGCGCGTACCGCCTGCCGCTCCAAAGGTCTGGCCTGGTGCGATCAGTTGGGCCGGAGGCAAAGTCCCGGCTGAGCCAGCTGAGCCCCTTGTAGACTGGGCGCTCACATCACTGCTTGCCAACAAGAGGCTGCCACATGCTGCCAAGCCTGCCATGACCAAAGACGCCCAGCCTCGCACCGCCAACTCGCAGAATGCGGGTTTGGCCGCAGGGGCTCGATCACTACGCTGAGACAAAAACATGAGCTTGGGTCGCATATATCCTCCGCTGCCAGGATACGGCAGCACCCTATGGAAGCCAATTAATCACTTGTGACCTAATTCAGCACTTGGGGCATAGTGTGGCAGGAATAATGAAGACTTATCCTCAATTCCTGCACATTAGCGCGCTTTGGGGTCCGCGGGACTCCAAGTTAGCAAGCCAAATCTCAACCGCTTTGGGGTTAGGAGTTCAGCAGTTTTACAAGGCTAGGGTGCAAAGCATCGTTGGCTGCAAGAACGTCTCCGCTTGCTAGGTCAAAGGGTTTACCAGATATCGCCGAAACCGTGCCACGCGCTTCTGTGACCAAGAGCACGCCCGCCGCTACGTCCCAGGGCTTCAGATAGTCTTCAAAAAAGGCATCGACCCGTCCAGCTGCTACGTAGGCCAAATCCAAAGAAGCGGCACCAAAGCGTCGGATGCCAGAAGTCTCGCTAACAACGCGATGGGTGCGGCGAGAAAAACTCTCCCAATCCCCGTGCCCCTTGAAGGGCGCGCCGACAGCGATCAAACAATCTGGCAGATAATCGCGGCCCGAGCTGCGAAGCGGGCGGTTGTTGAGCGTCGCCCCCTGCCCGCGCTCAGCGCAGAACATTTCGTCTTTGATCGGGTCATAGACCAGGCCCGCTTGAAGGATGCCATCGGTCTGCACCGCAATGGAAATCGCAAAGTGCGGTTGGCCGTGCAAAAAGTTGGTCGTGCCGTCCAACGGATCAACGATCCACTGCGAGCCCGTATCAGACAGGGCGCCGCCGGTCTCTTCACCCAACCAGCCGAAATCCGGCCGCGCATAGGTCAGCTCGTCTTTGAGGATGTTTTCCGCGTTCTTGTCCGCCTGCGAGACGAAATCGGCGGGCCCTTTGCGGGACACCTGCAGATATTCCACGTCGTTGAAGTCTCGGCGAAGGGCACGCGCCGCCTTTTGCGCTGCCCTTTGCATGACCGTCATTAGGGCTGATTTTGCCGCCATGGTCGTTATCCTCTATACCTTTGCCCGGCCCTGCATGGGGCCAGAGTCTAAAAAGCCGACCTCCCAAACCAGGGAGCTCGGCCTAACACGATCCGCATGACCGGCATTGCACCGGCCAGTCGGCGAACTTCTAGTCTTTTGCGCGCTCGACGTAGCTGCCGTCTTGTGTGTTTACTTTGACGCGCGTGCCCGCTCCCAGATGCGGCGGCACCAAAATTCGCACGCCGTTTTCAAGCACCGCGGGCTTGTAGGAGCTGGAAGCCGTCTGGCCTTTGACCACAGCGTCGGCTTCAACAAGCTCCATCACCACGTGCTCGGGCAAGCTTGCGCCAATCACCTCTTCTTCATAGAGCTCGATCTCGCAGACCATGCCTTCTTGCAAGAAGCGGGCGGGCTCACCAATGGCATCTTTTTCAACCTGGATCTGCTCATAGGTTTCATTGTCCATGAACACGAAATAGTCGCCCTCGTCGTAAAGATAAGCGTAGGGCTTCTGTTCCAAGGTCACGCGCTCGACCTTTTCGTCGGCCCGGAAGCGCTCGTTCAGCTTGGTGCCGTTGCGGATATCGCGCAGCTCGATTTGGGCGAAGGCGCCGCCCTTGCCGGGCTTGACCTGCTCCAGCTTCATGGCGCGCCACAGTTGGCCCTTGTGTTCAATAACGTTGCCAATGCGAATGGCGTTGCCGTTAATTTTCATGATTTCCACGTCTCGAATGAATCTAATGGCAGGCCTTTACCAAGGCACGCGCGCAAATGCAATGCGCTCTGGCGCCAATGGCGGCGAAGCGATCCGCAATTTAGGGCATTGCAACGGCGCAAACCATCAGACCCAAACCAATCAATTGCCACTGCTTAAACAAAAGCGTAACATCCGCGCGTCAAACACAAATGGGGGCTGGTTGAACGGCCCCTCAAACCATTCACCTCGTGAGAGGATACTATGAGGAAACTTTTGGCTCTGACTGCAACTGCGGTTGCTCTGTCCAGCGCGGCATTCGCGGACGTTTCATTCAAGCTGTTGTTGACCAACGACATTTACGAATACAAGGGCTATGCTGGCGTTGCTGCTGTTGTAGCTGCGGAGCGCGCGAATTCAGAGAATGTTATCTTCGTCCATGCTGGCGATACTTTCTCCCCGTCTGTTCTTGCGGGCCTGGACAAAGGCCAGCACATTGTCGAGCTGATCAACATGGTCAAGCCCGAGTTTTTCACGCTTGGTAACCACGAATTTGACTTCGGTCCAGAAGTGGCGTTGCAGCACTTTGCAAACATGGGCGATACCATCCATCTTACCGCCAACATGACAGATGGCAACGGCAACGCTGTGCCGGGTATCGGTGCGCGTCACATCCTTGACCTTGGCGAAATCAAGCTGGGCTTTTTCGGCGTGACCTCAGAAGACGCCGCCGTCAAATCTAGCGTTGGTGACTTCCAGTTCAGCGATGCCATCGCCGCCGCACACGAACAGGCCGCCGCGCTGAAGGAAGAAGGTGCGGACATGATAATTGCCATTGCTCACACCGATATTTCCGACGATTTTGAGCTGGTTCGCTCGGGCATTGCCGACATCATCTTATCGGCCGATGACCACAATCAAATGACCTTCTGGGATGGTGGAACAGCGCTGGCAGAATCCGGTGAAGACGGTGAGGTTGTGGTTTCGCTGAGCGTCAACGCCCGCAAAGACGACCGCGGCCGTGTTCGTTGGAGCCACAGCTTCGATATCCTGGACCCGGCCGACTTTGAAGTGCCTGCCGACGTTGCAGCAAAGATCGCTGAACTGGACGCTTCCTTGGATGCCAAGCTGTCAACCGTGATCGGCAAGGCTGGTGTGGAGATGAACACCACCCGCCCCTTCATTCGTCAGCAAGAGACCACTTTTGGCAACATGTTGGCCGATGCGCTGCGTGAAGCAACTGGCGCTGATGTTGCGCTGACAAACGGCGGGGGCATCCGCGCAAAGAAGGTCTATCCTGCTGGCAGCGACATCACCTCTGGTGACGTCTTTGCAGAACTGCCGTTCGGCAACGTGACAATCATGATTGAGCAGACCGGTGCGCAGATTGTTGACGCTCTTGAGAATGGCGTTTCACGCCATGAAGACGTGAACGGACGCTGGCCGCACATCTCCGGCATGTCCATGACCGTGGACCTGGCCGCTGAGGCGGGCTCACGCGTTTCCAACGTCATGGTAGGCGGTGCGCCAATCGACCTGAACAAGACCTACTCGCTGGCGACCAATGACTTCCTGGGACGCGGTGGCGATGGCTACTCGACCTTCAAAGGGGCCAAGCGTTTGATTGATTCAAGCCAAGCCGTCCTGATGGCGTCGCAGTTGGTTGACTACATCTCAGCAGCAGGCACCGTTTCGCCCGCCGTGGATGGTCGTGTATCGGTGAAGTAAACCGCTTCAAGGACGCTTCATTGACCGGCGGCGGCTCCGTTCGCCGGTCAGTGGCAACCAAGACCAAGCCGCGTTGCCTTTGGGTAGCGCGGCTTTTATTTTTGCATACCCTTGCAAGGAGCGAGCTGGAATTCGGGCTGTTGCAGGAAATCGCTGCCATCCCTGGATAGCAGAGCGCCCAAAACTGGGCCCATCGGCCGAAAGAGTGGCTCCGCTCGATGATTGCACCGGGTCAAACCGCGAGAAAACTGCATCACTTTCGAGCAAGGATTTGACGCAAAAACAAAAAGCAAGAGTGGCAGCGGATGTCGCGCGGGGAATGTTGTCCTCGGCAGGTTGCCCAGGGGAGGCTGAAATGTCAGCGCCAGCTGCTCAATGGCCCTCCAATCTCCGCGGTCGCGCGCCAGCGCAAGTCGAGCAGACCCAGGCCGAGCGGACTCAGGCCGAGCGGACTCAGGCCGAGCAGACTCAGGCCGAGCAGACTCAGGCCGAGCAGACTCAGGCCGAGCAGACCCAGGCCTAGCCAAGCATCATCGCTGCGAAAGCCAGCACAGACCGCAAGGGGACAGGCGCCGCGACCCTCAGCAAAGGCGGACGAACGCACGCGCCTACCCTAATAGATGTAGATGGGTTCGTTAGACGGCTGGGCCGGCGCGCTGGGATAAACCGGGGTCGGGCTGGGGTTCCACTGATAGCTTGTGGTCGGCGCGGACGGCGCAGCAGGCGCCGCGGTCGCGGGCGCTGAACGCGGCTTGTTGGCAACCCGCTCGGTCTGCTCCGGCAGCGGCTGCCCATAGCCATTGAGACCGTCAAACCATTGACTTGCGGTCACAAAAACACAGCCTTTGGCGCGAAGATCAGCAATGATCTGGGGCAAGGCCTCAACGGTACCGGCAACATGGCTATGCATCAGCACGACAGAACCACGATAGGCCGTGCGATCAATTTCATTGCGAATGCTCGCGCCGCGACGCAGTTTCCAATCCAGCGAGTCGACGTCCCACAGCAGCATGCGCATGCCCAGGCTGTCACCAATCGCGCGCACGGATTTGTTCTGCGCGCCGTATGGCGGCCGGAAAACCCGCACTTGGGCGCCCAGCTTCTTCAGTGCCTGTGACGTGCGCTCGACCTGCGAGGCAGCCTTGTCATATCCCAGTTTTGTAAGCTGCGGATGCGACCAAGAATGGTTGCCAACTTCGTGGCCCTCCGCCAACATGCGCGCAATCGTTGCTTCAGCGCCCTTGAGCTTGTTGCCCAAGACAAAGAAGGTTGCAGGCACCCCTTCAGAGCGCAGAATATCCATTATGCGATTATCCTTGATGCGGTCAGGGCCATCATCAAAGGTCAAAGCACAAAAGCCGCGCTGGTCTAGATAGAGCGGGTTGTGCTGATTGGTCATCGCAAGCCCCGGCGTCACCCAGCTCATTGAACGGCCGCTAGGCAGCGTCTTGAGAGTAGCTGTTGAGCGAAATGCGGTTAGGCTGGCGTCCGCAATTTGGCGATTGTCTGGCTCTCCTTTCGCCGCAGCGTTGGGCGAGACAGGCGCAAGCATCGGGTCTTGGCTTTCCAGCTTTTCCACAAGCGCGCCGATCCCCAGCTCCACATTGGCGCCTTGACCCACAGTCAGGCTCACAAGATCTCCATCGCCCGCCAAAGCCAATTCCTGACCATCCAGGCCACGTGCTGCGCCGCTGCCAAGCTCGGTTGTCCCCAGGTCAAACCCCTCGTTCGAGCCCAGCGCGCGGCCGTTGACTTCCAGCGCAACGGACCCCGCGTCTTCAATTTTGGGAATGAAGAGCTGGGGACGTTGTTCGGAGGACGTAGCCGCGGCAAAGCTGCCAACCGCAAAGGCCGCCGATGGCTCGGGCAGTAGCGCTCCACCGAGGGGAATGCTGTCAAAGCCCTGGCGGTCAAGCAGAGACACCCGCCGGGCTGCCTGAACGTTGCTCGCTGGCAAATCGGACGCAAAACCGGTGACCTGTGTCGTTGTTGCGGTGTCGAGAGAACCACGGTTCAGCGGGCTAGAGCCGTCTGTACCACCGGCATATGAGGCCAGTTGCTGAAGGCCATCGCGCGCGTCGAGCCGCTCCATGAGCGCCAGCAAGCCGCTCGCCAAGGCCAAGCCTAACGACAG
>JAUIHE010000138.1 GCA_030432195.1 Alphaproteobacteria bacterium
ACTCGAACGGGCACTTCCAGAGGAAAGCAGATTTTGAATCTACCGCGTCTACCGATTCCGCCACTGGGGCTTTGCGGACAAGTCGTATGGACCAAGACGCGCGCGCGTGCAAGCCAAAACTCTTGATTAATGCCAGATAATTGCCTCTTTTGGCTCGACACGATTGTCCCAGTTGGCCGCAGTCCAGGAGGGCGCCTTGCGGATCGAATTTGACGGCTCCAAAACCACCGCTTGCCATGTCCAGCGCATCAAGCAATCCAGCGCGCCCGCCGCCCTAGAGCTGCTCGCCAACCTAGCGCAGTTTGAAGGCGCAGCCCTGCCGCCTGCCTTCGATACGAACCACCGCGACCATGCTGCTCTGTTGACCTATCTGACACAGGCTCCGCCCGGTCACTGGCACCTGGGCCTCAACCCAGTGCCGCCCGCAAGCCAGCCAGCACAAAGCGCCAAGATCAGGCCCTTGCGCGCGACGGCGACGGATCGCCCCCCCTCAGATTTGTTGCTGGCCTTGGTCTCTGGGTTCCTAATCCCTGACCCCTTAATCCCTGACCCCTTAATCCCTGCCCCCCTAATCCCTGCTCCCCTGGCCCCGAGCCCAGCGACGAGTCCAGACACTTTCCAGCCAGCACCCGAACCGGCCTTGTTCATCAACACGTTGGTCGTGCGCCAAGATCAGCGCGGTCAAGGCTACGGCACCGGTGCCCTACGCCTGTTAGGCAAGCTGGCCGCCGCCCACGGGGCAAAGCGCGCCTATATCGCCATCTCGCTGCACAATCCGCAGGCGCGCGCCTTCTACCGACGCCAAGGCGCCAAGCCCAGCGAGCTTTGCTATTGGAGCCTTTCCGATACAGCGCTGGAGCAGAGCTTGAAGGCCCAGGAAGCCGCTCCGACGCCACTGTATCGGAGCCTGGAGGCCGCCGGGCCCGGTCTTCAGAGTTTACGGGGTCTTGCGGGGCCGCCCTTGGACCTTAGCTTCGGCTATGACTTCGGGATCGCGCGCTTTGAGGCTTGGCTTCAAACGCCAGCAGATTGGCGCGCGCAGGACACCGAGACGGCGCGCATCATGGCCCTGCGTCAGCTGCGTCTTTGGCTGCAAAACCGGTCTCTGCCACCGGATAGCCCAGCGCCACGGCTGGGCCTCACGGGCATCACGCACAGCTTGCCCGTACGCTGCGATCCGGTCGAAGCGAGCGTTTGGTGCCTCCCGCTCTAGGCGCCCGCTAGCGGCTGACCGCCGCGCGCCTGGCCTGCTGCAATCCCTGCCGCAAGGCCCGCGCCAAGCCCTCGCGTTCGTTGGCCGACAGATCGGCTGCAAAGGGGTGACTGCGGCCATGCGAGCGCAAATACAGCGGCTTGGGATCGTACTGGCTTTCTTGGTTTATCACCTGCACCCAAGCGGTCTTTAGGCTCAACGACTGTGCTTCGCCTTTGGGATTGACTCGCGTTAGGCGCGTTTCATCCCGCCATACTTCAACGATTTCACGCGCTCTTGCTTGCCGGTAGGAGGCCTTGAAAGCCCAATAGAGGCCCGCCCACTCTAAGCCCATAAAGCCCACAATCGGCCAAGCTCCCAGCGCGAAAAATACGCCCGAGACCAGGGTGAAGACCAGCAGTAGAACCAAAAACAAGCGGTAAAAACCGCGGTGGCTCAAACTGCGATAGGGGGTGATAGTCGCGCTAAAAAAGCAGGGCCGCGGATCGTGCGCTTGCCCTGTATGGCCCCCAACCATACCCGGACCGTTCCTGCTGCTTTCAGCGTTGTTTTCTGTGTCCATAGCGATGACCCTAAGGTTCAAATGGCATCTGGCAAACGTCCCAAATGCCGCGCCCTTCTTGCAAAACCGCCTGGGCCTGCGGGCTATGCTGACCCGGCGCAGAATAGAGCACAAACGGCGGCAAAAGCTGGCTGGCGCCACGCCGGTTCTTGCGAAATGCCAGCAGCACCAAGCGCGCCGCTCGATCAGCAAAAGACTGCACCGGCATGACTTTGGCTGCGCCGAAGTCGGTACGCGCCGCCGCCTGCATGGCCGCCTGAAGGTATGATGCGGGCAGCACCCAAAAGGCCCATCCGCCCGCAACGAGGCAGATCTTTGCCACAGTGAGCCATTCTTCAAGGCTCTGCGATCGTTGGTGCGCGCTGGCCCGATAGGCCTGCTGGGCGCTGCGTCCGGCCTCCTGGTCCGTAAAGGGCGGATTGCAAACAAGCGCTTGGGCCTGGCGTCCTGCCAAGGCCTGCTGAAGCGCTTGCGAATCGAAAATATCCAAGTTTTCAAACCCTACGCGCTGTTTGAGGCCCAAATCTTCGCTATTGCGCTGGGCAATTTTGACGATCTCGGGCATCACCTCAAATCCTTGCACCCGAAGCCCGGGCAAGCGCGCGGCGGCCAGCAGCCCCAAGGTTCCGACCCCGGCGCCCAAGTCAACCAAACTTTCTATGTGGCGGCCTTGCATGCTGGCGGGTAGGAAAGCCGAAAACAGAACCGACGCTGTGCCGGCACGAAAGCCCTGCTGGGGCTGAGATAACCAGAGCTTGCCGCCCCAAAAGGCATCCTTGCTGCAAGGCTGGTCATCATCGACCGCGGCCCCGCCAGACAGTTGCGGCGCGGCTGTGTCCAGCGGCTCGTTTGTGTGGGGGTCGATGGTCACTTCGATCGGCAAGGGCATAAACGGCTCGTTTTAGGCTGCGAATTTGCCGCAGCGTTTTCATTAAGTCTTGCTTGGCACTGACATGGCAAGCCGGGCTAGTTTGACCTAACCCATTTGTGAGGTCTGGCTCAAAGCAGGGCGCTGTCCACAGGCACAAGAGCTGTGGCTCTGGCGAAGCACCTGTTTTCGGGCTAAGACCTGGATTTGCATGACCTCGGTTTGTGTTTTGCAGGTGTTCGCCTGATACCTGCCACGGACGCTCTGGGGATGCGGGCCCGAAAAAAGACGATAAAAGGAAAGCCACCGGTGAGCAATGTAGTCGCCTTGAAAGCTAAGGAGCAGGCCGCTTCGGCCATGGATCGCCTGTTGACGCTGGTCAAAGACGATCTTGCCCAGACCAACCAGCTCATTTTTGAGCGCATGCAAAGCCACGTCCCCCTGATTCCCGAGCTTGCGGGCTATCTGGTCAACGCGGGTGGCAAGCGCTTGCGCCCTGTCCTAACGCTGGCGGCTGCGCGTTTGTGCGGCTATGACGGCGCGCGTCACATGGGCCTCGCGGCTTGTGTGGAGTTCATTCACACCGCCACGCTGTTGCACGACGACGTGGTTGACGAAAGCTCAATGCGGCGCGGCGAGGCTTCGGCGAACGAGGTCTGGGGCAACCAAGCCAGCGTTTTGGTCGGTGATTTCCTGTTCTCGCGCTCGTTCGAGCTGATGGTCAGCGACGGCTCACTTGAGGTCTTGCGCATCCTTTCCGCGGCGTCGGCAACCATCGCAGAGGGCGAGGTTCACCAGCTGTCGGTCATCAGTGACCTGGGCGTGAACGAGCAAGACTACTTGCAGGTGATTGCCGCCAAGACGGCCGCCTTGTTCGCCGCGGCCTGCGAAGTGGGTGCCGTTGTCGCCGAACAACCTGCCGCGCACCAAGCAGCGCTGCGCTCCTATGGCATGAACCTGGGCATCGCATTCCAGCTGGTGGACGACGCACTTGACTACGCCGCCAAGCAGGCCGAGCTGGGCAAGACCATCGGTGACGACTTCCGCGAAGGCAAGGTCACCTTGCCCTTGTTGCTGGCTTACCGCCGCGGCGATGAGCAAGAACGGGCGTTTTGGGAGCGGGTCATCGCCCGCGGCGAGCAAAGCGACGGTGATTTGGAGCAGGCCATGGAGATCATGCAGCGCCATGGTACCCTTGAGGCCACTTTGGAGCGGGCTCAGCACTACGTGAATATGGCGAAGGACGATTTGGCGCTGTTCCCAGATTGTGATCTGCGCCAGGCCATGGTGGATGTGGCTGATTTTTGCGTTCAGCGCGGCCACTAGCGCTCGCTTTGCTAGCGACGGGATCAAGGGTTCGATTACACCCAAGTTCTAGAGCCCTGATTTTGGTGCCCTACTTTTGGCGACCTACTTTTAGCGCCCTAAGTCTCGGCGGGACCGCTTGTAGAAAGCAGGCCGCCAAGTCCCTCCCTCAAAAAAATTTGGCGGTCAACACACACGGACGCCGACAGCATCAATGTTTCTAATTTATAAGTTAACTAGCATAGAATTATTAATTATCAGCATTGTACGTGATAGATTCTCTATTGAAAATGTAATTTCTTTGCGATCGTGGCAAAATTCTGCACCAGATCACTTGAAAGTGAACTTGGTTGCACCCAAATGCAATAGTAGTAGATTTTGCACCACTATGGCAGAGTCTTGATCGTCGAGCGCGTGCCCTGCTGAAAGCCCAAGCCCTTGACTGGCCTAGCGTACTGGTTTGTCCAGCGCTTTGCGGGTTTGGTACTGGCGCCTTTCAAGGCCGGGCAACGCCCCCGTCGCAACAATGAGGCGGTGTCGCGAGGTCCTTTGCGGCAGATATCGCTCAATCGGTGACGGCGTGTCGGTCAGACCTGCATCGAACAGCCGTTTCCCTTCCCTCTTACTCCAGAGGTCCGCGCATTGGCGCAACCAAGGCTTAACACCAGGTGGCAAAATCTTATGTCGGTTTCACCCGCGAAAACCGGCGAAGAGCGGGCTCGCTCCTCGCCGTCGGTCTGGGCTGCCGGTCTGGGCTGCCGGTCTGGGCTGCCGGTCTGGGCTGCCGGTCTGGGCTGCCGGTCTGGGCTGCCGGTCTGGGCTGCTGGTCTGGGCTGCCGGTCTGGGCTGTCGGTCTGGGCCGTCGGTCTGGGCTGCCGGTCTGAAGCGACGGCTTCGTGGATTGTCGTTGCCCGCCGCGCTTGCCCGCCTCGTCGCTAGGCCCAAGGCCCAGCACCAGCCAGGGCCAAAGGCACAGGCAAGCCCCCGTCCCGGGCGCGTGCCCAAGCCGCTTGCGTCCTTTTGGGGTAGGCGGTGCTCCAGCGCTGGGCTAAAACGTGAGACCGGCCTCCCAAGCCTCCTTTCTTTAACTTTGAGGACGTCATGGTTGCCCTTCACCAAATCAGCGCGCAGGCCGCGCTTAAAAAGACCCGAGATCAGCAAGCCGAGCGCGACAGCAACAACAGGAAACAACAGCAAGCCAGCTTTGGCGAGGCATCCAAGCAGGCTTTGGGAGCCGCGGACCAAGCCAAGCCAAGCGAAGTTCCCAAGGGCCTTCGCGGCCTGATTTATCGCTTCATCGAACACCCATGGTTCAGCTGGTTCATTTTGGGGGTCATCTTACTGAATGCCGCCGCGCTGGGCCTTGAGACGATCCCGCGCGTTAATGCTCAACTTGGCACCACCTTGCGGTTCATTGACCACTGGGCGCTTTGGATATTTGTCGGCGAATTGACCCTGAAGCTGCTGGCCTACCGCCTCCGGTTTTTCACCAACGGATGGAACCTGTTTGACCTGGCCATCGTCGGCTTGGCCTTTGTGCCATCGTCCAGCACCTCGATCCTGCGCGCCCTGCGAGTTTTGCGTGTGCTTCGCTTGATTTCAGCGGTCCCCAGCTTGCGTGTGGTTGTGCAGGCCCTGGTTTCTGCCGTTCCATCCATGACCACGGTCATTGGCCTTTTGATGCTGTTCTTCTACGTTTTTGGTGTCATGGCGACCCGCCTGTATGGAGAGGCCATGCCGGATAAGTTTGGCTCTTTGGGGCAGACTTTTTTGACCCTATTCCAGCTCATGATTATGGACGGATGGGCGGACGTTATTCGCGGGCTCATGGCCTTAGGACACCCCGCATCACCAATTTTCTTCATCGTCTTCGTGGTAATATCGGGCTTTGCGGTGCTCAACCTGTTCATCGGTATCCTGGTCAACGCCATGGATCGCGCGGAGAGCTTGGACCACATGTTGCACCCTGAAGACTACCGCAGCGACGAAGAAGAACCGGCGGTCAAACTGGATCGGCTGGCGCTGCAAATCGCCGAAATGCAGGCCACCCTAGAGGCGCTGAGCCAGCAACAAGCGACATTGCTGGCAAGCGGGTCCGATCAGGCCAGCCCAAATGGCCAAACCTCGACGCCTGGAGGCGACCTTGCCCAGTCCTGACCAATCGCAGGGGCGGGTATCGCCGCTGGGTCCCGCTGAGGGCATGCAGCTGGCCTTGGCGGAGGCCCGAGCCGCCGCTGCGGCCGGGGAGGTGCCCGTCGGCGCGATCTTGACGTTTGGCAACCGGGTGCTGGCGCGCGCGCACAATCGGGTTGAGCGCGATCAGCGGCCCAGCGCCCATGCTGAGGTGTTGGCGGTTGAGCAGGCCTGCGAGCAACTGGGCCAAAAGTGGCTCCCACCGGGCGCCTGCCTGTTCGTTACCCTAGAGCCCTGCCCTATGTGCGCAGGCCTGCTGTCACAGGCGCGGCTATCTCGGCTCGTCTATGGCGCCTACGATCCCAAGTCAGGCGGCGTTGACCATGGGCCCCGGGTGTTTGACCACCCGCAAAGCCATTTCCGCCCGCAAGTCATCTCTGGCGTGTTGGAGCAGGACTGCGCGGCCTTGTTGACCGACTTTTTTGCCGCGCGGCGCACGCCGGGCCCCCGCAACGCTTGACGCGCGACCTGCAAGCGGCACAATGAGGGTCTGCCGGGGAAGGGCTCACGCTCACAATTGAGGGCGAAAGTCACGCCTTGGCCAAACGGGCGGCGGCAAAGATACCACCCCCACATGGCAGGACATCAGCGACCTTGTACGGGGCTATGAAAGGCTTTGATGTGCAAGGGCGCCAACAGGGCAAAAGCCTTATGAGAACTGGAATTTACCCGGGCACTTTCGATCCCATCACGCTGGGGCATATGGATATAATCCAGCGCGGCGCGCGGTTGTTTGACCGTCTAATCGTGGGTGTTGCCTACAATCCTGACAAACAACCGCTGTTCAGCTTGGAAGAGCGGGTCCAGCAGGTTGATCGCGAGCTGGCCAAGTTGCGGGCCAAAGGCCTGGATGTCAGCGCCGAGCCCTTCAGCAATCTGCTGATGGCCTTCGTGGTGGAACACAAAGGCACGGCCATTTTGCGCGGCATCCGTGCGGTGTCGGACTACGAGTACGAATTCCAAATGGCCAGCATGAATGCGCGCATCAATCCGGGCGTAGAAACCGTGTTTCTGACGGCCTCGGAGGGTCAGCACTTTATTGCAAGCCGCTTGGTCAAGGAGATCGCAAAGCTGGGCGGCGATGTCGCCAGCTTTGTCAGCCCCGAGATCAACCAGGCCCTGCGTGAAGTGTACAAGACGCAAGAAGTCATCCGGTTCAAGCAACCCGGTCGTAGCTAAGGGGCAGAGCTAAGGGCGCGCAGCTAGGACAGATATAGCAAGGACCAGTATAGCAAAGGACCGGTATAGCAAAGAACCGGCAAGGCTGGGACGATCACGCCAAAGGCATGCAACTGGCCAACTTGTCCTGAGCCTTTGACCCACAAAAAAGCCCCGGCGAGCTGTCGCAGGGGCATTTGCTTTATGTGGCGTGCAGCGCTTGTCGCGCAAGCTTTGGCTCGCAAGTCCTACTGCGTCCTCACGCTTTGCTTTAGAACTCGACCTTTACCGAGGCTATGGCGTTGAAGGTCCGCGGGCGGCTAACTGTAGGGTCAGGGAACAAGGGTAAAGGTTCGTCTCCGGCGGCCCGATTGGACTCGTTGTCAGCGTCCAAATTGCCGATACCGACCGCTAGGATCAACCCATCTGCAAGCTCATAGCTGGCGCCAGCAAAGACATTGGTGCTGTAGAGTTCAACCGGCCCAAGGACCGCAATATGATTGATCATCGTCTCGACACCGGCACCGATGGTCAGCGCCCCCACTTCATAGCTGAGGCCAGCAGCAATGTATTCGATGGTTTGAAACTGATGAACGTCCGCCGAGGTGTAGTTGACGCCCGTTGTCAGCCCACCGATGCTCGCCTGCAGCGAGCCGCCCAGCTCATCTGCATACATGTCGGCTAAGGGCACATAGAACCGGGAAGCGGTCAGACCAAGTTCGATGTCCGCCGCACCCAGGCTTGCCATATAGCCGGCGCCCAAGGACCAGGTACCGTCGTCGTCGACGGAGGCTTCAAAGTCAATCCCAGCAAAGGAGTTGCTGTACTTTACGACCTCAGCTTCGCGAAGAAAATTATAATCGCTCAGCTCCCAAGCGCCCATGGGTAGAATTGGCACGTTGAGCTGGTTACTGGCTTTGCCAGCGGTGCCCGCATCGCCCAGCGCGATATTGCCCAGTGCCGAATTGATGAAGACATAGCCATCGTTGAATTCTACGACATCACCCGTCGCGATGTCCGAATAAAAGAAGGGCGCGGGCGCCGCGAAATTGTTGGTATACTCCGATTCCTGAGAGATCCGCGTTTTCCTTGACGTGGCAGGCTCCAGCGATTCAGATGTGAACATGCGGATTGAACCCCATTTTCTGTCATTGTCGGAGCGCGCAGCATTGATGTCCTGCG
>JAUIHE010000139.1 GCA_030432195.1 Alphaproteobacteria bacterium
CGCCGGTTTGATCTAGGCCGATGCGATGCCCCGCACCAGGTCGGCGCCCTTCTCAGCAATCATGATGGTGGCCGCGTTGGTGTTGGCACTGGGCAGCGACGGCATGACCGAGGCATCGCAGACCCTAAGGCCCGCCATTCCGCGCAGCCTCAAATCAGGCGCGACCACCGCCTCTTCCCCCTGCCCCATGCGGCAGGTGCCCACCGGGTGATGATCGGTCTTGGCCAGTCGGCAGGCGTAGTCGATCAAGTCGGACTGGCTCTTGACCTTAGGGCCTGGCAAGACCTCCCCACGCAAGAAGGGCTTGAGGGCCGGTTGGCTCAAAATCTCGCGTGCCATTTCCAGCCCGCGCAAGGACATGTCGCGATCGTGCGGATCGGCCCAGAAGTTGGGATCAATCAGCGGGGCCTGGCTGGGATCGCTTGAGGCCAGCCGCACCCTACCGCGCGAGCGCGGTCGCAAGTACGCTGAATTCAGCGTCAGCCCCCAGCCTTTGATCTTCACGATGCCCTTTTCAATGCCTGAGCCTTGGCCCAGGTGGAATTGGATATCGGGCGCGCTGGCCTTGGGATCAGTCGTGGCAAAGCCGCCGGTCTCAAACAAGGAAGCCGTCACAGGACCGGTTTTGGTCAACAGGTATTGCAGACCCGCAAGCGCGCTCTTGTCCCAGCGATCATAGCCGTCATAGCTATAGGGTCCGCTGCACTCGAAGATGGTGCAAAGATCCAAATGGTCCTGCAAATTGCGGCCCACGCCCGGCAGATCGTGGCGCACCGGAATGCCGAGGGTCGACAGCTCGTCCGCTGGCCCGATGCCCGACAGCAGCAGTAAGCGCGGCGACCCGATGGCACCAGCGGCCAGGATCACTTCTTGTTGGGCGAACAACTTTTCTTCGCGCTGTCCTGTCAGTTTTACGCCGGTTGCCCTAGGCCCACCGGGGCCCGCAGTCTCGATCAGCAAGCGTGACACCTCAACGCCGGTTCTTACGCTTAGGTTTGCGCGCCTCTCGGCAGGCCGCAAGAAGGCCGTCGCAGTCGAGGAGCGGCGGGCGTTTCGCTGCGTGAGCTGATAGTAGCCCACGCCCTCTTGGCTGGCTCCATTGAAATCGGGATTATAGGGTAGACCCCATTCCTGGCCCGCCCGGATAAAAGCATCGCAGATCGGCAGCGCGCCGCGTGGCATGGAGACCCCCAAGGGCCCATAGCCGCTGTGATAGGCATCTTCGAACCGCTCATTGCCTTCAGAGCGCTTGAAGTAGGGCAAGAGCGCGTCATAGGACCAAGCGTCGTCGCCCGCCTCTTCGGCCCAGCGATCAAAGTCCTGCCGATTACCGCGATTATAGAGCTGCGCATTAATCGATGAGCCCCCGCCGATAACTTTGGCTTGGGTGTACCAAAGCGCGCGGTCTTGCATATGCTTTTGTGGCACCGTGGACCAACCCCAGGAAGCGCCCCCCTTGGTCATGCGTGCAAAGCCGGCGGGCCAGTGGAACAACGGGTTGTTGTCCCTGCCGCCTGCCTCCAGCAACAGAACTTGGCAATTGGGATCTTCACTCAAGCGATTGGCCAACACGCAACCCGCCGAACCGCCCCCCACAATAATGTAATCATAGCCCGATTTGGCCATGGCTCTGTCCACCCTATTGCTTCTGGTCATTGAAGCTGCGTTGCCGTGATCCTCTTTGGAATTGCCGTTTCGGTGATGAAGCGGTCTGGCCGTCACCTGGATGCGACTCAAGCGACGCAGCTTTAGTTAGTAACTTCCTAGATACTTCATTAATGCAAGTCAAAGGCCTTTCAGAGCAAGAGCTGGTCAAGGCGCTGCGGGCCGCCGACCGTTTTGCGTCCCATCATCCCATTCAAGACCTCACTGCAGATCTTGATCAATTTGCTCTTGGGTCATGCCCTCGTGTGGATCGCGCAATAGGTCTTCTGCGTCCAACACCGGCGCATCGTCCAGATAGGCTTCTTCGCCTGGGACACGGTAGAGCCCGACTGCACTCGCTTCTAAACGATAGCCACTTTCGGCCAATTCGCTCTGGGCCACCTCGACATGAAGCCTGCCCGAGACCTGAATTGGCACGAACAGATCGCGCATCGGCGCGGGTGGATCGACCTCGACTAGAATGGTCTGGTTGACCGGTGGCGGTGGCTGATGGATGCATTGGCCAGCGTTTGGCACCAACAAAAACCGGCGCACAAGCGCACCTTCGTAGTCCAAGGGCACCATGTAGCCGGGCAAGGTGAAATTCTGCTGGTTCAACTCCGGCCGCGTCCGCCGATCGCTGGCCTCTACCTTGGCCATAAATTCCGGGTCTTCGAGCATTTCGTCTGTGACCTCCAACGGCACCCAGTCGAAAGCATCGGGCGGCACCAATTCTTCCCAGGTATTGAGCGCGGCCAGCGCCTTAGGTTGGGGGGCCTGCCAAGGCCCACCACCGCCCGTTGGCGCCAGCCAAACAATGACGCCCAGCACAAGACCGGACAGCAGGCCCAAGGTAACGAAAATTGGAACAAGGCGCATTTCAACGAACCTCTATAGGGGTGTGGCAGGGCATTGGGATCCCTGCGCTAGGCATGAGGAACCAGACCATCGGATAGGGTTTGGCGGTAGGCCAGGCCCGCTGGGATGAGACCAGCGATCAGCGCGGCGCAAAAAATTGCTGCCAGCGCAAGAAATTCATTCACACTGGGCCAAGCGACTGCCAAAGCCAGACCAAAGCGCGCGGCTACCAGCCCAGCCAAGGCCGCAGAGGCCGCTTGCGTCACTGCTAGGCCGACCGCCAAGCCCAGGCACCCAACGACCGCCGCTTCCGCCAGCAACAGGCCCGCGATATCCCGAGGCCGAGCGCCCAGGGCGCGGAATATCGCCATCTCGCGACGCCGTTCATTGAGGTTGGCCACCAGCATTGCCGCAAGGCCCAACAAGGCCACCGCCAAAACCAGCATAGAAATCAGGCGTAAAGCCGCCTCAGCCTGGCCGATCAACCCCCAAAGGCGCGCGAGGCTGAGCCCTGGTATCACCGCCGTGAGACTCTGTTGGTTGCTGGCGTCCTGACGCTGAAAACGCGCCTGCGCGCGCAGGGCAAGGCTGGGCGCGTTTAGACCGACAAAGGCAAAGCTGGCCGCGGATTGATGATGGCTCTCAACACCCGGTTCCCCAGCTTCCTCGTTTCTGGCTTCCTCGTTTCTGGCTTCCTCGTTTCTGGCTTCCTCGTTTCTGGCTTCCTCGTTTCTGGCTTCCTCAGGGTCCGCTGCCGCATGTTCCGCAGCCTCTGGCTCAGCTCCCGTTCGGCGGTCGGTCAAAAAACGCGCCTCGTGTAGGCTGTCAAAATCTGCCAAGGAGACATACAGCCGACGATCAAAGGGGGTGCCGGTCGCGGCCATAACACCTACCACGGTGAAGGGACGCTCTTGATGGCGCGCCGCTTGGGTCAATGCCTCGCCTTGCCCATGGTTCAAGATTAGGCGCTGCCCCAACCCATAGCCCAGACGGCGGGCAACCTCTGCGCCCAAGACCAACTGTTGAGCCTGCTCAAAGCTGTGTCCCTGGGCCCAGGTCAGGCGCGCGCCCTCGGCCAGGCGCAGCTTGTCAAAGAAATCAGGCGTTGTTCCCAAGACCTGAAAACCGCGATGGGTATCGCCTAAGGCAGCGGGCACGATCCAAGCGACATCGGAATCCTGGCGGATGGTCTCTAGAACCTCCGCGCTCAACACGCTGCTGGGGGCGCCGATGCCAAAGACCGAATACAGCAGGACATTTACGTCCGAATCGCGAGGCGCCACGATCAAGTCTATGCCGGAAACCGTCTGTAAAAAGCTAGTCTTCGCGGCGGTCTGCAAGCGTGAAACGCTCAGGAACAGCGCGACCGACAAGGCTAGCGTTACCACGGTCAGAGCCACGCTCAGTCGGCGGTGCCACAGCGCCTGACCAATCAGCGCGATGAGCCCAAACCGCCGGGGCCGCGCCCTGCGCGAATTCTGGGGAGCCAGGTTTATCGTCATGCCACCGCCTCCGATGGCGCGACCGATGGATTTTCGACCAGCTCCTCCATTGTCACAACGCGATCAAACAGGGGCGGCAGGCTGACATCGTGTGAGACGACCAGCGCCGCTTGCCGGCCCCGATCGAGCCGGGCAAACAGCAGCTCAAAAAAACGGTCCCGATTGGCGGGGTCCAGCGCAGAGGTGGGCTCATCGGCAACAATCAGCTCCGGCGCACCGATGAGGGCCCTGGCCGCCGCAACCCGCTGTTGTTGGCCGATCGACAAACGCTGAGCCGCCTCGCCCGCTAGGCCGGGGTCCAGGTCCAGGGCCGCCATCAAGTCGGCAATACAGTCGTCAACCGGCGCCTGCAATCGCGCGCGTCGCGTCGGGGAAAACTGCAATCCCAGCGCAATGTTTTGCGCCACGCTGGCATAGGGCAACAGGTTCAGTTGCTGGAAAATCAACCCGATGTGGTCGCCACGAAGCCGGTCCCGTTGCCAGCCGCGCGCGGTTGTCAACGCCTGCCCCATCAGGCGAATATCACCGGCTGTCGGTTGGGCAATCCCGGTGATCAAATTGAGCAAGCTGGACTTTCCTGATCCAGATGGCCCCAACAACAGCAAGGTTTCGCCCGCGACAAGCTGAAGACGCTCAAGGCGGGCGGCAAAACGCGGCCCTAGGCTCCAGACCGGCTGCGTTAGGCTCAATACGGGCGACGGCGATCGATTGGGCATGATGCGGTGCAAACAGCCTTGAGTGATAGAGGTCAGCAAAGCAAGCTAGCCGCCCGCTAAGGCAAAATATGGGCAAAACGCCTGCAAAGTTGTCTCGACTTGCACTGCGCACCCCGCCCGCGACCACCGTAGTTATACGCATACGTGGGTAGTTACACGAGCTAGACCATTCGTTCAGATCAAATTAGTTAATATATTAATTAATTTGAAAGCGACGAGGAAGGAAACCGTCTCATGACCGCTGCTTTGGCCACTACGCCCCTAGCCCCCGCGAACGACTGCAGCTCGGATTTGCGCGATCCGCTGCGCCTAGCCCGCAAACTTGCAAACCCCATGCTGGACAAACTGAACGCCATCTTGCCCCAGATCGCAGCCAACGCGGGCCTGGCCGAAGACCTGCGCAAAGTGCCGCCAGAGAACATCGCGCTACTCAAGAGCATTGGCCTGCACAAAGCCTTTTTGCCCAAGGCCTACGGCGGCCTTGAGATGCAATTGCCCGAGTTCGCCGATTGCATCGCCGCTCTGGCGGGTGCCTGTTGCAGCACCGCCTGGGCCTTCAGCTTGTTGTGTACTCACAACCACCAGCTCGCCATGTTCTCAAAGCAGATGCAAGATGACGTGTGGAGCGAAAACCCCGACGCGACCGCGGCCAGCTCGATCGCGCCCTTTGGCCGCTATCAGGAGGCCGAGGGTGGCGTGATTTTCACCGGCGACATGCGTTGGTCCAGCGGCTGCGATCATGCCGAGTGGGCCATTTGCGGCTTCCTACGTGATAATGGCGAGGGCGGTAAGGACTACTGCTTCGCGGTCATTCCGGCCAGCGACTATGAGATCATCGACGATTGGCACGCTATGTCCATGAAGGGCTCCGGCACCAAGACGCTGCACATCGTTGACGCTTTCGTGCCCGAACATCGCATCGAAAAAGCCAAGGCCATGATGACCGGGCAATCCGCAGGTTTTGGCCTCTACCCGGACAGCAAGATTTTCTCGACCCCCTACCGTCCCTACTTTGCCAGCGGCTTTGCGGCCATGGGCCTGGGCGTGGCCGAGCGCATGCTGGAGGTCTTCCGCCAAGTCACCAAGGGCCGCGTGCGCGCCTACACCGGCGCCGATGTCAGCGGGGCGACGCCCGCTTTGATGCGGCTAGCGGAATCGACCCATCAAGTCGCCGCCGCCAGAGCCTTCTTGGAGCAGACTTGGGAGCAGCACCGCGAACACGGCGAGCGCAAAGAATACCCCGATACCCGCACCCTGACCTATTGGCGCACCAACCAGGCCTACGCGGTCAAGATGTGCATCCAGGCCGTGGATCGCCTGTTTGACGCCATCGGCGCCAACAACTGGTATCTGGACAAAGAAGCCCAGCGCATTTTCCGCGATTCGCACATGACTGGCGCCCACGCCTACACCGACTATGATGTCTGTGCGCAAATCCTGGGCCGTGAAATCATGGGTCTGGAGCCCGACCCCAGCCTGCTTTAGTAGCCTCGGCCCATGCCAAGGCGAGGCCACCGCGCCTCAAAGCACCAGAACCAAAAACAGCCACTTCAAGCGCCGAGGTGGCTGTTTTGCTGTTTGGGGCTCGCTGGATTATCGGTGGCACAAAATATTCCTGCTGGGTAACATTTCGCGTCTCTTCGCTTTCAAGAGTGCAATCGTTACCGAGCACGCACTTGTTTAACGTTTAGTGTTCCCGATAAGGAACATATGGTCTTTTCTTGCCCACTGATGTACAAATGTTCCCAATCGGTAACATGTATTGGCACCGCTATATGTCCCTTGGATCAGAAGAAGCAAAAAACTTTGGCCTGCTCATTCGCGAGCAACGCAAAGCGCAGGGCTTGCGCCAAGAGGACCTGGCTTTGGCGACAGGCGTTGGACGGCGCTATCTTATCGAGCTTGAGGCCGGAAAGCCGACGGCCAGGTTGGGGCCGGCACTGCTGATAGCCCAACAGCTCGGTATTAGGTTCGACGCACCAGAGCGCTCGCAAGCCAGCTTGTTCGATTTGCCTCTAGTTGAGGACTAGAGCGCGTGCAAATCTGGTTCGAGAACAAACGGGTCGCGACCTTAACGCCAGGCACCGCAGGGCCCAGCCTTGCATAAAGCAAGGACTGGCTCGACCTACCGGGCGCCTTCGCCATCTCTTCTAGGCTCCCGTTGCGCCAAGCGGCCCACTCCGCAGAGCTGGTCGCCCCTTGGATGGCCAACTTGCTGCCTGAAGGCGCAAACTTAGATGTCATCGCCAAGTTGACGGGTATTAGCCAGAGCGATGTTTTGGGGCTACTCGCAAGAATCGGTCGCGATACTTCGGGCGCACTGTCTTTTGCCGAGCGCGGCACAGCGAAAATGCAGACCCGGCGCATAGAAGGAGAAGACCAGCTTGAACGTATCATCAACGAGCTGCCCGCCAAGCCCTTCCTGATCGGTGACGAGGGTGTGTCCTTGTCGCTCGCGGGGGTACAAGACAAACTATCTGTTCACCTTGAAGACGATGGCTCCCTTGGAATTCCAATCAACGGCGCGCCCTCAACATGGATACTTAAACCAGACAGCCCGCGTCTGTGGGGAAGCGTCTATAATGAAGCCTTTTGCCTGCTTTTGGCCGACCAAATCGGATTGGCCGCCCCCCGGGTTCGGTTGGGCCGGGCAGGTCAAAGGAGATACTTATTGATTGAGCGCTATGGTCGTCGCGCTGAGGGCCCGCATTGGCGAAGGCTACACCAAGAAGACCTGTGCCAAGCCTTGGGCCTTTTTCCGAGCGCCAAACATGAAAAGAATCAGAGCGGCACACCTGGGCCAAAATTTCGCGATCTGCTCGCTTGCGTCCGATCGGCTGCAGGTCCGGCCGCGACGGTGCGCTTCCTGCGCTACATGATCTTCAACGTCATTTGCTGCAACCCCGACGCCCACGCCAAAAACTATTCCATTTTGTTGTCAGCCAGGGGCGCCAACCTTACCCCCTTGTATGACGTCATGTGTGCCAAGGTTTGGCCGCAGGTCACTACCAATCTAGCCAACACAGTCGCTGGTAAAAACCGAGGCGACCATTTGAAAGGCCGCCATTGGCAAAAAGAAGCACGCGCCTGCGGTCTCAACCCAAGCGCAACGTTGCGACAAGTCGAAGACCTGTGTCACCGCGTGCAAGCCGCCCTGCCGGAGGTGCAAGAACGTATTATTGCACTGGATCCAGAAGCTAGCGCCATGGCGGAGCAATGCCGGGACGCCATCGCTGGTCGTTGTCGCGCCCTGCTAAATGGGCTTCAAGACAAACAGTTATAAAGCTTTGAGCAGGCCCAACAGCCCCACGACTTACTCCGCGGCCAGGGCCTTTGCGGTCTCGCTCTCCTCCAGGATGCCCAGCTCGGCATCGTGCAGGGTCTTGGCTTCTTGCCGGCTGAGCTGCTCGCCCTGTTTGCGCTTTTGCAGCACCTGACGCGCGCGCTCATATTCGGGAGCCTGCCAGAAGATCAAGCAGCCGTTGCAGCCCTTGCCGCAACACCCATCGACACCGACGCGATTGGTGCGGAAGCGCTTGACGTTGGTATCCTTGGCGATGGCCTGTGCCAGGGCATCGCGCTTGGCGCCGTAGTTCTTGTCGTCGCGCTTACCAGCGGCCTCAAGGTTCGAAACCAGCTTGTCAAATTTGATGCGACACCACTGTTCTTCGTTCAGCGCC
>JAUIHE010000140.1 GCA_030432195.1 Alphaproteobacteria bacterium
CCTATGATCCAGGTTTTACGTCAACCGGATCAACCGATTCTGCCATCACCTATATCGACGGCGACAAAGGCATTCTGCTGCACCGCGGCTACTCGATTGACGATTTGGCCAGCAAGTCCGATTTCATGGAGACCTGCTATTTGCTGTGGTACGGCGAGCTGCCAAATGCCGAGCAAAAGGCAAAGTTCGTCCATACGGTAACCAACCACACCATGTTGCACGATCAGATCACCTACTTCTTCCGTGGGTTCCGTCGTGACGCGCACCCGATGGCGGTCATGGTTGGCGTTGTTGGCGCTCTGTCGGCTTTCTATCACGACTCCACCGACATCACCGACCCTGAGCAGCGCCAAATCGCGGCTATGCGCCTGATCGCCAAGATGCCGACGATTGCGGCCTGGACCTACAAGTACTCGGTTGGCCAGCCCTTCATGTACCCGCGCAACGACCTGTCATACGCTGGCAACTTCCTGCAGATGGTCTTTGGCGTGCCAACCGAAAATTATGTGGTCAATCCGGTGCTGGAACGCGCCATGGATCGCATCTTCATCTTGCACGCCGATCACGAGCAAAACGCCTCAACCTCGACCGTGCGGATTGCGGGTTCATCGGGCGCCAACCCCTTTGCCTGTATTTCTGCTGGTATTGCTTCGCTCTGGGGGCCTGCCCACGGCGGCGCCAACGAAGCCGTATTGACCATGCTTGAGCAGATTGGGCACAAAGACAACATCCCCGAGTTCGTGGCGCGCGCCAAGGACAAAGATGATCCCTTCCGCCTGATGGGCTTCGGCCACCGCGTTTATAAGAACTTTGATCCGCGCGCGAAAATCATGCGCGAAGAAGCGCACAAAGTTCTGGGCGAGCTGGGCATCAGCGATCCCAAGCTGGAACTGGCGATGGAGCTGGAGCAAATCGCCCTCAACGATCCTTACTTCGTCGATCGCAAGCTGTACCCGAATGTTGATTTCTACTCCGGAATCATTCTTTCGGCCATGGGCTTCCCAACTTCTATGTTTACGGTTCTGTTCGCGCTGGCCCGTACCGTCGGCTGGATCACCCAGTGGGAAGAAATGATCGAAGACCCATCACAGAAGATCTCTCGTCCGCGCCAGCTCTATGTTGGCTACGAACACCGTCCTTACGTTGACATCAGCAAGCGCTAGGACCAGAAATTGTTGATCGGTCGGGCGATTCAGGCGCATTAGGGCTTGAATTTCCCGGCCAATTGGTCTTTATACAGACCAAATTTTCGGGCACTTCTGCGAGGTGCCCGCTTTTGTCTGTGATACTCACAGCCCTTGGGGTGGCGATCAGGTCGATGCCAATCCATGCGGACGAGTGCCGGACCTTGAAAGGATTACGAAATGGCAACCAAAAAGGCTGGCGGTAGCTCTAAAAACGGCCGCGACTCAGAATCGAAACGCTTGGGCGTGAAAAAGTACGGTGGTGAAGCTGTACTGGCTGGCAACATCCTCGTGCGCCAGCGCGGCACCAAGTTCCACCCCGGCACCAATGTCGGCATGGGCAAGGATCACACCCTGTTCGCCCTCACCGAAGGCAAGGTGAAATTCCACTCTGGTCAGCGCGGCAAGTCGCTGATCTCTGTTGAGCCTGCCAATGACGGCAACGCCGAGGCGATGGCTGCTGAATAAGTCAGCACATTGATATTTAACAAAAAGGCCGGGCTCTGTTGCAACAGAGGCCCGGCTTTTTTGTGTCTTGGAGCTGCCATTGTAGAGCGCTGGCCGCGCCCTTCGCGAGAGGCCCAAGCCGCTGCCAGGATCGATTCCCTGGATCGATTTCCTTGATCGATTCCCTGGATCGACCCCTTGGATGGCAGGACGTGCGTACCGGGTGCGGTGCCGCGAATCGTGTGGGTCCCGTTCAACCACGGCGTCCCAAGGCCTCAAGGCAGAGCCGCCAACGGACCTTACCACTTGGCTACAGCATCGCCCGCTAGAGCGCGTCTCGCTGAACTGCCTTCACCGGGCGCGCTCACTCTATTTGATATTGCCGCAAATGCACCTTGCGGGTCTTTGGCGCAATCCAAGGCCAGTGCTCGGGCTTTGCTCTAAAGCGCCAGCGCGGCTTTGCGGCCTTCATAGATGGCAAAGGCGGCGTTTCGGGGGGCATTGGCATCGCCGATCAGGCGGGGCTCCAACCCACGTGCCAACAAGGCATCGCGCAGGCTCATATCGGCCAGATTGCTGGTCGCCAAAACAAGAGAATCGGCCTTCAAGGTCTCAGGCTTGCCGTCCAACAAACCCACAAGCTCCGCCCCGCCTTCGTGCCAAGCCGATATCGCTTTTTCTGTATGAAACGCAACGCCAAGGCCAGTCAGTATGCGGCGCAACGGAAAGTCCGCTGCCGATCGTTGCAGCTCCTTGCCCACCATCGGGTCAGGCGTCACCAGGCTGACCGCATGACCCAACTCGGCTAAATGCCAAGCCGTTCCGCAGCCCTTCCAGAACCCGCCCTCGTCCAGAACGATGACCTTCTGGCCCAAGCTCGCCTGACGCGCCATGACCTCTGCGGCAGAAAAGACCTCGCCGTGCTCGATTCCGGGCAATTTGGCCAGGTGCGGCAAAGCTTTTTGGAAGCCCGTCTCTGCGGGCAAGGAGCCCGTTGCAAGAATGATGTCCCCTTGCCCCCAGGCCTCGATCTCCTCGACCTCCCAATAGGCGTTAAAGCGCAGGTCAACGCCCAGACACGCCAACTCGCGTTCGTACCAAGCGATCAAATCCAACACCTGCCCTCTGCGCGGTTGCAAGCCTGCCAGCCGAAATTGCCCGCCGAGGGATGGAGCAGCTTCCACCAAGGTCACCGAAAAGCCCCGCTCTGCGGCAACGCGCGCTGCTTCGAGCCCCGCAGGCCCAGCGCCAACGACAAGCAAGCGCTGCTCGGCCGCGTCTGTCAGCCGAAGGTAGGGCTCTTGGCCCCAGACATGCTCACGGCCCACGGAAGGATTGACCAGGCAGGATATCCAATAGTCCCGGCTACGCCTGCCCCAGCACTGTTGATTGCAGGAGATACAGCCGCGAATACGATCGGCTTGATCGGCCTTGGCCTTGTTGACCAATTGAGGGTCTGCGATCTGCCCGCGCACAATTGACACGAGGTCGGCTTCACCCGCGCCCAGCACCGTGTTGGCATTTTCTGGCGTGCGAATGTGGCTCTCCGCAATGATCTTGGCGTGGCCCAGACTGGCTTTGAGGCTCTGGGTTAGATCCACCGACAGCTTTTCGCCGTACAAAAACGTCGGCATTAGCTTGTAGAAGTCGAAATAGCCCCCCGTTCCGCAAGTCACATAGTCCATAAGCTGATCGCGATCATGCAGCGCCAGAATTTCGGCCAGGCTTTCGCGGCTCAAGGCGACAGGCACATCCGGCTCATCGCTCACGGCCAAGCCAACGATGAAATCATCCCCGCAGGCTTTGCGGATGCGCTGAAGCACTTCACGCGAAAATCGCGTCCGATTTTCAAGGCTGCCGCCCCAACGGTCCTCGCGGACGTTAGAAAAAGGTGTCCAAAATTGATCCAGCATGCCGTGATAGGCGGCCCAAACCTCGACCCCATCAAAGCCCGAGTCCTGGCAGCGCTTGGCCGCATAGACAAAGCCCTCTATGGTTGCCTCGATCTCCGCCTCGCTCATGGCGTGGCTACCGTCGCTGTCGTGCCAGGAGGGACCGCCCGAAGGCGACCAAGCCGCATGCCAGGAGTTGTCTCCATCGCCGTGCGCGCCAATGTGATAGAGCTGTTGGATCATGACCGTGCCTTCGTGCTGACAAGCCTCGGTGATCCGTCGAAACCCTGGAACCACGGCCTCATCATTGACGCGAAAATTGCCGCGGGTCAGCACGGCCGCCGGGTGCACGGGCATGGGCTCGACGACGATCATCGCAGCGCCACCGCGCGCGCGGGCCAAATAATAGCCTAGGTGCTGGTCCCCCGGCAGGCCTTGTTCGCTCATGTTGGTGGTGTGAGCACCAAACACGACGCGGTTTGCAAGCGTTTTGTGGCGTAGCGATAGCGGCTTGAAGATATGTTCAAAAGCCATGGCGCGGTCCCTCGCAAGGTGGTCAGTCAAATCGTTTCAGAAGCCCATCCAAACCAGCTTGCAGCGCCTCAAAGCTGCCTGCGTCTGCCAGAACGTCGCGCAGCTCAGCGTTAAAGCCGCCGGGCGTGCTCAGGTCGGCCAGCAGCTTGGCCAGAACGCCGCCATCACTCAGCGGACGTGCGAGCAGACTGTTACCAACCAATTGGCGCAAAAAGGCTTCACTGGCGAGCGCGTCGCCTTGCCCAGCCTCGTCCAAGCGGTCGGCAAGCCAGCCTTGCGTTTCATCCAACAGCTTGATGACGGGTGACAGCACCGCTTGGGCGGACATGTAGGCCTGGAGAGCGGCATCACTTTCCACCGCATACAGCCGATTATCGTCACCAAATAGCGCCTCTAAGGTCGCTGATTTTGGTTGGATTAGAATCGGTGAGCCCCCTTGCGCAATGCTTGGAAAGGGGATCATCAGGGCTTCAATGCGCGCTGGAGCGACCAAGGCCGCTACTTCTTCAATGCTGATATCGGCCATAAAGGACACCACGCGCTGACCGGTGCGAAACGTCAGAGCCTCTAGCACCTGGGGCGCCTGGCTCCCGGTCGTGCCAACGAAGACCAGATCCGATGCATCAATCACCGCCTGATTGTTCGCCACTGTTATTTGCGGATAGGCGGCCTTGAGGCGTGCCACATGACCCGCCCCGCGCTCTGAGACCGTCAGGCTATGCCCACGGCGTGCCAAACTCGAAGCAACCGCGCTTGCTATGGTGCCCAGGCCGACAATGCCCAGCCTTAGGGATCGCGTGTCCGTCATCAGATTGCCCTCCTATTGTTCGCATTCAGCACCGCTCTAGGACCGTCGCCTGGCGGCCGAGATTTGGCGGCCAAGTTTTGGCGGGTGGCTTGGCCCCAGGTATCGCTGAGCTTATAGCCCTGCGGCCAAGGATCGTCGGGGTCAAGCATGTGTTGATGCAAGCCCGTGATCCAGGCTCGACCCGTAATTTGTGGGACAATGGCAGGCTGGCCGCCGACCGTGCAGGTATCGACGATCTCACCGACAAAGGTCCCATCAATGATCGAGCGGCCGACCAGCCGGTCTCCCTTCTGCATCCGTCCCCGTGCGGCCTCAACAGCCATGCGCGCTGAAACACCTGTACCGCAAGGCGAGCGGTCCAACTTACCGGGTTGAATGGCCACCGCCGAGCGCCCCGTAAGCCCCTCTGGGCAAGTCTCAAGTGGCCCCATCAGATTACAAAAAGAAATGTGGCGCCAGTCGGGGTTTTCTGGATGATGAAAGCCTAGTTGCTCATTGGCTGAATTGGTAATTCGGATACCTAACTCTGCCAGATCGGCGGCTTCATGCGGTTCAATCGCAAAGCCAAGCGCCTGGGCATCGACCATCACAAAGCTGTCGCCGCCAAAAGCCGTATCAACGGTCAAGCTACCCAGACCCTCGACCTCAAGCACGGCATCGAGCTGGCAAGCAAAGGAGGGCAGATTGCGAACGCTAATGCGTTTGGCTTTGCCGCTCTCGCACTCAGCGCGGACTTTGACCAAACCGCCAGGAGCCTCAAGGGTTAGCTCTGTTATCGGCTCTTGCATGGGCACAAGTCCGGTGTCGAGCAGAACGGTAGAAACGCAGATCGAGTTTGAACCCGACATGGGCGGTGTGTCCTCGGGCTCCATAATGATGAAGGCGGCATCAGCATCCGGATGCTTTGGCGGTACCAGCAAGTTGACGTGGCGAAACACACCGCCCCGCGGCTCGCTTAGCATGAAACGCCTTAACCCTTGATCTTGGGCGATAAAATCTCGCTGCTGCCAAAGAGTTTCCCCCGGCGGCGGTGCCACGCCGCCAACAACGACATCCCCGACTTCGCCTTCCGCATGGCAGGAAACCGTGTGTATCACTTTTGTGCTGCGCATCTTATAGATCCTTTACCAGGCGCAGCGCGTCATAGATGGCTGCATGCGTATTGCGCGCCGACACCGCGTCACCAATTCTGAAAAGCTGGAAGCGGCCCTTCGGATTGCGCACAAGCGTCTGAGGTTCGCCCGCAATCAGGGCATCGTAGTCCACCGCTCCCTGATTGACCGCCAGGGGCTTGAGCTCGAAATAGAGTTCGTCCAACGGCAAGGTGCCGTAGTTGAGCACCACCTGATCGACATCTTGCGTAAAGCTGTGGTCGGAATAGTCGGTACCGATGGTTGCGGCCAAGCGATTGCCCGCTCGCTCGACCGAAAGCAGGCGGCGCGTGACGGTGAAAGTCACCTCCTTATCCTGCAAAGAGCGCATATAGGGCACCAGGTTCATCGCCATAATGTCAGGCGCGAACACGCGATCTGGGGTCATAATCTCGACCTTGGAACCGGCAGCAGCCGCCACCTCGGCCGCTTGCAAGGCTGCATGATCGCCGCTCTCGTCATAGATCAAGACATGCTGGCCCGGCTTGACATCGCCCGCGATGATATCCCAAGCGCTGACCACCAGCTCAGCGTCGCCGTGGGTCTCGAATAGCTCGGTGTTGGGCTGGCCGCCGGTCGCAACGATCACAACATCAGGGTCGCAAGACACCACCGTGTCCGCTTCCGCCCAGTTGTTGAAATGGAACGCGACATCGCGCGCCGCACACTGAGCCATGCGCCAATCAATGATCGCCATCATCTCCTTTCGTCGGGGCGAGCGCGCGGTCAAACGGATCTGCCCGCCGGGGTCGGCAGCCGCCTCGAAGACCGTCACACTGTGCCCGCGCTCTGCGGCAACGCGCGCCGCTTCAAGGCCCGCCGGACCGGCACCGATCACCACAACGCGCCTTTGCTGTGCGGCCGGTGATATGCGCTGCGGCATGCTCAGCTCGCGACCGGTCGCGGGGTTATGGATGCACAGAGCCTCACCGGCCTGATAGATGCGATCCAAACAGTAGGTTGCGCCGACACAGGGACGAATGTCAGCTTCGCGGCCTTCGCGCAGCTTTTCAACGATATGTGGATCGGCCATATGCGCGCGGGTCATTCCGACCATATCCAACAAGCCCTCAGCCACCGCGTGCCGCGCCGTCGCCAAGTCAGGGATGCGTGAGGCATGAAAGGTCGGCATGCCGGTCGCGGCCCGCACGGCTCCGGCGAAATCCAAATGAGGCGCGGACGCCATCCCCTGAACTGGGATGATGTCGGTCATGGCTGGGTCAGTGTGGATGCGTCCACGAATGACATTCAGGAAATCGACCATGCCAGAATCGGCGAGCCGTTTGGATATCTCGACCCCTTCCTCGGGGCTGATACCGCCCGTCTGCGCCTCGTCGGCGGTATAGCGCATACCGACGATGAAGTCCGGCCCGACGCGCGCACGAATGGCTCGCAGCACGTCGAAGGAAAACCGCAGCCGATCATCCAGGCTTTCGGCGCCATAGGGCCCATCCAAGCGGTTTGTCAGCGGCGACCAAAACTGATCGAGCAAATGCCCATAGGCTTGCAGCTCGATGCCGTCCATGCCCCCGGCCTGCATGCGCTCTGCCGCATCAGCGTAGTCTGCAATGATGCGTTCAATGTCCCAGTCCTCAACGACCTTGGGAAAGGAACGGTGTGCGGGCTCGCGGTGTGGACCAGCCGATACAGACGGCAGCCAGTCGCCCTTGTTCCAGCCAGTACGTCGCCCCAGGTGGGTCAGCTGGATCATCACGGCGCACTCGTGTTCGTGGCAGGCGTCGGTCAGCTCTTTAATCCAGGGCACAACCTCATCTTTGTAGGCCAAAATATTGTTGAAGACCGGCGGGCTGTCCTTGGACACCGCCGCAGAGCCCGCCGTCATCGTCATGGCGATCCCCGCCCGCGCGCGCTCTTGGTGATAGGCACGATAGCGCTGCTTGGGCATTCCGTCTTCGGGGTATGCAGGTTCATGACTGGTGGTCATGATCCGGTTCTTCAGCGTCAAATGCTTGAGCTGATAGGGCTGCAACAGAGGATCTAGCGACATGCGGCCTCCAGGCAAAGGGTCCAATCTGTCATTATGCTGCGCGCTCTCGACACTAGTGTCAATAGACTTGTTCACTTGTGTCAAGCAATGTATATATCTTGCATGCAAGAGCCCACACTCCCCGCCTCGCCGCCACAGATTGATACCGCAGACGGCCTTGAAACAGAGGCGCCCAAGGCGTCTGCCCTGGGACCGGGTCTATGGCTCAACGCTGCCTATGATCTGCTGCTAGAGGGCGGTGTCGAGGCCGTTAAGATCATGCCGCTGGCCCAGCGTCTGGGG
>JAUIHE010000141.1 GCA_030432195.1 Alphaproteobacteria bacterium
TCTTTCGCGAAACTCTTCCGAGCAAATGGGGAACGTTTCGCGACAAGGTGTCGGACAACTTCCGCATTATGTCACACGGCAGCTTCCGGATTTTGGAGTGACGGCGGTATATCGATATTTATTTCAAGAGTTACTTAACGCCTTATATTAGTCGAAGCGATGAATAAACATTGAATTACATGCAGCATGGATCAAGGTAGCGCGGGCTCAGCGCGGCGCTGATTTTGGCCATGCTTCTAGTGGCGGGGTCTCTTCTTTTGCCGTCTCGCCAGCTATCAACGGCGGCCCTGTTGCTGACGGTGTTGCATTTTCTTCCGACCCATGGTTCGCAGACCAAGCTCGGCGGGCCACCCATGTGCGCCGCATCGCGCGACATCCAACCGGCCGGAATGGCCCTAGAGCGCGCGCCAGGCATTCAGATCGCGCAACGCGCGCTGGCAATAGGCAGCTTTGCGGTCTGCGCCCTTCAGCTTTCGCCGACCCTTCGGCGGCGGAAAGTCGGGGTCGTTGGTGATATCAGGCATAAGCCCGAAGTTGATGTTCATTGGCTGAAAGCTGTCTTGATCCGCATTGATGGTCACGTGATCCAACAGGGCCCCTAGGGCGGTGGTTGCGGGTGGGCGCTGCCAGTCTTGACCCAGACGCTGGGCGGCTGCAAAGCGACCGGCCATCAGCCCGCAAGCAGCGCTTTCGACATAGCCTTCGACCCCGGTGATCTGGCCTGCAAAACGGATGCGCGGATCGCTCTTCAGCCGAAGTTCGGGATCCAATAGGCGCGGGGAGTTGATAAAGGTGTTGCGGTGAATGCCGCCTAGGCGGGCAAATTCGGCTTCTTCCAGGCCAGGAATTTTGCGAAAGACGTCTTTTTGCGCTCTGTATTTCAGTTTGGTTTGAAACCCGACCATGTTGAACAGCGTGCCGAGCGCATTGTCTTGGCGCAGTTGCACCACCGCGTGCGGCTTGACGTCGGGATTGTGCGGGTTGGTCAAGCCAACCGGTTTCATCGGGCCGAAGCGCAAGGTCTCGCGGCCACGTTCGGCCATGACTTCGATGGGCAGGCAACCTTCAAAATAGGGCGTATCTTTTTCCCAGTCTTTGAATTCGGTCTTGGGCTCGCTCAAAAGGTCATCAATGAAGGCTTCGTATTGATCGCGGTCCAAGGGCAGGTTGATATAGTCCTTTCCCGTGCCTTTGTCGTAGCGCGACTGGAACCAAGCTTTTGAAAAATCAATAGAATCAGTGTGGATAATGGGGGCAATGGCGTCAAAAAAAGCCAGGCTCTCTTCTTGCGTAGCGGCCAAGATGGCCTGCGTTAGACCTTCAGAGGTCAGCGGTCCCGTTGCAACGATGATGCTGTCGCTGTCGATTTGTGCGAAATCGGTGATCTCCTCGCGCGACAGGCGAACCAGCGGGTGCTGGCTCAGCGTTTGGGTCACCGCTTGGCTGAAAGCATCGCGGTCTACCGCCAAGGCACCCCCGGCGGGCAGACGATGCTCATCGCCCTTCGCGAGAATCAGCGAACCGCAGCGCCGCATTTCCTCGTGCAACAGCCCGACCGCGCTTGCCGTGGCATCATCGGAACGAAAGGAGTTGGAACAGACCAGTTCTGCCAGGCCGTCGCTGGTGTGAGCGAAGGTCTTCACCTTGGGCCGCATTTCGTGCAGCACGACCGGAATGCCTTGCTGGACGCATTGCCAAGCCGCTTCGCTGCCGGCCATGCCGCCGCCGATAATGTGGATGGGGGCAAGGGTCATCGACGCCTCCTGATTGTGCCATGTGCTGCCGCCCGATCAGGGCTCGCTCTGCTCATGCTATAGAGGGGCGTTGGCAAGGTTACAACTGGCAAGCGGTCTTTGGGGCTCGGTCAGATTTCGCAGGGACGGTTCGCCGCCGTGCTCACGGCTTCGTGCAGAGCCAGCCCACAAATTGACACTAGACTGGACCAAAGCCAGACCAAGAACCTAAAGGGGAGGGCACAAGCACCATGATGACACAAACGCACCTGTTGATGGGGTCCGCTTTTGCTTTACCTTTTCGTGCAAAGGGTCTGGCGCCTGCGGCCTTGTTGGGCGCCGCACTGCCCGACTTGCCCATGTATGTATTTGTTGTCGTCGCACGGTTCATGAATTGGAGCCGTCACGACATGTGGCGCGATTACTATTGGCGCGACGAGCTGCAAATACCCATGGGTTGGGTCAATTCAATTCCGGTCTATGCGATGATTTTGGTGCTGGGCCTTTGCATCAAGCGCCCCTGGCTCTGGGGCTTTGCTGGCGCTGCGCTTCTGCACTGCATCAGCGATCTATTGCTGCACCACAATGATGGGCACATGCACTTCTACCCCTTCAGCACCTTCCGCTTCGAGAGCCCCGTTTCATACTGGGATAGCCGTCATCATGCAGACTGGTGGCGGCCCATTGAAATGGGCATGGGATTGACGTTTTGCGTTCTGCTTGCCCGTCGATATCGTCGCTGGTGGCAGTGGGGACTGGTCGGGCTGGCCGGGCTATCCTATGTTATCTTGCCGCTCATGTGGTTCTGGCATTAGCAAGACCAGATCCAAGCGGCAGAGATGCGATTGAGGAGGTTGCGGTGCAAGCAGGTGTAATTCGGCACATGGTGTTCTTGAAGTTTCAGGAAAACGTGAGCGGCGAGGACAAGCACGCCTTGTTTAACGATCTTGAGGCCCTGAAGGCCGTCGCGCCCGGTATCCTAGATTTTCAGGTGCGCGCCAATATCAGCCCAGAGACGGCGGTCGTGCATGGGTTCAACGATTTGTTCTGGTTTGACTTCATCGATGAGGCCAGCCGTGATGCCTATCTGGAGCACCCCGACCACAAAGTGGTTGGCGCACGCTTGGGCGCGGCCTGTGATGGCGGCCTGAACGGACTCCTGGTTGCAGATTTCCGCCTGTCCTAGCGTGCCTGTCCTAGCGTGCCTGTCCTAGCGTGCCTGTCCTAACGTGCCTGTCCTAGCGTGCCTGTCCTAACGTGCCTGTCCTAACGTGCCTGTCCTAACGTGCCTGTCCTAACTGCCCGGCCTAATCGCTTCTCCAAGTCGACTATCTTCTGATCTGGTCTTTGCATCAGACCCGTTTGCTCGGCGCGCGCGGCGGACTCGGTCGGCGTGCTGGCCCCATTGATGCGCCACTGGACGAATTTTTTGGCCGAGAAGACTTTAGCCTAGAAGACTTTAGCCCAGAAGACTTTAGCCCAGAAGACTTAGCCCAGAAGATTTTAGCCCAGAATAGAAAAACCCTGCCCACCTATTGGTGGGCAGGGCAATTGATTGCTTACAGGCTCACTCTACAAAGCCGAGAAGAGCGCTTATCCTTCTTGTGGGCGGCTCTTCCAAATCCGGGCATTTTTGCCGGTGATGCCTATCATCCTAGATTCCGACACGTCTTTCAAGTGCTTCGATCAAATTATAATTATGTTCTTCAACCGGGGTCAGGCTGAAAATGGTGTTTTGGGAGCGATACCAGGGCTGCTGAGCGAAATATGCGGCCAGGTCGCCTTGCTGGAAAGTGAAGCCATAGCGGGCATAAATCTCGGCGCGAATGAGGCGCAAAACCTCGCCAGCACTGCCTAAATGGGAAAAACTTTCAGCAACCGCTAGCAGCTCTGGGGCGCTTACCAGACGGGACTGCGTCTCGGGCATCAAGAAAAACCCAGTGCCGCCGTTCTGAGGCGCCGCTGCACGGTACAAAGCGGAGGTTCCGGCCTTACCTGCGACTGCGACTCGGGGCTCACTTGCTTTGGGAACCGGTTGGTTAAGCGGGTAGAGCGCGCCGGGATTGATGTCCATCGGCTGGGGCAAGGTATAGCGATAGGCGCCAACTTGCGGAACGCTGACACCTTGGCCGGGCATGGCTTGCGCGCCATAGCTGGGCTGTGGCGCTATCATCGGCATGGGCTGCATCATCATGCCGGGCATGACGTCGGGCATCGTACCGGGTACTACACCAGGCATCATACCGGGTACCACACCCGGCATCATACCAGGCATCATACCGGGCATCATACCGGGCGCAGGGGCCATAGGCAGCGGGCCGTTGATGACCTGTGCGGTCTGCTGAGTCAATGCGGCATCAGAAGAGCCGGAGCCTCGCACGTCTGGCTTGATGTGGACGCTGGCAGAGACCCCGGTCTTGGCGGCCTTTTCTAGCGCCTGCAACAGGCTCACATTGGCTTCAGCAACAGGGCTTAAGGCAACGGAACGGTGCCGGGGCACATACCAAGACTGCTGTTCAAAGTAGGCTTCCAGGTCGGGCTGGCTGAAGCGGAAGCCACTGCGTGCAAAGATCTCGTTACGCATCAGGCGAAGCACCGCTTGGGGGCTGCCCAAGTGCGCATTGGCTTCGACACGCGCTAAAATCTCAGCTTCGGACCAGCGCCGTTGATCGGCGTCATCCAGCAGGAACGGAGATCCGCTGACTTCGCCCAACAGGGCTGCGCCAGCGTTTGCTGTGTTGGATGAACCCGACACAGATCCCGATTGGCGGAACATGCGTTGAGGCTCGTCGTTGCTCAGGCCGCTACCGGCACCAACCAGATACGATGTGTTGGGCGCATAGCTGGCGGGTTGGACCGGTGTATAGCTGGCCGGGGGCAGACCAGGCGTGAAGACCGGCGCTGTAGTTGGCTGGTCCAAGCGCGAATACTGCGCCGGGTTCAGCGAGCCAGCGCTCGCACCGGTGGGGGTCGCGTTGATGGTGCCGATATAGGTGTCGGTCATGGTGCTGGCGTTTGCCGCTTGTGGCGCGCTTGGAATGGCCGACAGGTCGCTGGCAGGCACGGCACCGCCGGTGCTGCTGACTGCGCTGCCCGCGCCGCTAGAGGTGCGTGTGGTTGTGGTCGTCGTGGTGACCTGTACGCCGTCCTCGCGGTAGACACGATCGCCAGAATTGCGACGCTCTAGACCCAGAATAATTCCAACGTTGCGCTTTTCGACGCTGCTCAAGGTCACAGGCGCGCGGCCTGCGCGGTACCAATCTTGAGCGTGGAAGTAGTCTTGGAGCTGCGGCGAGCGGAAGGGGCGACCTTTACGAGCAAAAATCTCATTGCGCGCCAGACGCAGGACCGCTAAGCGATTGCCTAGATCCAAGCGCTTGTCGGCTTCCGCTAGAATTTCAGACTCGCTCAGCACGCGCTGGCTGGACTGGGGCAGGATCATAGGCGATGACCCGCCAGAGACCGACACGCTCCGCGTTGTGGTGACGCTGCTTTGGCTCACCTGGGTTTGCGCAACCTGCGGTGCTTGGCCCGCGCCTGTCGGAACATTGCCAGAGGCGCTAGCGGAGCCGCTGCCAGAAGCAAGCGGTGCAGGAGCGCCGGTTTTTTCTGGGATAATTAGGGTGTTGCCAAAGGCGACGGTGCCATAAGGATTATAGCCGGGCATGCTGTTTTGGGCATAGTAGGCACCCGCGGACAGTCCGGCCATCGCTTGCATGGGCACCATGCCGGGCATCATACCAGGGAGCATTCCGGGAAGCATTCCAGGAATCATGCCAGCCGGATAGGGCGCTGCACCCATCACCGGGGCGGGGAGCTGTTGGGTGGCGTAACCCGTTGCCGATTGGCCAAATACCGTCCCGGCTTGTTGTTGGCCGCTTTGAGCGTTGGTCGCCGAAGGCAGGGTGTAGCCTAGCGCAGACATAGCGATGTTCTTCTGCACGTCCGCGGCTGTGAAGACCGGCGCCACCGGGTGAGCGTTCGCATCAACATCCAGCTTGGCCGAGTCCTGAGCAGGGCCCGCGGGGATGTGTTGAGCCAGCAGCGCCGCATCAACCACGCCTGGAGGCGGGGCGATATGCGGACCAGATACCACGGTTCCGGCGGGCTGGACCAAGGGGCCTTCTGGCACCAGGACGGCTTGCAGCGCTTTGGGGTCTTGAACCACGGGCTCGGGCTGCTGTTGGGCCTGCGCGATCTGCTCGGCGGTCGGAATCTCGGGCATGGGCCCGCGCGGCAGCTCCACGACCTTGCGGCTGGCGGCGATCTGCTGTTCCAGTTGGGCGTTGGCTTGGGCCAATTGCGAAGGCGGGATGTTGGCCCCGGGGACTGGGGCTAGCGCCTGCTGGCTGGCCGCGATGGCGGGCAAGCTTGCCGGTGGTGCGCCTGCTTCAGGGGGCAGCGCCTGCACGGGCGGCACAGAGGCCACGACCTTATCAGATTGGTCTTCGCCTAAGGTAATGGCGCCATCCTTTGCCAACTGACCTTCCATCTTTTGGATGGTGGTGACGTTGCTCAGCTCAGTCGCAGACAAAGACACGCTGCCTGATTTGGCGGAGTACCAGGTTTGACCGTTGAAGTAGCCGGAAAGGCGCGGATCGTTGAACCGCTGGCCCTTGCGGGCGTAGATCTCAGCCCGCATGAGCCGCAGCACGAAATCCAAAGTACCCAGGGCGGGGTTGTTGGTCGCGATGTTGTAGAGCTCAAGATCTGAGTAGGCGCGCTGATCTGCCAGAGGCAGCAGGAAGTTCGACAGGCCGCGCAGCTGGCTTGGCGGCGTTTGGGCGGTCAGATTTGCATCAGAGCTGCCCTGAGCAAGGCCCAGCGACACCGCTTGCGGGGCATAGGGGCTGCCCGCCACCAAAGGCAGGGCCAGTGCGCTAGCCAAGAGAGCGATCTTAAAATGCTTTGCCGAGGGCATATCAAAGCGTCCTTTATACAAATGACCGTGCAAACAGTCGTGAGACCCGCTGTGCCGCGCATCTGGCAGTGCTGCCTTGCAAAGCGACGAGCGAGCGCTAGTCTGTCCGACGGGGCTGAGACATCAGCCATTCAATCGAAATATGTAAAACATGGACAGCAATGTGGCCGTGGTCTCAAGTCTTTCACGCCATCGCTTCCGTTTTGCCTATTTCAACCGCTGGTTGTGCGCATTTTGGGGCGACCTGTGGAAATTTTTTGCAATTTGAAGTTACTGGCGCTGCCTGTGACTCTTCTAGAAGTGGCCATGAGAGCCCTGGGACCGAGTCGCGTTTTCGGGGCGGCGGCCTTGGTGGCTGTCGCCGTCTTGGGCGCCTTGCTGGCGAACCTCCTGTCTTGGCCTCTCGCCAATGTCCTAGGACCGCTTGCATTTGTTGCTGTTTTTCAGATGTTTGGCGGCAGTACTTTGCCCATCCAAGGCCTGCGCCGCCGCTTTGTTGCGGTCTTGGCACTCTTTATGGGGGCGGGATTTACCCCAGAGTTGGCGCAAACGCTGTGGCATTGGTGGCCGTCGGTGGTCGCCATGTTGGTTTTGGTGCCCTTGAGCTCTACCGCGGGCTTCTTACTGCTCTACCTAGGCTTTCGCACTGACCGCGCGACGGCTTGGTATGGGGCAATTCCCGGCGGCCTGATGGAGATGTCTATTTATGGCGAACAAGAGGGCGGCGATGCGCCGGCCATCGCCTTGCTGCACCTGCTGCGCGTCATTTCCATGATCGTGGCTATTCCCTTGGCCTTCAGTTTTTTCGTCGATACCAGCGGCCGGGGGGCGAGCGCGGCGGTGCTGGCCGAACCACGCCTTTTGAGCGACTGGTTTTGGTACGTTTTCTTGATCTTTGCTGCACCTCAGATTGGTTTGCGTCTGCGCCTGCCCGCGGGCGGTTTTCTGGCCCCTATGATCTTGGCGTGCCTTGTCTATGCCCTGGGCTGGGCGCAGGCTGCCCCACCCTATGGGCTGTTGATCTTGACGCAAATCGTCTTAGGGGCGGGCCTGGGCCAGCGCTTTGATCGTAAGATCTTGGCGCGTTTTGCTGCAAGTTTTCAGCGCTCTATGGCGCTGTCGCTGTTGGCGGTGGTGTTGGCGGCCGCTTTCGCCGGCGTTGTCGGGGCAGCCTCGCATCAGCCTTGGGCGGTGCTGTTCTTGGCGTTCGTGCCGGGGGGGCTGGCTGAGATGACCCTGCTCGCGGTCTCTTTGCACGTTGAACCGGTTTTTGTCTCCTCCCATCACATCGTTCGTATTGTCGTTGCGATATTGGTCGGCACCACGCTGTTTTCCTTGATTAAGCGTGTGGCAGGCCCTAAACCCAGGCTTGAGCAAGCGCCTTAGCAGTCGGCCCGCAACCAGGCCTTTTTGAGGCTTGCCCAATAAGGCCCCGTGGCGGAATCGGTAGACGCTGCGGATTTAAAATCCGTTGTCCTTATGGACGTGCCGGTTCAAGTCCGGCCGGGGCTACCAAACGCCAATTTTGGCGTCGTAAGCATTTGAAATTGCT
>JAUIHE010000142.1 GCA_030432195.1 Alphaproteobacteria bacterium
ATGCCCCAGCCCGCCTGCCGCAGGCGCACACAAAGCTCCGGTTCCTCCCCTGCGATCAGGTCGTCCCGGTAGCCGCCCACCTCGCGCAGCGCGACAAGCCGCATCATCGCATCGCCGCCACAGGCCTTCGCCGGACCGACGGGCGTGTCCCATTCCGCATCGCACATGGCGTTGTAAATGCTCGCCTCCGGGTGCCGCTCCCGCCTGCGCCCGCAGACCACCGCCAGCTCGGGGTCGGCCTCCAGCGCCGCTCTGGCCGTTCTACCCCAACCTTCCCGCAGCGTACAATCGCCATCGAGAAGCTGGACAAAATCTACCTCTTTCACATCGAGCAGCGCCAGCCCCGCGTTGCGCGCCCGCGCCGCCGTGAAAGGTTGTCTCATGTCGAGCGAGACCACTTCGGCCCCATGCGCCCGCGCCGTCTCCACGCTGCCATCAGTCGAGCCGCTATCGACATAGACCACCGGCGAAAGCGCCTCGGGCAATGCCTCAAGACAGGCTTTTAGCCGCGCGCCTTCGTTGCGCCCGATGATCACGGCGGCAGCGCGGCTCATTCGGCCACCTCGCGCAGATACGTCTCGAACCCTTCGGAGCGTTGCAGAAAGCCTGCATCCTGCAGCGGCCGCAACCCTGCATAATACTCCGCCGGCTCGCTCCACAGCGTCAGATCCGGGTCCGCACGGAACTGCTCCAGCCGCCTGATGTCTTCCCCATGCGGGATCACCCCGCGCGCAACCGTGTCGGCATCGCGGGCCATCGGCGCGTTGAACCCATAGACCGGCTGCAAAGACCAGCGATCGAGCAAACCGGTCTCAACCGGGGCGATCGACAGCTGGGGATCAACCGCATAGCTGCGATCAAATTCATCCAGAACCAGCGTGCTTTGCAAAGCCGTCGTGAGGCCTGCCGTATTGAGCGAGCTCGAATATCGCGCGCTAGACTGATTGGTCGTGTTGGCAGTGCTGGCAACACTGGCGCCTTCGACAATGCGCGTGCCCCCCACCGGACGCAGCGCATTTTCAAGATCAAGCAAACCGTGCCCATAGATGTCATCAACGCCGGTTGCGCCCAAGTCCTGGGCGGTCGTGAGCAGGATTTTTGCCATGTCCGCCCCCGTCAAATGCGGATCCTTTGATAGCAGCACCGCCGCCGCGCCCGAAACAAAGGGGGCTGCAACAGAGGTGCCACTGGCCAACACAAGATTGCCGTCCATACTGGTGGTGACGATGTTTTCGCCGGGCGCAACCAGGAACATCGCCTTGGCACTACCCGCGCGGTTCGAAAAGCTGCTGATCGTGCCGTTGGCATTTACCGAGCCAACCGCCAAAATCGCGCCCTGCCCCTCGAAGCTCGCAAAGCTGGCGGGCCACGACGGTTCTGCCAAACCGTCGTTACCGGCGGCACCGACCACAAGCATGCCGCCCTGCATCGCATCGCGGATGACCTCGATTGTGCCACCAAGGAGATCGCGATTTGAAACCAGGGAAAGATTGGAGATCGGAACCCCGTGATCGTCGGCCCAGCGAAATGCCCGAGAGATTGAGCTTTCAAAAATTACGCCGTCGCGATCCGTTTTCAGGACCATGAGGCTAACGTTTGGGGATACGCCAACCAGACCTTTGTAGTTTTCTCGCGCGCCAATCACGCCAGCGACGTTGGTGCCATGCCCCAGGTTGTCCGACAAATCCTGGTTACTGCTGGCCACGTTATAGGAATCTGGGTGCAGAGCACCTTCGAACTCTTCGTGGCTGGTGTCGATACCAGAATCGATGACGGCTAAGGTCACACCCGTGCCATCAAAAGCGCTGGCGGACCACTTAATCTGCATAAGGCCAGAATTGGCACTGCGTTCTGTTTGCAGGTCTACAGATGGCAAACCGCTTTCGGTAGTCGGCTCCACGGTTGTGCCGGTATTGCTGGCAAGCTCCTTGAGCTTCAGCGTTTCCGCACAGCCCGACAAAAGGCCCACCACAGATGCGCAGACCAAAAAGGAACGCAAAATCATATCTTTATCTAAATTTATTTAAGTATCACATAGACATCTCTTTAGATTAACCACCTAAAGTTGTCTATCTGGAGACGCATTTTGCCTAGCTTTGGACCAATTTGCCCCGCAAGTGGTTGACTTCCGTTGCAGTTTTGGGTTTCTGCCACCATGCACTACAAGTTTCAGACATTCTTGCCACGCTTTGCGGCACTCGCGCTGGCGACTCTCGGCCTAGCGGCCTGCGAAGCTGGTCTTCCCACTGCGCTGTCGGGGCTGGACTCCCGCCCTAAAGCCGCTGAGAGCAAACCCGCAGAAGATCCCAACCTGAGGGTCTACGGCGCCCCCGCTACCGCCTGGGCAGGCGGCAATTGTTTTCTAGGTGGGCTCGAGGTCGCGGCCTATGACGGTGTTACCGGTCAGAGAATTGACGGCGTCATGGCACGCCTGAGCGGATCGCGCTTTGACGGGCAGCTCATTCCAGAGCAAACCGTGCGCCTGCCGATGGGCTATCAGTCCGGTGAACAGCTCAACTCCCAGCCGCGGTCTTACCAGATAGAGCTGATAACGCCGCCCGGTTACGCTTACGCTGAACCGAAAAAGATCTTGGTGCACTTTGATTGCCGCAATCGCCTCAACCGCTTTGCTGAATTCAAGATCTACCGCACCCCGCCAGGCGCAGATGCCGCCGCCACATCCAGCACCACGCCCCCGGCGCAGTGAGCAAAGAGGCCAGGTTCGTTGAAAGGCCTCGTACCAAATCTTGAATAGCTGCCGCGGCGTTTCTTCGCCTGCCAAGACAGCCAGACCCACGCTAAGCTCTTGCAGGTTGGTGAGGACTGTGGTCTCGTCGTTGGAGGCGAGCACCAGGAGTCAACGCGACTCCCAAGCGCCAAACTCCTTGTTCCTCTCATAACTCTTTGTGCCAGCGCCAAACCGCTGGCCTTTTGGGAATCGTGCCATGCTCCAAGAAAAGCCCGGTTTGATGCAAGCCGTTCGCGATCGTTTCGCCCAGATTGATAGCTGCCCGGTTCAGGGGCCCCGCATCTTCTTTGAAAATGCTGGTGGCGCCCTCACGCTGAAGTCGGTTGTCGAGACTTCGACCAGCTTCGCGGCGATACCCGATAACCAAGGCCGTGCCAATCCGGGATCGCAGGCGCTCGTTGACACCATCAACACGGCCAAAGCCGACATGATGATGTTTCTCAATGCGCCCAACGGACAGGTGTTTGTCGGCGAGAGCGGCAGCGGCATTATTGAGACCCCCGCGGGCGATGTGCTGGGGTCTAGCTTGGAGCACCCCGCCTCACGCAGCGCCGCGCAACGCTGGGCCAAGGTTGCGGGCAAACCCTATATCAACGTTGAGCACGATGCTGCACGCGGCTCCGTCTCCGCAGAGGCGTATGCGGCTAAGGTGACGCCCGAAACGCGCGTGGCAACTATCCTTCACACCTCACCGGTTTCCGGGATGGGCGTTGATGTCGGTGCGGTGGCAAAAGCGATCCGTGCGGTTTCCCCCGACTGCTATATCGTGGTGGATGGCATTCAGCACGCCGCACACGGGCACATCGACATCGCGGCCTACGACATCGACGCTTACGTCATCTCGCCCTACAAGATGTTTTCCCGCCATGGCTACGGCCTTGCTTGGATTTCCGACCGCTTTCAGCGCCTGCCCCACGATGCCCTAATCGGCGGCCCAGAACTAAACTGGGAGTTGGGCACACGAGATACCGGCTCCTACGCCACCTTGTCCGACGTTGTGGCCTACATGGAGTGGCTTGGTAGCAACTTCACCGATAGCCAAGACCGACGCACGAAGGTCGAGGCCGCGGGCGCTGCAATTCACGCGCATGAAAAGGCGCTGACCGATGCGATGCTGTATGGCATGGACAATCTCAAGGGACTGGCCGACCTGCCGGGCGTGACCATCGTCGGCGGCGCCGATAACCCGCTGCGCGAGGGCCTGGTGTCCTTTGCGCTTGACGGCTGGGCCTCCGCAGACCTGGTGGAGGCGCTGAACGTGCAGGGTATTCGAACCCACACGCGCAAGGCCGATCATTACTCTGCAAACATCTTGGAGCCCCTGGGCATGGAGACCTGTGTTCGGGTCTCACTGTGCCACTATAACAACCGCGATGAAGTCGCCCGCTTTTTGTCGGTGATGCAGGAATTGAGTGGCGCCTAAGCGCCGCCTTGGCTTGGCCGCCTTCTTTGGCGGCCCGCATAGCCCCAAGCGCCGAAGGTCAGCAGGACATACAAAAGAACCACGAAGGCAAGCTGCCGGGGCTCATAGCGGGCCTCGTAGATCAAGATCAAGACTGCCCCGGCACTTAGACCCGCCATAGCGAGAATTGTCATTGCCGGGTGGGATCGCGTCTCTGCGCGCCGCTTGTGGTTGGCCCAAGCCATCAGGATTGATACCAACAAAAAGGTGATGGAGCCAAACTCCAAGATAAGCCGCAAGTCACCCACTAGGATTAGTCCTCCCGACGTCGCCGCCATCGTCAAAACCGCGCGCCTTGGAATGCCATTTCCACGCCGCGCCAACGCCTGGGGCAAATACCGATCATTGGCAATGACAGCCATTAGGCGTGAGGCCCCATATAGCGTCCCCGATATGGCGCTCATGGTCGCCAGCAATGCGCCGGCGATGACCAAGCTGCGCCCGGCCTCACCCAACACATCACTAGCACCGGCGGCTAGGGCGTATTCCTGGGTCTCAATGATGCTTTGCAGGGGAATGGCAAGAATGGCGCCAACCGCGATCACCACGTAGACCAGCGTCGCCAATCCAACGGCCGTATAAATGGCTCGGGGAATGTTGACCTCAGGGCGCGCCATTTCTTCCATCGCGTGGATGACGAGTTGAAACCCCTCGTAGGCAACAAATGTCACGGCCGCGATCGTCACTAGGCCAAACAGTGGCGGCGGGGCACTGGACAACGAAAGCCAGACCCGGGAGCCGCCGTCAGCGTTGCCTAACAAGACACCGGCCACCACGAGCAATATGACGATTTTTGTATAGACCAAAAAATCTTCCAAGCGCCCCATACCGCGCGTTGACCAAACATTGATGCCCGCAAAAGCAGCTATGACCGCCAGTGCGACCAGTTTCCGTGCCCAATCATCCAAATCGAAAGGGGCCAAGGCGTAGGAAGCGAACGTGAAAGCATAGAGCGCGATGGTCGCGATGTAGCCGAAAACCACCCACCAGCCAATTAAAGCAGCAGCGAAATCGTGGTTCGGAAAACTGCGCTTGAAGAAGGCATAGGTCGCGCCCTCGTCGCGAAAATACAGCGCTAGTTTAACATAAGAGTAGGCGGCCAGGCCAGCCACACCGCCGCCAAGCGCAATCGCAAGTGGCGTCCAGACCCCGATCAAGGCCACCCCCACCCCCAACACGGTGAAGATGCCGCCGCCGATCATGCCGCCCAGGGCGATCGCGATCAGCTCGGCTAAACCGAGCGGCGCGCTGCCCTTAGCGCGGACCGCTTTTTTTGACAATTTGAGTCGTCGATCTAGAGGCATATAACCAGCACTCCCTTGCGAAATCGCAGTAAGCCTAGCAGGTTTTGTGATTGACGATCACCCGCAATAATCCGACGGCTTTTGTGCTATGCGGCCCTTATCGGGGCAAACACGAGTTGGTCTCTGCCCAAACAAACAAAAGGGCGAGACCACCTTGGTAGCTCGCCCCCATCGTTTTATGCTCGGCTGAGCTAGTTGCTCTCGAGTGGATTGCCTTGCAGATCAAATCGTTCGATGGCGGCAGGCTCGCTGAGCGTCTTAATCAAGGTCTCCATCAATGCCTGCTGTTCAGAGCCCCGTAGCTGGTCTTTGATTTGCTCAAACGGTAAAGGCGCCTGCGGGCGTGCATCTTCAACCTTGATGACGTGCCAGCCGAATTGCGTCTGCACTGGCTGTTTGCCATAGCTTCCCGGCTCCATGGCGAAGGCCGCTTCACTAAAGGGTGCGACCATATCTTCGGGCACGAAGTAGCCCAAATCGCCGCCTTTGGGACCCGACGGGCCGGTTGAAAGCTCCTTGGCCAGCTCAGCAAAATCTTCGCCCTTATCCAAACGAGCAATCACTGCCAGGGCGTCTTCCTCGCTTTCTAGCAGAATATGACGCGCGCGACGCTCCTCAGAAGCGTTGGCCGTATCGGCCGCATAGGCGTCATACTTCTTTTGCAAGTACTCATCGGTGATCGTCTCGCGGTACATGCGCTCTAAGAACATCTGCTCCAGCAAGGTGCGCCGGGCCAAGGCCATTTGCGCCTCATACTCTTTGGTCTCATCAAGCTTGGCTTGCTCGGCGGCCTTTACCACCAAGTTTTTCTCAATCAGGCGCTCCAACAAGTCTGGATAGAGCGGCCCCAAGAGCGTTGGCAGCGGCAGTTGGCGAATGCGCGGCGGTAGCGTGTTGATCTCCTGCGCCATATCACCAAAGGTGATGTCAACGCCGTTAACGCGGGCCAGAACCTGATCCGCGCTCAGTTCGCCGCCACCGGACGCTTGCTGTGCATTCAGGCTCGTCGCCAAGGTAATAGTGGCTGCGACGGTCAAACCAAGGGCCGCGCCGTATGTGGCTAGAAACTTCATGAACAGTCCTTTCTTAAAAATGAGCGAGGTCTTGTGCCTGCCTCTTAGCATTTCAGGTCCCACCGTGGCCATGCCCTTAGGTCATTTGGGCACAAAAAAACGCGCGCTAAAGGTCTCGTCCTTCGAGCCTTCAAGCGCGCGTCCTTGTTCATGCCAACTCTGGCTGGCCCGGATTAGGCAACCTGCGCCAGCTTCTTGGCCATGCGTTTACGCTCGTGTGGGTCCAGATAACGCTTGCGAAGGCGAATGACTGACGGCGTTACTTCAACCAGTTCATCGTCGGCAACATAGGACAAGGCCTTTTCAAGCGGCATGGCCATCGGGGTTGTCAGGCGAATGGCCTCATCGGTACCCGAGGCGCGCACGTTGGTGAGCTGCTTTGACTTCAGCGGGTTTACTTCCAAATCTGTACCTTTGGAGTGCTCGCCGATAATCATGCCTTGGTAGACTTCATCCCCCGGCTTAATCATCAGCGGACCGCGATCTTCCAGGTTGAACAGGGCGTAGCCGACGGCCTTGCCGCTCTCCATAGAGATCAATGTCCCTTTGACGCGACCCGGTAGAGGGCCCTTGAAAGGCTGATAAGAAAGGAAAGAACGGTTGAGCGTTCCGGTGCCGCGTGTATCCGTCAAGAACTCGTTGATGTAACCAATCATAGCGCGTGAAGGACCGTGGAAGACCAAGCGAGTCTTGCCACCGCCAGAAGGCTTCATCTCTTTCATTTCGCAGCGTTTTTGGCCCAACTTTTCAACCACAACGCCGGAATATTCCTCGTCTACATCGACGATGATTTCTTCGATCGGCTCAAGGGTGTTGCCCTGCTCGTCCTTTTGATAGACCACGCGCGGGCGAGAGATCGAAAGTTCGAAACCTTCGCGACGCATGTTTTCAATCAATACAGCCAGCTGCAATTCGCCACGACCGGCAACCTCAAAGGCATCTTTGCTTTCAGTCTCGCGGATCTCGATTGAAATGTTACCTTCGGCCTCTTTTTCCAAGCGCTCCCAGATCAATCGCGAAGTCACTTTGCTTCCGTCGCGGCCAGCCAAGGGGCTGTCGTTGACGCTAAAGGTCATCGCCAAGGTCGGCGGGTCGATTGGCTGGGCTTCCAGCGGCGTAGTTACCTCTGGAAGACAGATGGTGTCCGCCACAGTTGCTTCGGCCAGTCCTGCGATCGAAATAATATCGCCCGCGTGGACTTCGGTTACAGGGGTGCGCTCCAAACCGCGGAAGGCCAGCAATTTGGACAGGCGGCCAACTTCAACACGACCTTCGCCTTGGCGCAGGACGTGTACCGGAGCATTGACCTTGGCTGAGCCGGAATACACCTTACCGGTCAGGATGCGGCCCAAAAAGTTGTCAGCGGTCAGGGTTGTCGCCAGCATTTTGAAAGGGCCGTTGGCCTCAACTTCGGGAGCTGGGACGTGACGAACCATCAGGTCAAACAGAGGCTTCATGTCGCCACCTGTCGCGTCTGGATCTTCACTGGCCCAGCCGTTCTTTGCCGAGGCATAAAGAACAGGAAAATCGAGCTGCTCTTCGTTAGCACCC
>JAUIHE010000006.1 GCA_030432195.1 Alphaproteobacteria bacterium
TGAAATATCCGTTACAACAAACCAACAGCTCGCTGCCCGAATATCCCTTCCATTCATCTCTACTTTTTCGAATATCACGCACCACCTTGGCTGGTGCCACCCGCGTTCGTTTCGCCGTCGGCGTGTCCGTCGCTTGGGAGGCCGTTGTTACGCCGGTGCCCCAACCTTTGCAAGCAAAAAATTCGACAAATTCAAATTTTTTTAGAGCAGCCCTAAATCCGCCAACTCCGCCCGCATTTCTTCCGGCATTTCCGCCGTTTCATCCCCACCGTTGTGCCTACCCCGCAAATCCGGCGGGGCGTCCTCAGCCCTCAGATAGCGCCAACCTTGAAAGGGTCGATGCGGCCAAGGGTGGGTTTCCACAATCGTGTCGTCCAACAAGATGCGGCAAGCCGTGTGATCCTCACGCTTGACCCGTTCGAGCGCGATGATCGCTTGGCGGCAAACCAGTTTGCCCGCCACCACCCAGTAGAGTGAACCGCCCGCCAACAGCTCGTCAGCGCGCTTGGGCCACATGCGCGTCGTATGGCTAATCGCATCCAGCCCGGTTTGGGCGCGGTGACGATGGCGCCAGTCAATCAACTCTTGCAAGCTGGCAACGCCCACACAAAGCTTTTTAAGATGTAATTGGCCTGGCACGACGGTCGCCGGCTCTGGTTTTTCCCCTGCCACGCCTAGAGCCCCGCCAGTGCCTGGGTTAGGTCCGCAAGCAAGTCGTCGCCGTGCTCCAGGCCGATCGAAAAGCGCAACAGGTCATCGGGCACCGGCGAGGTCGGCCCTTCAATCGGGGCGCGGTATTCAACCAGGCTCTCCGCGCCACCCAGCGAGGTGGCCCGCGCAAACAACCGCAATCGCGACAGGGCTGTCAGCGCCGCCTCACGCCCGCCGGCCAAGCGCAAGGACAACAACATGCCAAAACCGCCGCGCATATCACGTTGGGCAATAGCCTCCCGATGCGGATAAAGGACCCCTTGCAAAGCGGGGTTTCCCTCAAGGGCCTGGGCTAGCATAAGGGCCGTAGCAGAGCTGGCATGCACCCTTAGTGCCGCGGTGCGCAGGCCACGCGCCAGGAGCCAAGCATCAAAGGCCGAGGGCACAGCGCCCATACCTGCGCGCAGGCTCATCAGCCGCTGCATGAAGTCGGAGCTGGACTCGCGACCCAACAGCACCCCTCCCAACATGTCGGAGTGACCATTCAGGGCCTTGGTGGTCGAATGGAACACCAAATCGGCCCCCAAGGTCAGGGCTCTTAACAAGATCGGCGTTGCAGCCGTAGCATCCACCGCCAGGCGGGCACCCCAACCTTGGCATAAGGAAGAAAGGGCCTGTATGTCGGGCATGTGCAGCATGGGATTGGTCGGCGCTTCGCACAACAGCAAGCGCTCGCAGTCCGCCTTGCCAACGCCAAGCGCTGCTTCGACCTCCGCCAGATCGCGCATATCCACCAGGTGCAGACCCACGCCCCAGGTCTCGCAAAAGCGCTCGATCTGCCCGCGAAGCGCCCAATACATATGACGCCCCGCGATAACCTGATCGCCGGGCCGCAGGGCTTGCAGCAAGACCATGCCTGCCGCCTGCCCTGAGGCAAAGAGCTGCGCCCAGACCTGATGGGCGTCCAAGGCAGAGCCCACCCCTACTGCGATTGGCTGCGCTTCAATTTGCGCCAAGACGCGCTCGACGATGCGATAGCCAGGGTTGTGATCACGGCCATAGACCTGCCCCGGCTGCATGAGCTGGTTGTCCGGCAGGCGCGCATATGTGGTTGACGGTTGGATCGCGGGCACCAAGCCTGCGCTCTGTGGGTCGATGAAGTGGTCCAGTTGGGCCAGAAGGGTCTCTATATGCATGGCGCCAGATCAGCCAGTCGCCTGGCCCATGTCAAGCCTCCATTCCAACCATTCCACGGCTCGGGTCATGATCTAGGCTAGGCGGCCTCGACGCTGGCGACAACGCCCATGCCACCTGCCGTACAGACAGATATTAGAGCTTTGGCATTACCACCCTTGGCCGCCAGCTGTTTGGCAGTCAGGCCCAGAATGCGCGCGCCCGTGGCCGCAAAGGGGTGACCATAGGCCAAGCTGGAACCTTTGGGGTTGATGCGGTCAGCCTCAATTGCACCCAGCGGATCGTCACGCCCCAGATGCTCGCGGCAATAGTCACCGTCTTGCAAAGCTTTCAAGGTCGCCAATACTTGCGCGGCGAAGGCTTCATGAATTTCCACCAAATCAAAGTCGCCCAAACTGCGCTCTTGGCGCGCCAACAAGCGTCCCAGCGCAATCGTTGGCGCCATCAGCAGACCGTCCCCGGCGACGAAGTTATTGGCTGCCACATCGCCGCCGGTCAGATAGGCCAAAATCGGCAGCCCCCGCTCCTTCGCCCATTCTTCGCTGGCCAGCAACAAGCTGGACGCCCCATCGGTCAAAGGCGTCGAGTTACCCGCCGTCAGAGTCCCCTGGCCCGACCGCTTGTCGTAGGCGGGCTTCAGTTTGGCCATGGCCTCCATCGAAGAATCAAAGCGAATATTGTTGTCTTGCCAGACGCCTTCGCAGGGAACGATCAGATCATCATGAAAGCCGTCGTCATAGGCGGCCGCTGCTTTTTGGTGAGAGCTGTGCGCCCAGGCGTCTTGGTCTTCGCGGCTAATGTCCCAGGTCTTAGCCATCAATTCGGTGTGTTCGCCCATCGACAAACCCGTCGCCAGTTCTGAAGTGCTAGGCGGGTTAGGCAACAATTCGGCGAATGAAAAGCCCTTCAATGCTCCCAGCTTTTGGCCCAAGGACTTGACTCTGCTCGCCTTGACCAAGCGTTTGGCATAGCGATCGTTGGCCGAGAAGGGTGAGTCCGAAATACTGTCCACCCCGCAGGCTATCCCGCTGTCGATTTGGCCCGTAGCAATCTTGGCTCCAACCTGCAAGGCAGCCTGCAAAGAGGTGCCGCAGGCAATCGACATGGTAATGCCGGGGGTGGAAGGCGCTAGGCTGGTGTGCAAGACAGCCTCGCGCGCCAGGTTCCAAAAACGCTGTTGGTTGACCACAGCACCGCCCACCACTTCGCCAATGTGTTGGCCCTTTAGACCATAGGTCTGCACCAGGCCTTCCAGGGCGGCGCTCAGCATCTGGAGATTATTGACATCTTTATAGGCGGTATAGGCCCGCGCAAAAGGGATGCGGGCTGAACCGACGATAGCAACGGGTCGAACTTGGGTCTGCATATCCGTCTGCCTTTCTTATGTGTCTTTTACGGGTTTGTGGGGGTGCTGGCGGCTTCCAGGCGCGCCGCTGCTTGTCTGACATAATGCAAGGGCCCGCCGCGGAAGGGTGCAAAGCCCGTACCGAAAATAACGCCAACATCGGCCAGGTCCGCATCGGCGACCACACCTTCGTCAACCGCCTGCTGGCATTCATCGAACAGCGGTTGCAATATGTCGTGGGCCAAGGCGCTGAGATCCTGCCCTTCGTATTCGGCCAACGAGCGCTGCGCTTTGCGATCTTTCCAAGTGTAGAAGCCTTGCCCGGTTTTCATGCCCAATTTACCGGCATCAATTAGGCCCTGCATGAGATCCGCGCCGATCCCTTCGCCATAGCCGAGCGTCTGACCAACATAGGCCCCCACGTCCAACCCAACCTGGTCCAGCAATTCGATCGGCCCCATGGGCATGCCAAATTGCAGCAAAGCAGCATCGACTTTTTCCTTGGGCGTGCCCTTGGCCACGCTTTCCAACGCCTTATACATATAGGGGACCAGCACTCGGTTGACCAAAAAGCCCTTGGCGGAGCGCACTTTCAACGGGGTCTTTTTGATCTGCGCGGCAAAGGCCAGCGCGGCTTGTACTAAGTCTTCGTGGCTGGCTTCATCAAAGACCACCTCCACCAGCGGCATTTGGGCGACCGGATTAAAGAAGTGCAGGCCGACAAGCCGCCCCGGATCTTTTAGGCCAGATGCGATGTCGGCCAAGGGTAGCGCCGAAGTGTTGGTCGCCAAGATAGCGTCCGGGCGTGCCTTAGCCTCAATGTCCGCGAAGACCTTTTGTTTTATGTCCAGCTTTTCGACGATGGCCTCGATCACCACATCCGCTCGGGCTAAATGCTGACCTTCAACATCGGGAATCAGGCGCGCTTCAGCTGCTTTTTGTGCCGCCGATCCGCGCAAGCGCTTGGCGAACAGGCGTTTGGCTCGCTTGAGCGCCGGAGCGATGCGCTCCATGTCTATGTCTTGCAAGCTGACCTCCAAGCCTTGAAGCGCGCAGTAGGCCGCAATATCACCGCCCATCAGGCCCGCGCCGACAACATGCACGCGGCGCGCCCTGAACTTGCCTTTGGCCTCTTTCTTCAGGCGATCTTGCAAAAAGAAAACACGGCGCAGGCTCTTGGCCGTATCCGAGAGCATGAGCGGCGGGAATCGATCAACTTCGCCCTTGTACATGGCCGCCGACGAACCGCCGTTGACGCGGAAATGCTCGATCAGAGCATAGGGCGCTGGATAGTGGTCTTCGCGCACTTTGGCTGCGGTCAATTTGCGGGCTTGCTTGGCCACCATGCCCCGGAGCGGCCCGCGGGTTAGGCGTGCCAAGAGGCCCGGCTTTTTGCGCGGGCGCGGCGACATCAGAGCCTTACGAACCGCCCAACGAAGTCGCATGGCATCGGGCACCAAGACATCGACCATGCCGATGGCCTTTGCGGCGCTAGCGCGGTACTGCTTGGCCGTCAGCATGGCGGTCAGCCCCGCCTGCCCGCCGCAGCGCTCCAAGATGCGCGCGGTGCCACCAAAGCCCGGAAAAATTCCAAGCTGAATTTCCGGAAAACCCAAACGGGTCTTGTCTGAACGCGAGGCGATCACCGTCTTAAATGCCAGCGCCAGCTCAAGGCCGCCGCCTAAACAGATCCCATCAACACCCACGGCTGTTGGCACGGGCAGATCTTCGATCCGTTGGAACAGGGCATGGGCGTCACGGATCCCCTGCGCAATCTGCTCCTCGCTGTTCCAAGAATCGAATTCGCTGATGTCGGCACCAAAAATGAAGGAACCCGGCTTGCAGCTCAGCATGCCAAGGCCTTTGATGGTGCCATCCTTGGCAAGCGGCTCAATAACGTCCATCGCCAAGGCCAATTCAGCCATGGCATCAATGGACAGGACATTCACGCGCGCGTCGGCCTTGTCGAAAACCAACCAGGCCAAGGCTTCGGCATCTTGGGTCAAGCGCCAGTGCTTGAGATCAGGAGCAAGGGTAATGGGAGCTGCCATGAGCTGTGTTCCTTTGCTGTTAAATAGGATTTGAGGGGCAAAGTTTGGGGCGGGTTAAGCGGCTTCGTCTTGCCATTGAAATCCGTCAGCCTCGCCGCTCAAAAATGAATTATGAGTAAATCGGTCAACCGCGGCGACCTGATGAACCAGCCGTTCCAAGCTTCGCAGGCGGTCAGCTTCGTCTTGGGTCAGAACCTGATTTTCGATCAAGACCTGGAACCAGTCTCGATCGTGGAAAGCGCGCAGCCCCAGCTTACGGGCACCCAGCTTGACCTTACGGTATAGGTCTTGGTTATCGTGTGCCATTTCGAACGCCGCTTCCAGCACCGCCATGGAATCGCGCTCGCGGCTCGTGGGGACATAGACCGATGGCGTTAAGCGGTCACGTTGCGCGCCCGGCACCTGCACCAAATCCGCCACTTTGCGGACCAAAGCGTCGTTGGGCGGGCGTCTCCAAGCGCCGCGCGGGAACAAGACCGGGGCCACAGCCCACCCCAAGCCTTTGGGCAGATTGGTCAAGACACCGCGCATGGCCTCTTGCAGGGCGAATAGATGGCGCCGCATGACGAAATCCAACAAGGGCAAGTCCTCGTCGTGGCTGCCCAGGTCCTCCCAGTATTTCAGACCAGCGGCCATGAAATAAAGCTCGGACAGACAGTCGGCCATACGTCCAGCCACCATCTGCCTAGCCTTCAGCCCGCCGCCGAAACTTACCAATACGACATTGGACAGATGCGCGAAAGTCGCGGTCATGCGCGCCAGCTCGCGATAGTGGCGAGCCAATGGGCGCGGTACATCGCTTGGCACAGTTACGGACCAACCGCCTGTCAAGTTATACCAAAAGGCGCGCGCCTTGGTCGCTCCCATCCAGCCGACGTGACCGGTCATGGCTTCGTCAAAGGCCGCCAAATCGCCCGATTGCAGTGCCTCGATTTCCTTCAATAGGTAAGGATGACCACGCAGCGAGCCTTGCGCAAAAGTAATGAGGCTGCGGGTCAGGATGTTAGCCCCCTCGACCGTGATCGCCACCGGTACAGCTTGGTAGGCAGCAAGCAACAAGTTGGACGGCCCATCGCAAATGGCCTTGCCGCCTTGGATATCCATGGCGTGATCCAGGGCGATCCGTAGTCGGTTCGTGGCCTGGTACTTAAAGATGGCGGAAAGCACCGACGGCTTTTGCCCCTGCCCCAGATAGGCATTTGTCAAAGAACGCGCGGCCTCCAGCACATAGGCGTCTGCCGCGATCTCGGCCAAGCCAGCCGCGATCCCTTCCATCTTGCCAATGGGGATATCAAACTGTCGACGCACCAGCGCATAGGCCGAGATGATCCGCAGCGCTGACTTGGTACCGGTTGTCCCCACGGCGGGCAGCGAGATGGCGCGGCCAACCGCCAGTTGCTCCATCAACATACGCCAGCCTTGGCCCAGCATGGCCTGACCGCCGACGACAAACTCCATCGGGATGAAAACGTCTTTACCCCAGGTGGGACCATTCATGAAGGCCCCACCGGCGGGGTCGTGGCGATGGCCCATGACGCAGCCGGGATGATCGCGCGGAACCAGCGCGACGGTGATGCCGATATCCTCGTCGCCACCTAGCAGCCCTTCGGGATCCGTCAGATAGAAGGCCAACCCCAGCAAGGTCGCAACGGGCGCGAGCGTGATATAGCGTTTATCCCAGGAAACGCGGATACCAAGAACCTGCTGGCCTTGGTAGTCGCCGTGGGTCACCACGCCGACATCGCGCATCGAAGCGGCATCCGAGCCTGACCGCTCGCCTGTCAGAGCAAAGCAAGGGATCTCTTCGCCCTTGGCCAGGCCCGGCAGATAGCGTTGCTTTTGCTCGTCGGTGCCGTAGTGAGACAGGAGTTCGCCCGGCCCCAACGAGTTTGGCACCATGACCGTCACCGCCGCTGCGCCCGAGCGCGAGGCAATGCGCGAGACGACTTCCGACTGCGCGTGCGCGGAGAACTCCAGACCGCCAAAGGCCTTGGGAATGATCATCCCCAAGAAGCCTTGTTCCTTGATGAAGGACCAAACCTCGGGCGGCAGATCGCGACGCTTGGCTCTGATATCCCAATCGTCCAGCATTTCGCAGAGCTGCGCTGTCGGACCGTCCAAGAAGGCTTGCTCTTCGTCTGTAAAGGCGCGCGCGGGTGTCGCGCGCAACTTGGCAACATCAATCTTGCCTTCGAATATTTCCGCATCCAACCCAACGGTACCGGCGTCCAATGCGGCCTGCTCGGTCTCCGACACTGCGGGCAAGATCGGTCGAATGATACGCATGATCGGGCGCGTTACCAGCGGGCGACGCAGCGCCGGCAAGCTGAGCAGCAACAGCAGCGCCGAGGGGGCGAGCAACAACACCAACGCAACCGCGCTGGTCAAGCCATAGTAGAGAGCGGCCGCGGCCGCCAACAGCAAGGTAACCCCTGCCCAGCCCTTCAGATTAAGCCGGTAGTAGGCCGCCGCGCTCAGAGCTGCCATCAAAACGACAATGAGCAATATGATTTGCATGCTTTTTCGGGGCCTCGAACGCCCCGCTCCATGTTTCCCTTAATGAGAAACACTTTACGTTAAGGTAAACTTGCATGCAAGCCTTTTGCGGCCAAACCCTTAGGGCATAACCGCAATGTGAAAACGGGCCGCGCTGCCAGCAGGCGCCAAATCAAACGCTGCCCTTAGCTGTTCAGTTGTCTTTTGCGGACGAAGTGCAGAAAGGCATCGGCGCCGCGCTTGACATCTTCAGCGCTGCCACAAAAGGAGAAGCGCACGAAGTGCTGCCCGCGCACCGGATCGAAATCCACACCCGGCGTGAGGGCCAGGCCCGTCTCGTCGAGCAATCGCGCGCAAAACGCAACGCTGTCTTGGGTCAAGTGGCCGATATCGGCATAGATATAGAAGGCCCCATCTGGCGGTGCCATGGTGGTGACGCCCGCTGCCTTGAGCATAGCCAAAAGCGTGTCGCGGTTGCTTGCATAGGTCTGCTTCAAGGCCTCTAATTCATCGCGAGCATCCAGAGCGCCCAGCGCCGCCACCTGGGCGATGTGCGGGGCACAAATGAACATATTGGCTTGCAAGCGGTCGATTGTGCGGCGCAAATCTTCAGGCACGATCAGCCAACCAACGCGCCAACCCGTCATAGAATAGTATTTGGAAAAGGAATTGATGACGATCGCAGAGGGTGACGAGGCAAGCGCCGTCGCCTCCTTCGCGCCATACGACAGGCCATGATAAATCTCATCAGATATCAGGCGAATTCCCTGGTCATGGCAAAAGCGCGCTATTTCATCCAAGGTCTTTGGACTTACCATCGTACCCGTAGGATTTGAGGGGCTCGCCAATATCAAGCCCTGCAGACCTCCGGGCTGTTCCAAGGCCGCCTGCAAATGGGCAACACTGGGCTGAAAGCGGTCCTCGGGCCCCACAGGGATCTCGACGACCTCAAGGCCCATGGCGCCCAAAATGTTGCGATACGCGGGATAGCAAGGCGAGGCCATCGCCACGCGGTCCCCGGCTTCGAAAGCCGCAATGAAGGCCAGATTGAACCCGGCCGAAGAACCAGCCACGACAGCAAAACGCTCCGGGTCCACGTTGACGCCGTAAAAATCCTGGTAGTGGCGCGCCAGGCCCTGGCGCAGATCTTCACGCCCAAAGCTGGTTGTGTATCCAAGCGGCGAGGCCTGCATCGCAGCCAGGACCGCTTCTTGTGCACGCCTTGGTGCTCCGGTGCCGGGCTGGCCGATTTCCAAATGATAGACCGGTAATCCCTTGGCGGCCCGCTCAGTTGCCGCCTTGACGACATCCATCACGATGAAGGGACCGACAGCCTCCCCTCGCTTTGAGGGCGCAAAGTGGCGTGTGTCTGGACGAGCAAGCATGGGCACTCTCTTTTGTGTCTGGGTGGGCGCCAATTGTGGTGTGCCCTGTTCTAGGACTTAGGAGCCTCCATAGGGCGCTGCGCCTGCGCAAGCAAGCAAAATCGACCAGCAAAAGGACAAAGTAGCACTATTCAGATTTAAATGTTATATTTTGTGTCGATTTATCGGTATTTTCAGCACAAATTTAACAATTGCAAGCTATTTCATTTGATTTCTTCCTTATCAAAACTTCTAGCGCGGCCAGCGCGGGTGCCCCCTCACAAGCGCGTCGATTCTCATTGCGAGCCTTGCTCTTGTCCAAATTTGCGGGCAAGCAAGTGCCACCGACCTGCAACGACTTTGAAAGTTCCGCCTTGCGCGCCACCTCGCCCTTAAAAGCCTGGCTGCTATTGCTGGCTTGCATCATGGGCTGGGCCTTGAGCCTAGCCGCCTCCCCCGCTCACGCCCAATCCATGCGTGTCATACGAGACGCGGAGATTGAGAGTTTCCTAAAAGACGTTAGCAATCCGATTTTTACCGCTGGCGGGCTCGGCAGCGATGCGGTGGACCTGGTTCTGGTTATCAATCCAGCGGTCAACGCCTTTGTCACCGGCGGGGCCAATATGTTTCTTAACACCGGTTTGCTGCTGCGCACGGAATCGGTTGAGGAACTGTCGGGCGTCATCGCACACGAGACAGGGCATATCGTCGGCGGCCACTTGATCCGCGGGCGCGATGCCATTGCCGCCTCAACCGCCAAGTCCCTGATGGGCATGTTGTTGGGCCTAGGCGTGGCCTCGCTCAGCGACAATCCAGAAGTCGCCAATGCGGCCATCGCCAGTGCGCGGGTTTTTGCTACAGCCGACGTTCTGCAATATTCGCGCGCCCAGGAGTCAGCTGCGGATCAATCAGCCGTGCAAATCTTGGATGCCGCCGGTCTGAGCGCGCGCGGCCTGCCCAGCTTTTTTGCTAAGCTCGCCAAGCGGGACTATCTGGTCAATTCCAACCGCTATTGGCGCTCGCACCCCTTAAGCCAAGACCGTATCGATCAGCTCAAGACCAACGTTCTTGCTGCCCAGAACTTCCGCCGTTCGGTTCCATTCGACATGGCGCTTCGTTTTGAGAGGGTGAAGGCCAAACTTGCGGGCTTCCTACTCAGCAAGACCGAAGTTGATCGCCTCTATCCGCCCAGCAACAGCAGCTTGCCCGCTCTATACGCTCGTGCGACGCAAGCCGTGCGGTCCGCACCGCTTGAGCAAAGCTTGGCGATGATTGACCAGCTTATAGCAAGCGCGCCCAACGACCCCTATTTCTATGAGCTACGCGGCCAAGCTCTGCGCGAGCACGGGCACGCAGCGCTAGCCATTCAGTCTTATAATCGCGCCCTGCAATTGGCAGGTGAAGAACCCGTACTTCTGGCCTCTGCCGCGCAAGTCTACTTGGATGAGGGCAGTTTCAATTCCTTGGCCCAGGGTTTGGGCTTGCTTAATCGCGCGCTTTTGAAGGAACCCAGCAACGCTAGCTATTGGCGGATGATGGCGGTTGGCTATGCTAAGGGCGGCGAGCAGGGCTTGTCGTCTCTGGCCATGGCCGAATCTGGCCTGGCGCTGGGCGATACCAAGCAAGCCATTGTTCAGGCCAAGCGCGCGCAACAGTTGTTGGCAGAAAATTCGCCATCGTGGCTGCGCGCCAAAGATATTGAATACCAAGCCGAGCTGAAGTGAGCCTCGCAGCTCCACTTCGGTTCTCAAACCCGACCCGCGCCTGTTCCCCCAGCGGCGCTTGTCAGACACTCAGACCCAAAGGTGACGTTCACCAGCGCCCCAGGCGCTTTGCTGAAACTCACCCACAAAACAACAAACGATAAGGAAGACACGCATGTCGAACCCTGTTAGCAGCCTTGCCATTGGCCTCGTTGGCGGCCTCGTAAGCGCCGCTGCGTTCTCAGCCTATTTCAACGCCACGCCAGACACCTCCCGGCTGGATGCTCTGCAAAAGCAACTTAGCGCCTATGAGCAGGAAATCGGCACCCTGAAACAGCAGGTCACCGCCCAAGCGAGCGCCGTCGCAACTGCTACCGCGACCGCGACCGCTGCTGCCAACGCGCCTGCTCAGCAGACCGCCGCTGTGAGCAGTGAAGCTATCCGAGACTATCTTGTCAGCAATCCCGATGTCATCTTCATGGATGCATTGGAGGTCTTCCAAGCGAATGAACCCGTCTATACAGCGCGCCGCTTTTCCAAACTGCTAGATGGCGGCCTGCGCGAGCCCCTGTACAACAACGCCAGCGACCCGGTTATGGGCAACCCAGAGGGTGACGTGGTGCTGGTGGAGTTCTTTGACTACAATTGCGGATACTGCAAGTCCGCCGCGCCTGGCCTGTTCGAGACTGTTGCCGCTGATGGCAACATCAAGCTGGTCATGAAGGAGTTCCCGATCTTGTCAGCGGCATCACAGACCGCAGCAAAAGCCGCCCTGGCCTCACAAAAGCAAGGAAAGTACGAGGAATACCATACGGCCTTGATTAAGTTCCAAGGCCGCGTGACGGATGCCGTCGTCTTCAAAGTTGCAGAAGATGTGGGCCTGGATGTCGCCCAGCTCAAGCAGGACATGGAAAGCAGTCTCATTCTGGAAAAGCTGGCCCAAACATCCATGTTGGCCGATCAGTTGGGCGTTACCGGCACCCCTGCCTTTATGGTGGGTAACACCTTCATGCCTGGCGCAGTGCCCCCCGCGCAGATCCAAAACGCCATTACCTTGGCCCGCGCGCAAGCCAACAACTCATAGGTCCCTCCCCTAGGCGAACAACGCCTTGTCGTTGCTTTGCAAGGGGCAAATCTTTGATCACATAAAGGGCAAGCTCAAGCCGGGCTTGCCCTTTGTCGTTTTGCTTTCCCCTCGCCTCGAAAGGCGCTAGGGTGCCGCGCGCAATCACCAACAAAGAGCATTCCCATGTCGCAACTGCTGCTTCTACACGGCCCAAATCTCAATCTTCTGGGTGAACGCGAGCCCGGCATTTATGGCGACCTGCGCCTTGCCGGGATCGAAGCCGCGAGCCGGGAAAAGGCGCAAAGCTTGGGGCTGGCAATGCGTTGTTTTCAATCCAACAGCGAAGGCGCCCTTGTGGATGCCGTCCATGAAGCCCGCCGCGACTGCCAAGGCATCATCATCAACGCAGGCGCCTATACCCACACCTCGGTCGCTCTGCACGACGCTCTGCGCGGTGTCCGCCTGCCATTTATTGAGGTGCATCTATCCAACGTCTACGCCCGTGAGGCCTTTCGCCATCACTCCTACCTATCGGCGATCGCGGTTGGCGTGATTTGCGGCTTTGGCCCCCAAGGCTATGACTTTGCAATCGAAGCTTTGGCCCGCCGGCTCGAAGACTAGTCAAGCGCCCAAACCCAGGCGCCCAAACCCTGGCACCCAAACCCAGGCGCCCAGCTAGACCGCGGCTGAGCCTGTGGCCCTCAGCTTGTCGATTTCCGAGCGTGCCAACTCATCGCAGCGCTCGTTTTCAGGGTGCCCGGCGTGGCCCTTGACCCAGTGCCAGGCCACTTCATGTTCTTGGGTCAGCGCGTCCAGGCGTTGCCAAAGGTCTTTATTCTTCACGGGCTGCTTGGAGGCGGTCTTCCACCCCTTGGCCTTCCAGCCGCGCAGCCACTCGGTCATTCCCTTGCGCACGTATTGGCTGTCGGTGGTCAAATCGACGATACAGGGTCGTGTCAGCGCCTCTAGGGCGTTGATTGCGGCCAGCAATTCCATGCGGTTGTTGGTTGTATCGTTTTCGCCGCCCGACAGCTCCTTTTCCGCTTCGCCATAGCGTAGGACCGCGCCCCAGCCGCCAGGCCCTGGGTTGCCCGAACAGGCGCCATCCGTCCAAATCTCTACGCGATTGGCCACCTAGGAGCCCCCTTCGGATGCAGTGCCCGGACTCTCCAAGGACGGCTCGCGAAGCTCCAGCGGAATGTTGAAGCGCACATTTTCCTCGCGCGTGATGGGGCGCTCGATCGTCACTTTAAAGCGTTGGTTGAAAGCTTCGATGACTTCGTTGACCAGCGATTCGGGCGCTGAGGCGCCCGCAGAGATCCCCACCCGTTGCGGGCGACCAATGGCATTCCAGTCCAGGTCATGCGCGCGTTGCACCAAGAGGGCCTGTTTGGCGCCGTGACGCCGTGCCACCTCGACCAGTCGATTTGAGTTCGACGAGTTGGGGGCGCCCACGACAAGATAAAGATCGCAGCCTGCGGCACTGTCTTTAACGGCCGCCTGACGGTTGGTCGTGGCGTAACAAATGTCTTCGGCCTTCGGCGCCTGAATATCGGGATAGCGCTGTTTCAACGCGTCAACGATGTGGGCGGTGTCGTCCACGGACAGGGTGGTTTGGGTGACAAAGGCCAGGTCTTTGCCACTCTGGAACGGCAGAGCCGCCACGTCTTCGAGTGTCTCGACCAGCACCACCGCGCCCTCTGGCAACTGGCCCATGGTGCCGATGACCTCAGGGTGTCCGGCGTGACCAATCATAATCATGGTCTTGCCCTTCTCAAAAAAGCGCTCTGCTTCCCGGTGCACTTTGGAGACCAGCGGACAGGTGGCGTCGATATAGTGCATCGCACGGCGTTGAGCCTCTTGCGGCACCGACTTGGGTACGCCGTGGGCTGAAAAAATGACGGGCACGTCGCCGGGTACTTCGTCCAGCTCTTCGACAAAGACCGCGCCCTTGGCGCGCAAGCTGTCCACCACAAAGCGATTATGCACGATTTCATGGCGCACATAGACCGGCGCTCCGTACTTGGCCAGAGCGCGTTCTACGATGTCGATTGCGCGCACGACCCCAGCACAAAACCCACGCGGATTGGCAAGAACCAAAGTGACGGCCGGCAAGCTGCTTGCCTGTTCATCTGGCGCGCGCGCTACCTTGTCTTGAGAGATGAGGCTCATTAAGTCTGTCCTTTCTTGCGCCCTTCTTTCAGGCGCGGTCCCTTCATACGGCCAGTTTTTACCGGCGGCTCGTGCTGTTTTGCAGCTGCCGACACCCTGCTGCCAATCATCTGCAATTCGCGCCATTGACTAGCCCTCAGCCTTTGGCCCTGCTATAGGCCAACAAGGCAGTACGGAAAACCCCTTTAAGGCCTGTTCCTAGCCCGTTGCACGCGATATAAGACCGCCATGATGAAAACCAACCGCTTTCTTGGACTTTGCTTGCTGGTAATCGGCGCCCTGCTGACAACCGCTTGTGCGCCTGTTGATGAACGCCAAACCCCGCAAACGAGCTGCGCAAGCTTGGACTATATTCCGGGAGCCCGCGTGCGCTCATGGCAGCAAGAAGGCGTGACGGTGATAGCACAAATCTATGACGTTGGTGTGCAATGCCCGCCCGAGTCGGGCAGTGACCGGCATATTGTGCGCGTGACGCTTAGAGTGACAGCGGGCGGCCAGCTATCCAACGTGACCGTACCCTATATTGTGCAGGTAAAATCGCTCAATGGTCGCGCCTACGCCAAGCAGCGATTGGAGCGCCAAGTGCGTTTTTTGCCCTCCGCAGACGGCGTACAGGTGACGGACTTTTTTGAGCATCGTTTCGCAACAAACGGTGGCCCCCTTATCTATGAAGTAGGACTGGACCCATGACCGACACGAGTGCTCAACACCCAGTAGCCGCCCAAAGCGCCGAGCAAGTGGTCGCCTTCTGGTTCGACGAGACAGAGCCCAAGCAGCACTTTGTAAAAGACCCTGCCTTTGACCAACTGGTGCGCGACAAGCTGGGCGCGCTCCACGCCCGTGCCATGACCGGTGAACTCGAAAGCTGGCGCGACAGCGCCATTGGATGCTTGGCGCTTTGCGTTCTTTTGGACCAAGCACCGCGTAATATGTTCCGCGATGATCCGCGCTCCTTTGCAAGTGACCCACGCGCCCTAGAGGTTGCTCAGCACGCGCTTGCTCAAGGATTTGATCGCGACCTAACACCACGCCAGCGGACCTTTGTTTATCTGCCCTTCGAACATGCCGAAGATCGCGGGCTTCAGGCGCAGTCGGTCGCTTTGTTCAAAGCCCTGCATGATGAGGTCGCCGCCCAAGATCCAGAAGCGGCAAAAGGCCTTGCCATTGCCTATGACTATGCGCTTCGCCACCAAGTCATCGTCGACCGCTTTGGGCGCTTTCCGCATCGCAACGCCGTTTTGAGCCGCGAGCCAACCGACGAAGAGCGCGACTTCTTGAGCCAGCCTGGCTCTTCTTTCTAGCGCTTTTGACAGAGTTTTTGCTGCATGTCTCCGCTGGTCGTCCGTCCAGAATCGCCGCAAGACGGCCCGCGTATCGAGCGATTGCTTGACGAAAGTTTTGGCAAAGACCGCCAGAACCGCGGGGTCTACGCCCTGCGTGCGCCCCAGCGCCACATCCGTAGCCTGGCCTATGTCGGTGTTGACACCACGGGACAGATCCAAGGCACTTTGCGGTTTTGGCCCCTGCAAATAGATGAACAACAAGCAGACCAAGAGGGCGATCCGGCGGCCGTGCTGCTGGGCCCTATCGCCATTGCACAAGCGCACCAGGGCAAAGGCTATGCTGCGATTTTGATCAATCGCGGGCTCAGCGATGCGGCGGCTTTAGGCTATGGGTTGTGCTTTTTGGTGACTGACACCCCGCAGGTCTACCGCCGCTATGCCTTCACCAACGCACAAGGCCGTTTTTCGCTGCCGGTTGACCTTGGCCCCAAAAAGTCTTTCTTATTAATGGAGCTAAAGCGCGGGGCCCTGTCATTGTGGCCCACCGGGGCAGCCCTAGGCGCCGCAGCTTGATCCTGCAAAGCAAGCGGCACTTGCGGCGCGTCTGCAGCTTTGCGCTTCCTAGTTTTAACCGCTGACCCAAGGCCTAAACATGCCCTCCAAGCCGCGCTTGGCCCCCGAAGATTGGCCCAAGATCGCTAAAGATCATGGCCACTACAATATGCGCATTGCGCGCGACGGCACCTGGTTTCACGAAGGGCGCCCGATTGCCCGCCCTGAGCTGGTAAAGCTATTTGCCAGCGTTCTGAGGTGCGAGGCCGACGGGCGGCACTGGCTGGTGACACCGATTGAAAAAGGCCTGATCGATGTCGAGGACGCCGCCTTTGTGGCAAGCTTGAATTCGGTGGAGGCAAAAGCCAGCCCCCAGCAAGCGATCACCCTGACCACCAACATAGACCAGCGCGTAACCTTGGGTCCGGACCACCCGCTGGTTATTGAGCAGGTAGCCGACACCGGCGAGCCGCGCCCCTATGTGGCGCTGGAACGCGGCCTACGCGCGCGGCTAACCGCCAGCTCGTTTTATGACCTGGTTGACCTTGGCGAGGAGCGCGACGGGCATCTTTGGCTGCTATCGAATGGCTGCTGGTTTGATTTAGGAGCCCTGGAATGAGCCAACACCCTCGCTTCAGATCCGACTATGTGGAGGCCTTGAAGGCGGGCGCGCTCACCAAAACCTCTAAGCTGGTTGGCGCTGAGCAAACACCATCCGCCTCTATCGATGCGCCACCGTCCAGCACAGCCTTTGGCCCGCTGCCCGATCTGATGTCCGGCGACCACCATATGAACCCCGGTACCATGCCTACGCCGCCACACCGCGACGCGGCAGTGTTGATTCCGATCATCGAGCATGCCTCGGGGCCGCAAGTTCTGCTGACCCAGCGCGCGACGCACTTGACCAAGCATGCGGGGCAGATCTCGTTCCCCGGAGGCCGCGCTGAGGCCTTCGATCCCGACCTTGCCCATACGGCCCTGCGCGAGACCCACGAAGAAGTAGGCTTGCCCCCTGAAGCCTTTGAGCTGGTCGGGGAGTTGCCGCTCTATATCACCCGAACCGGCTTTGCCATTCGCCCTTTCGTGGCGCTAACAAAACCGCCACTTCAGATTAAGCCAGATCCCAGCGAAGTCGCCGAAGTCTTCGAAGTCCCCCTTGATTTCTTGATGGATCCGGGCAACCACCAGCGCCAAACCCGCAATTGGCAAGACAAGCCGCGCTATTTCTGGGCAATTCCTTACCACAATCGCTACATTTGGGGCGCGACGGCGGGCATCTTGGTCAACCTTTCGCGCCTATTGAACCCATGACCGGCGACCGGCCTGCCCCGACTTTGCACCACCTCAAGCCCTGGATGCGCCGCCCTGGTTACGACGGCCTGTTCGGCGCCCTCGGGCACCAGCACGCGCGCTTTGTCGGCGGCTGCGTTCGCGATTCGCTGTTGGGGCTGGACTTCAGCGATGTCGATATTGCTTGCCAACACGAGCCGCAAGAAACGCTGGCGCGTTTGCAGGCGTTTGGCATCCGCGCTCTTCCGACGGGCATTGAGCACGGCACCGTCACCGCTTTGTTGCCCGCGGATACCAAGCAAGCTGCGAAGACCTTTGAGCCTGGGGCCACCATCCAAACCGAGGATCGCAAGTCTTGGCATGCTGTTGAAATCACCAGCCTACGCGAAGATGTCAACACGGACGGCCGCCACGCAGAGGTCCGCTTCACCCGCGACTGGCACGCCGATGCCGCCCGGCGCGATCTGACAATGAACGCGCTTTACCTGGGATTTGATGGGCAGGTTTTCGATCCTCTGGAGACGGGCTTGATCGATGCGAGGGCAGGCAAAGTGCGATTTGTCGGCGCCCCTGCCCAACGCATTCGCGAAGATTATTTGCGCCTGCTTCGCTATTTCCGTTTCGCCGCCAAATATGCACGCCAACCGCTCGATACCGCAACGCTCGACACCTGTGCCGCTCTTGCACCTGGGCTCGCGCGCCTTTCTGGTGAACGCCTCCAGGACGAACTCTTCAAGCTGCTGGCATTGCCTTCTTGCGGACCCGTACTCAAGCTGCTGGACCAAGGTCAAATTCTGCTGGCAGTCTGGGCCAAACCCTTGTTGCTTGAGCTGGCCCAAAGCTGTTTGATGCGCTTTGCAGCACTAGGCTCGCCACCCGACCCGCTGGTCATGCTCCGCGCCCTACTGGGACACGATCCGGCGGGCCTTGCGATGATGGCACAGCGCTTGCGGTTATCCAACGCCGACAGCCAGCGCCTGCGCCAAGCGATGGCTGATCTGGCCCTGCTCGATAGCCAGCTCCTCTATCATTATGGTCGCCGTACCGCGCTCGATAGCCTGCTGCTTGCGGACGGCTCGTTGTGGTGTTTGGAGCGCTTCCGGCGGCTTCAAACTCTGGACATTCCGCGTTTTCCTGTCAAGGGAAAGGATCTGCTCGCAGCCGGACTTGAGCCTGGACCGGACATCGGCAAACGCCTGGCACAGACCGAGCGATGGTGGGCTGAGGACAATTTTCAGGCCGATCACAGCGCCTGTTTGCGCCACGCAATGTCGTCCCACGCGCCCAACCCCTAGCGTCCTGTCAGCAAAATACCATCTTGCCTTTGCAAGGATCTGCACCATAATCAAAATTGGTAGGACCAGACGCGGTCCTACGGTCTTCTCTGCGCTCTCCCCATCAACGGTAAAAGACTGTCATGCTTAGATTTGATCTAAAAAGCCGCCTTGAGGCCGACGCCACCACCGGCGGGCTGAGTGAGCGCATCGCCAGCGTGATACAGGGCTGCATCGAAGAGGGCGAATTTCCCGTCGGCAAGCGTCTACCGCCCGAGCGAGAGCTGGCCGAGGTTATGGGCGTTAGCCGCACCTCGGTGCGCAGCGCCATTCAGAAGCTAAAAACCCAAGGGCTTGTCTCTGCCATTCAAGGCGGCGGCACGCGCGTCGCCGATCACCTGCCCTTGGCCGGCGAGGCCCTGGCACGCTATGCGGCAAGCCATGGCGAGGATCTTGATGCGCTGATCGACATGCGTTTTACACTGGATTGCTGGGCGGCCCGACGCGCCGCCAAAACGATCACGGACGCTCAGCTAGACCGCATGGAACGCGCACTGGTCGTCATGCAGGACTTGGACGCTGAGCGCACCCAGGTCTTGCGAGCGGTTCAGGACTATCGAAGCGCCTGGGGCGAGGCCGTCGGCTCCCCTATCTTCGCCTTCGTGGATCGCTCCATCGCCGACACGCTCACGCATCTAACCGGCGTTGCCCTGCAGCAAAAGCGGCAGGTCTTTCCTGAAACACGCTTGTTGATTCAAGCCGCCGTAGATTTTCACGCTGCCCTAGCCGCACGCGACCCCGAAGCGGCGGTCACCGCGCTTGAACTGCACAAGCGCGCCATGCTCAGCTATCCCCAGCTGGCCCAAGATTGACAGAGCATTGAAAGGGCATTGCAGGAGCGCTCACGAGGCGGCTGGTTGCCGCTACCCCTGCCCTTTACAGGCTTGCATGAGCTCGTCCAGCAGCGCGCCCGGCACCAAATTTGGGGCCGCTGCCGCGCGGGTCTTGCCCGAGCCAGCGTTTTTTGCCGAACGCTGCGCGACCGCGCCCGGGAATACCGACGGATCGCGATCAAAAATATAAGACGCCACAATGCGCGTACGGCTGTCCACGACGCCCGTCAGGCAGAGCCGAGCAGAACAGCCCTTTGTGGCGGGAAGCCCGATCTTGGCCAAGGTCAGCCCCTTGCGTTTAAGCCAAGCGTTGCTGGCACTTTGCAGCGCTAAAACATTGTCACTGCCAAGCGGTGACCAGCGCCGCTTCTTCGCCTTGCTATCCAGTGCCGCCATCTTTTGTTGGTCGGGCGATACAAAGGGGTCGACACTGCGCTCAAGCAGCCATCCGGCTGCCAAATCATTGAAAACGAAATCAAAGGCGGACGACTCCTCTGGATCAATGACCCGCAAATCCTTTGGGGCCAATTGTTCAAGCTGAAATAGGGCTAAAAGGCCCGTCATCGCCGCTAGGCGCTCTGAGTGCCGCGCCACCAGCGCTTGACACCGCGCTGGATCAATGTGCCCTTTTTGAGCGCGCACCTGACGGGCACGGTGTTTCAAATCCTGCTCCAATCGGGTGATTTGGTTCTCCAGCTTTATGTTTCGGTTCTGAAGCGCGACGTTCTCGCGCTCAAGTGCCTGCAACATCGGTCGGTATTCAACTTCGATCGCCTGGTTGAGCGACCGAACCTGATGGTTGAGCGACTCTCGCTCAGCGCCCAGGCTTGCGAGCTGCTGGCTAAGGTCGATTACTTTGGGCTGAAGCTGGCGGTCCAAATGCAGACTTGCTTCCTCAAAGGCCGCCGCGAGTTGGCGGGCGTGAAACAGGGCGATATCGCGCTCTAGCCCCAAAACATCCAGGCGATCAAATAGGCTGGCAACTTCCGTCCCCTCGCGGGCCTTCAAGGTGGCGATTTGTGGCTCCAACTCCTCGGAGATCCGGCTCTGGGCCTCTGCAAGCGCCTCTTGAACTTGGGTCTGCGAGGCAACCAGCGCGCGATGCCTTGCATTCAGGCGCAGCAAGCCGTCGCGTGCGGCTCGCAAATCAGGCATCAGCTGCAAATCAATTTGCGCTTGCTTGGCCGCGAGTTGCTGGGCCAACGCTTGTTTGTCTGCCGCCAGTTGGCTGAGATGAGCCTTCGTCGCCGCTGCGCTTTGATCCAGTTTGGCGACACGCTGACGATAAAACTGCACTTGCTGGCGCTGTTGTACTAAGCGTGTCGATAAAGAAGCGACTTGGGCCCGCGCGGCAAGGCTTTGCGAAGACAAAGCGTCCTCTGGTGCGCTCTCCTGCACCAAGGCAGGAGCGCCCCCTAGGTCTATGGGCGAAGCCGTGGCCGCTTGGGTCGGGGCCCCTTTTGAAGCGCTAACCTTGTCGAGCGCCGCCACAAGGCTGCCGGTCGCTGGTGCTTGCTTGACCGCTTCTAATTCATTGAGCAAAAACACGAAATCTATCGTCGCGCTCTGGAAGTCTGGCGAGCGAGAGCCCGTATCCAGCGACAAAAGCGCGGCAATATCGGGTAGATCGCTGCGCGCGTATCCTAGTGCGCCCTGCGAACCGGCCTGGCCTCCCAGCAGATCCCAAAGATCGGCCTGCACCGCCACAGCGTCAGCGGGCGCGCCGACCGGCGGCTCGCCAAGCGCGTCGGACTGGGTATCATCGGCCAACACCGGCTGCTGGTGGCTGGCGACGACTACCACCAGGCCCAGAAACGCGAGAAGACGCGGGCTCGCCGCCCGCCAGCTCCAGCGGTTAACCGCCTTCTTGAACCACGAGTGCTTGGCTGTTGATCGCGGTGCTCGTCCCCTAGGTTTTCTTTCCATCTTTTTTTTCCGCCCTATGGCCCACTAAGTCTGCAACGGGCCTTGTCTTTGCCTATCTGTGCAAAGAGTGACGAAAAACGACGAGTTTAACAATCAAAAGTGGTGACAGCGTTGCAAGCTGCAACTGCAACTCCCGGTTGCTGGCCCAAATGGGCCAACTTCCTCAGGCGGCGCAGCCCATTTCGCGAGAACGCGAGCCGATAGCGAGACTCCGCATACAACCGGTCGGGCTCGCCGCTGGCCTTTATTCGGGGTGATGAAGCGCCTTGGGCCGCCTAAATTAGGCCGCCTCTTTCAACGCTCGCCAAACCGCTTGAGGCGTTGCGGGCATGTCCAACTGGCTGATGCCATCCTCTTTCAGCGCATCAATCATCGCATTGATGACCGCCGCCGGTGATGCGATAGACCCCGCCTCACCGCAGCCCTTGGCGCCCATGTCATTGGTGGTGCAAGGCACCTCCTCGGTATAATGGAACTCCATCTTGGGCATGGTATCGGCGCGCGGCATGGCATAGTCCATGAAGGAACCGGTCACCAGCTGCCCGCCCTCGTCGAAAACGACGTGTTCGCACAACGCCTGACCCAGACCTTGGACGACACCGCCGTGAACCTGTCCTTCAACGAGCATGGGGTTCAGCAGCACACCAAAGTCGTCCACGATAGTATAGCGCAAGATTTGCGTTTGGCCGGTCTCGGGGTCGATTTCCACCTCGGCAACGTGGCAGCCGTTTGGATAAGAATTGTCGCGAATCTTGGTCGTGGCGCTGTCATCCAGCGCGCCGGGGTGCTTTTCGGCTAGCCCCATGATGCTGGTGCGCCTGTCGGTACCCACGACGCTGAGTTCGCCCGCTTCAAAGCGGATATCTTCAACCGAACACTCAAAATCTTCGGCGGCCATGGCCTTGGCCTTCTCAATGATCTGGTCGGCAACGCCATTGATCGCGGTGCTTTGCGTAATCATTGACCGCGAGCCGCCGGTGCCGCCGCCCGTAGGAATGCGGTCGGTATCGCCTTGGACCATGCGAACCTGGTCGATATCCACGCCCAAGCGATCGGCCATCAGCTGTGCGAAGGCAGTCTCGTGACCTTGGCCGTTTGATTGGGTTCCGACCGTGAACTCCAGCTTGCCGTCGCCAATGAAGGTAACGGCGCAGGACTCATTAGGCGCCCCCAGCGTTGATTCGATATAGTAGCAAAGGCCGATGCCGCGGCGCAGCCCCTTGGCGGCGGACTCTTGACGGCGCGCCTCAAAGCCCGCCCAGTCGGCCCGCTTGAGAACATCGTCCATAACCAAGCTAAAGTTGCCGTCGTCATAGGTGGTACCAGTCGCGGCGGTGTAGGGCATAGCCTCGGGCGTCACAAAGTTCTTGCGCCGGAACTCAACGCGATCTTGCCCCAGGCTGTTGGCCGCTTTGTCCATCAAGCGTTCCACCAGATAAATCGCTTCCGGGCGGCCTGCGCCACGATAGGCATCAACCGGCGTGGTGTTGGTATAAACGCCCTCAACCAGCACATTCAGCGCTGGCACATCATAGACACCCGTAGCCACTTTCAGCATGGCCCCTGTTGGAATGAAGGGCGCGGCGTCTGACAAGAAGGCGCCCAAATCAGCGCGCAAATGGATATCCAGTGCCAAGATTTTGTAATCTTCGTCCAGTGCCAGGCGCGCCGTGGACAGGTGCGCGCGCCCGCCCAAATCGGTCAGCATGTTTTCCGAGCGTTCGGCGACCCATTTGACGGGGCGGTTCAGTTCACGCGCCGCCAAGCAAACCATGGGCTGTTCCGGGCAAGGGAAGGCGCGTGTGCCAAAGCCACCGCCAACATCAGGGGTTACAACACGCACCTGCTCGCTTGGAATCTTTAGAAAATCCTTTGCCAACCGTGACTTAAGCGGCCAGCCGCCTTGCGTATTCGCCGTCATGGTCAACTTTTGTGTTTCCTCGTCCCATTCGGCGATCGCGATACGCGGCTCCATGGGATTTGAGATAATCCGGTTGTTGACCAAGGTCAGCTCAGACACATGCGCAGCCTTGGCAAATGCAGCCGCGGTCGCGCTCTGATCGCCGTGACGCCATTCAAAAGCGCGATTGCCCGCCACAGCGGCGTGAACCTGCGGCTGGCCTTCATCCAGCGCTGTGCAGAAATCGGGCGCGGCATCGCTCTCGTCCACGTCGAATTCGATCATCTCGGCTGCGTTTTTGGCGTCGTTTAGGCTGTCCGCAACGATGAAGGCCACGGCTTGGCCAACATGATAGACGCGCTCAAAGGCCAAAACCGGAAACTGAGGCTCGTGCATGGTGCTGCCGTCCGGCTGCTTGACCAGCGAACCGCACTTGAGGTGATTGGCCTCACGCTTTTGCAGATCCTCGCCGGTCAAAATCAACTGAACGCCTGGCGCCTGGCGAGCATCGTCAACATCCAGCGCCGCAATCTTGCCCGCCGCATAAGGTGAGCGCAAAACGTAGCCGATCAAAGCGCCGTCGAGTTGCACATCGTCCGAATAGCAGCCCTGGCCGGTAACCAACCGCGTGTCCTCAACGCGGCGCACGGGTTGACCGAAGCCAAATTTGCCAGCGATGCTTTGATTTGGGACCGTTTTAGACATGAAGATTCCTTTGCGATAGGCGCGGATATCGAAGCCGCGCGCAAGGTTGCGCGACGCATCCGGTGCAATGCTTATAGGAGTAAGGTCTGCCCCCTGGCAAGCATTGGGGCCCAAGTTTCAGCGCGCGTCGTAGAGCCGCGTACTAACATTGCGCCATGGCGCACAAAGGCAGCGTCAATAGCGATCGATTCTGCGCATGGCGGCATAAAGTTCAGGAGTATCCACGTCGCGGACAATGCCTTCGTCGGCAACCGGCATTTCGTCAACAAACTGGGGCTGGCGGCGCAGCATTTGGCCAGCGCCGGTATCGCCTTCAAGCGTCAGGCTCTCGCGGATCATATAGTGGGACAGCGCCACCGGATTTCCCCACTCGCCCTGAAATGTGGGCACGATCGCATAGTTGCTGGAAGTGCGTGTCTTGGCAGCCAGGCGCGCAATGGTGGTGGGCTTGACCATCGGCATGTCACCCAGCCCGACAATCGCCCAACGCGTTTCTGGCGGAATCGAGCGCAGCCCGATCGACAGCGAATAGGCCAAGCCCGACTGATAGCGCGGCGAAAATATGGTTCGGATACGCTTGGACTCGGGCAACATAAAGCGAATGGTCTCTGCCTCGTGGCCCAAAACGACAAGCAATTCTAAGCCAGCATCCAAGAAGGCTTTGGCCGCATGATAGACCACGGGCCGTCCGCGCAAGGGTAAACGCAGTTTGTTGTTGGTGCCCATGCGGCTGGATTGACCTGCCGCCAAAAGGATAGCGTGGGTGTGCATAATAGGGTCAGCTACAATCTGTTCAGCTTGGCGGGCGCAACGAGCCCGTAAAATTCATGGTCCAGTCACTACGATCCGCGCCGCCGTCGCCGACAAATCGGGAAAGCAACACGGGGGCGACAAGGTGGTATTGCAGGCATCTTGCCCGATCATTCTGGCTCAATTAGGGTCATGCGCTAGACGGCCATTGAGCCGTGGCAACCAACGCAGCCTAGAAGGACAACAACTGCCATGATGATTTCTGATGCAATCGGCAAGCTTGGCACAGAGACCGCTTTTGACGTGCTGGCGCGAGCCGCCAAGCTCAGCGCTGAAGGAAAGGACATCATCAATCTGGGCATTGGTCAGCCGGATTTCAAAACCGCTCCGCACATCGTCGAAGCGGCGATCAAAGCCCTGCAAGACGGTCACCACGGCTATACACCTGCGCGGGGCATGCCTGTGCTGACACAAGCAGTGGCCGATGATATCGCGCGCCATCGCGGCGTCGCGGTCTCACCGAATAACATCCTGATCGTGCCCGGCGGCAAAGTCACCATGGCCTTTGCGATGATGCTGTTAGGCCAGGCGGGCCGCTCGATCCTCTATCCCGACCCGGGCTTTCCCATCTATCGCTCCATGGTGGCCTATACCGGGGCCGAACCCATCCCTTACAGCCTGCCCGAGGACAACGGCTTCTCCTTTTCCGCTGACGAGATTTTATCCAAGATCCGCCCGGATACCTCGCTGATTATTTTAAACTCGCCCGGCAACCCGACCGGCGGCATGGCCAAACCGGAAGAAATCGAAGCGCTGGTCAAGGGCCTGGAAGCGCACCCGGATGTGGTCGTCATGAGCGATGAAATCTATTCGCGCCTGACGCTGGGCGACCAACCCTTCGTCTCGCTACTGGGCTATGAGAGCCTGCGCGATCGCCTGATCATTTTGGACGGCTGGTCCAAGACCTACGCCATGACCGGTTGGCGCCTGGGCTGGGGCTACTGGCCGGACGGGTTAATCGACAAGGCCGAGCGCCTAGCCATCAATATTCACTCTTGCGTCAACGCTCCCACCCAACTGGCGGGTGTGGCGGCGCTGACCGGCGATCAAAGCCCGGTCGAGACCATGCGCCAAGCCTTCATCAAGCGGCGCGATTTGGTGCATGCGGGTCTAAACGCGCTACCGGGTGTCTCCTCCATTCTTCCACAGGGCGCGTTTTACGCCTTCGCCAATGTTCAGGGCACTGGCATCAGCGCGGCGGCGCTGCAAGATGGCTGGTTGAGCCAAGCGGGCGTGGCGACGATTGCGGGCACCTCTTTCGGCGCTGCTGGTGAGGGCTTCGTTCGCCTGTCGTTTGCCAATTCGGAAGCGAACATTGCAAGGGCGCTGGAGCGCATGGGCGATTGGTTGGGCCAGCGCGGAACCTAGCTGCCTAATCTTGGACGAATTAGCTGCGTGATGGAGTAGTTTACCTAAATTAAACACGCTTGATTTGAAGTGACTGTTCTCATATTGCTCCATTTCATCGTTCGTCATCCGGGCTAACGAGACGAGCACGGAGAACAATCGTGGAAAAACGTCCTCTTTATGTCCCCCCATACGCGCCCGATAAGTCCTCGGAAAGACTGCCATTTTCTGGTGGCAATGGTGGTGTCTATGAAGCCGCTATGGCAACTGCCCTTTTTATCAAAAACTTCCGAATGATGAAGCGCGCCGGCTACAAGGGCGGCGACAAATACTATCACTGCAAGGCCAATGCGCAGGCGACCCAACTGAGGCCCGTTGCTGAAGCGACCGCGAAGATCATAAGCTGGGATCGAGAGGTGCATGATCCCGCAATGAACTGGTTTAAAGGAGAAGAGAACGACTCCGAGGCCGATCGTTTCGCCAATCAATTTGGTCGCGACCTCGGGCGCTCCTATCCTCACACCGACGCGGTCAAGCTCTGCGAGCCATTGCGCCCAGTGGCCTTGCCCCCAAAATACTGGTGACGAACTATGGTTTTTCGTTTCTTGCTAAAATCAATTTTGGCGGTCTTGGCCTTCCTTGTCGTTGCCTATGTCGCACTTATTTTCATTCTTGGACCAGACGATTCTTGCTACGATCATGGTGGACGATGGCTCAAAGAATACAAGCTTTGTGACTACGGCAACAAGGAACGGTGCCTGGAAATCGGCGGGAAGTGGATCGAGTACGCGCAGGCTTGCAAGTAGGGACCCCCGTGACCTCTGGCTGCCGACCAAAGCACTGCTTGCTTTGCAATGTTCCATGACGGCCGACAATAACCGGGCCAGCACCGCGCGCAGGCGGCCCGGCCCGGTTAGGGAGCCTCAAGCCACCAGCCCCGCATCCCGCCAGTCTTGCATCCAAGACAGACCTTCGTTCATGGTGCCGCGCGGGCGGTATTCCGCACCAAACCAGCCGCCATAGCCAAGGTCTTGGATCGCGGGCAGCAACCAGCGAAAATTAACCTCGCCTTGATCGGGCTCGCCGCGGTCGGGCACCGCCGCGAATTGAATATGCCCGATGTCGTTCAGGGCTGCTCTGATCTGCTCCAGATGATCGCCGCGCATGATCTGGCGATGATAGCAATCGTACATGATCTTCAAATTGGGTGCCGCGATTGTCTGCAGAAGATCGCGTGCATCATCCAGGCTCGTGAGAAAATAACCTGGGACATCACGATCGTTCAAAGGCTCTATTAGAATATTGAGCCGCGCCGCTTCAGCTTCTTCGGTGGCGTAGGCCAGCGCTTCAATGAAGGCATTGCGTGCATCTTGCCCCAAAGCTTTACCCGCCAGCACATGCACCGAGCGCGCCCCCAGTGTCTTGGCATAGGCTAAAGCCTGGTCAATGGCTGCTCTAGCTTCATCCTCGCGGCCTGGTATGGCCGCCAAACCGAAATCGCCAGCCTGATCGCCGGGCGTGGTGTTCAAGTTCAACAAGGGCAAGCCAGATTCGTCCAGCGCGTGTTTGACCGTTGTTGCGGGCACATCATAGGGATAGTGTAATTCGGTGGCATCAAAGCCCGCCCAGGCTGCTGCTTGCATGGCTTCCGGCAGGCTACGCTCACGCCACAAAAGGCCCAGGTTGGCCGACAGTTTGAGCATGGACTAATCCCTTTGATTGTTTTCCCTGAGCAGGTAGGCGTCACGAGGAAGAGTCCGCGTGGGCCCTTCTTAGGCCTGAACTAGCCGCAAAATCGTGCTAGTGTCCAGGCTCATCCCGTTCAGAAAAGGTTTTGCTATGTCTCGTGTCGCTGCGTTTCCTGCTGCTGTGTCTGCGCTCACCGCGCCTTGTCGCGCTCCACGACTTGGCCGCCGTTCCCCAAACGGTCTCCAAAGCCGTGCAGGGCGGAGACTGGGCGCTAGCCTCGCAATCGCGAGCGCCTTGGCCTTTGGTTCCAGCCTCCCAGCCAGCGCCCAAGACTTGTGCCAAGGCTTCGGTCCACAGAGCCCGCGCGACATTGCGAACCCTAGTGGGAGCAATTCAACGGCCTACAGCTTTGCGCCGCCCGCCAGCGCTCTGGAGCTTTGCAACATCCACACCCATACCAACGCTGAACATAAAGGGCCGGGATTTAGCATTCTGTCGTCCGGCGAGCAGGGCGGATATCAATGCAACGAGAGCGCGGAATTGGCGGCTGACGAACTGGAAGACCCCAGTCATGGTCATGGCGCCTACCATGGTGTCAAACCGGGCGACAGTATCGAAGTTCACTGGGTCTATACCTCTTGCGATATTGAACCGGGCAAAGGTCTGGGGGCTTGTGTCAGTCAAGCCTGTGCCAATCCTGAGCTGCGGGTAGAAGCCCAGGTCTTCTTGCTGGTGAACGATCCTGACGCCCTTGATTTTGCTGACTTTGCTTATGCTGGAAATCATATCGACGGCCGTGCCCAGCCGCGCGCCCTACCCGCCAACACCGGTACGCCTGTGGTCTATGCAGGCTCGACCACCGGTCCTAGCTATACGCAGACCAGCTGTTCACCCTATCAGGTCACCTGGAGCGTGCGCCCCCTGTGCGCCAAGCTGGATATCGCCTCTTTGCACCGCTGGGCGGAAGCACACAATGTGTTTGAAGAAGAGCATTCACACGATGTTCGCCAGCTGGTGACCGCGCCCGAATTGCTGGCCCCGATCCGATAACACAGGGGGCTGACATAGGCCTTGCCTTCGACAGACCATACATGCTGGAGTGCGAGGCAACTTGCGCGCGCCTTGTTTGTTGTCGCGTGTCGCCAACCTGATGCCAATATATGAGAAATGCCCGACAAACCGCTGCTGCACCATATTCCCATTTGCCCCTTTTCTCAGCGCGTCGAAATCATGTTGGCGATGAAAGGGTTGCCGAGGGCCGTCGATTTCAACGTGGTCGATATCACCAGGCCTCGTGATCCGGTCTTGCTGGCAAAAATGAAGGGCACGACTGCCCTGCCCGCTTTGGAGCTGCCAGACGGCCGCATTTTGAAAGAGAGTCTGGTCATTCTGGAATACCTAGACTTGACCATAGGAGAGACCTCAATTCGCCAGGCCGATCCTTGGCGACGCGCCGTTGAGAGCAGCCTGCTACGTCACGAGCCCGCCTTCGTGGCCGCCGGATATGGCATGATTTTGAACCAAGACCTGTCCAAACGTGATGACTTCTTGCAACGCCTGCTTAGGGCATACCAAGGGCTCAACCAGGATCTGCTTGATATCAACCCCAACGGCGACTTCCTTTTTGAGACCTTCGGTTTTGCTGCGACAGTCTACACCCCTTTGTTCCAGCGCTTTTGGTTCTTGGATTACTATGAAGGCTTCGCTTTGCCAGATCAGGGCTATGAGCGCGTCAAGCGGTGGAAAGACGCTTGTTTGGCATCTGATTTGCCCCAACAGGTATGTTTTGAAGAAGTCGTCAAACTCTACTACGACTATGCACAAGGCGAAGGCTTGGGACGTCTTTTGCCCGAGCGTAAGTTGTCCAGCCTGGTATTTGAACCCGACTGGCGAACACGCCCTATGCCGCCAAACCGCAAGTATGGTCCGCCATTTGCGAGCGACGAAGAACTGGGGCTGGTCTAATAGGCCATAGAACGCTTTGAACTGTTGTTGCTATCCAGCCAACTCGACAGAGCGGTCGTAGGCCGCCTTTGCGGTCTTGGCGATCAACTCGCCCAAACCGTTGGTGCCGCGATCATCGCTGCCCATCAACACGGCCAATCCGGCCTGGGTGGTTCCATTCGGGCTGGTCACGTTCTTTCGCAACTGCCCCGGGCTCTCTTCAGAGCGCACCGCGAGCTGGCCCGCTCCGGCGACCGTTGCTTGTGCGAACTGGTGCGCCATCTCGGCGCTCAAGCCCAGGTCTTGCCCTGCCTGCGTCAGGGCCTCGATCATATGAAAGACGTAGGCAGGGCCCGAACCTGAAATGGCCGTAACCGCGTGCATCAGATCCTCGTTGTCAAGCCAGATCAGCGGGCCCGATGCCCCCAACAGAGCCTCGGTTAATTCTCGCTGGCGGCTGGAAACCGAGGCACTCGGAAAGGCGCCGGTAATGCCGTGGCCAATGGCCGACGGCGTATTGGGCATGAGGCGGACTATGTTCGCATGTTCGCCAAAGGACGCCTGATAACGATCTATGCAGATGCCAGCAGCGATAGAGAGAACCAGCGATTCAGCGCCAGCCATGTCGGCAGCGCTGGCCAGAACATCTGCCATCATTTGCGGTTTGACGGCCAACATCATCATGAGCGGAGGGCTGGTAAGCGTCGCGTCTTGCAAATTGGCTGCGTACCGGCAACCTTTGGCGATAAAGCCCGACAGAGGATCCTTGAACGGGTCAACCAGCAACACGCGCTCAGCGGGCAAGCCCGCATCCAACCAGCCTGTCAGTAGGGCCGAGCCCATTTTTCCGCAGCCGACCAGAACTAAATCACCGTCCTGCTGTGCAATCAGTGCAGACAGGCCGTCGGCGCCAGGCGCGCCCATTAGGCCAAGCCGTCGATGGCGTTGGAGCCGTCAATCAGCGCTTGCTCGGCGTCGCGACCGTCGCGCAATACCAGCAAGAAAGACGCAAAATAGCGCTCGCAGTATTCGACAGCCTCCTGAATAAAAAGATCGACCAGCTCTTTGGCCATACTGGTGTCATGCGGGACGACTTGGGTTTGGCGGAACATCAAGGTTCCGTGGTCGGGGTCCAAATCAAAGTGTCCGTATAGGAGTTGCGAATTGACGAGGGCCAGCAGCTTATAAAGCTCACTGCTTTCGTCATCCATGATCAAATCAACCAGGGCGGTCTGCATGAAGCAGTTCTGCTCCGGCCACCAGCAAATATAAAAAGTATAGCGTGAAATTTCGCCGGGAATGTCGATCAGGAGTTCGCAATCGCCCTGTCGCTGGACAGGATAGTTTGCCAGGACCATGGCCTCGGCAACTTGATCGATAACAGACGGCGAATAAGCAATACGCTGCTCGTCTGCATCTTTTAGCACGGGAGACTGCACGATGAATGCTTTCGTAAAATTAGAGTGCGCGAGAACGGGCCAGCATCTTGCGACCCACAGCCAAGGTCCGGGTTCACCGACTCGCTGTCAAAAAAAAATGCAGCCTGACAACTTTGGAGAGTAGAGGCTCACAAGCTCTTCTGCCTCAAGGCCCCCGCGCTTGGGAAAACCCGGTGGATGCTTGTGAATAAGCGGGGATGGAAAACAGCCAGAAGTTAGCGCATGCTCGCGAATAAGGACGCCTAGCCGCCTAAAATTTGCCGCTTGCGCCTTAATCCCTCCAAAATTGCGATTTTGCCCTCATTTTGCAAAGCGTTGATTCAAAACGAGAAAATCAGAAATTTATCACCCGTTATAATTGCAGCATCACAAGTTTTGCACGCGCTGCTCTAGGTCGGCCAGGCGTTGCTTCAAATCTTCGTTTTCCTGGCGCGCACGCTCGGCCATCTCCTTAACCACTTCGAACTCTTCGCGGCTGACGAGATTCATCTTGTCTATGTGACGCTCCATGCGTTGGCGGATCAGAGCCTCAATCTCCGTACGCACGCCGCTAGCGGCACCGACGGCGCCTTGCGCAACACGCGCAACATCATCAAAAATTCGGGGGCCTTGCATAGCGCTTCCTCTTGGCTTCAAATGTGAGTGTTCCTTGTTTCAGACATGGCGTCTGGCAAAAAAGAATGCAAGCTTGGCTGGCGACCTGGCAAACCTTCTAGGCCGCCGCATTTGGCCGCACGCCGCTTTCAACTCTCAGCATGTCGGACCCGCGTGCTAAGGTTTGCGCAAGCGACCGAGCCGAACGCTCCACAACGACAAGGACGATCCACGATTCCATGCAAAACGGCATCCCTTTTCCAAACTTTGATCCAATCGCCATCCACATCTGGGGCGGCTTCGGAATCCGCTGGTATGCTTTGGCCTATCTGGCCGGAATCTTGCTGGGCTGGTTTATCTGTGTGCGCCTAACCAGGACCTACGCGCACGAAAGCGTCCTGCGCGCAGACAAAGACGTCAGCCACTTTTCAGACTTTGTTGGTTACGCCGCGCTCGGCATCGTGCTGGGCGGACGCCTTGGCTACGTGCTGCTCTATGATCTCTCCAGTTATCTCGCCCAGCCGTGGCGGATCTTCAATCTGCTGGAAGGCGGTATGTCCTTTCACGGCGGCTTGATTGGGGTGGTGGTGGCCACTTGGCTTTACTGTCGGGCGCTGAAGCTGCCCTTGCTGCGCTTTGCCGACATGCTGGCGGTGGCCGCGCCCGTGGGGCTGTTCTTCGGCCGGATCGCTAACTTTATTAATGGCGAGCTGTGGGGGCGGCCTACCGATCTGCCCTGGGGGGTCATCTTCCCCATCCCGGTCTCAATTCAATCACGCTACCCAGAAGTCGCCCGCCACCCGTCGCAACTCTACGAAGCCGCCTTGGAGGGGCTGTTGCTGTTTGCTTTGGTCTTCAGCCTTTATCGCATAGCCGCGCTACGCAACCGACCGGGCACGATCATGGGCGTGTTTTTGGGCGGCTACGGCATTGCCCGCTTCATTGTTGAGTTTTTCCGCGAGCCCGACGCGCATCTACAGTTCCTATTCGGCTGGATGAGCTATGGTCAGCTTTATTCTATTCCTTTGGTGATAATTGGCCTCGCGATGATCGTCTGGAAACAGCGCCAACAGCCGGAGTCCGGCAAAACCTCATGACGCAAGACCCCTTTTTACCGCCTCAGCACGAGGCCGAAAGTCAGGCCGCGGCTCACGCAGCGCTCGAAGCAGAAATCGAGCGCCGAGGCCCCATGCCCATCAGCCAACTGTTGCGGTTTGCGCTGCAAGACCCCGATCACGGCTATTATCGCCACAAGCCCGCCATTGGGCGCAGCGCTGATTTCATCACGTCGCCCGAAATTTCACACCGTTTTGGCCAAGCCGTCGGCCATTGGGTGGAACAAGCCTGGCGCGCGCTCGGCAAGCCCGACCCGTTTTGGTTGATTGAGCTGGGGCCAGGGCGGGGTGTCATGATGCAAGACCTGATCGCTTGCTTGTCACAGGACTGCGCCGCGGCCGCCCAATTGGCGCTGTGTGATGTCTCGCCCAGCTTGCGCCGACAGCAGGCCGAGCGTCTGGGGACCGCCGCGCCAACATGGTTTGAGCATTGGTCGGAGATCCCGGAAGGCGCCAAGATCCTAGTCGGCAACGAATTTTTGGACACGCTGGCGATTGAACAAATCATCAAACACAAAGGCCAATGGCACCTGCGGTGTGTAGACCGCCGCGCAGACACCTTTGCCTTTGTGTTGGGCCCCGAACTCAACAGTAGTGAAGCCGCGCGCCTACCGCTCGCCGCCCAGCTACGCCCCGTTTTCTGGCCGGCTTCCATGCGCGAGGCTCTGGACGCTTTGCCCGATGGTGCCTTGGTTGAAATTCCTTGCGAAGCCGCCAGCTTGTTTGACTTCCTGACCCGCGATCTCCGCCAAGAGCCCAGCGCTGCGCTGTTTATCGACTACGGCCCTGCTGAGCTGGAAACCGGCGATACGCTGCAAGCCATTGTTAGCCATACAAAGGTGCCAGTGCTGCCCACCATCGGCTGTGCCGATCTGACGACACGGGTAAACTTCGCCTGGTTGCTAGCCTTTTGCCAGGAACAGCAAGACGGTGGCGCCCCTTTGGACGGCCCAATCTCCCAGGCGCAGTTTCTTGCGCGCTTCGGCGAAGCGCCCGCGCCCGAAGACAGCGAGCCGTCGGCGGCCTGGCAGCGTCTAACTGACCCACAGGCAATGGGAAGCCTCTTCCAAGCGGTCGCCATTCGCGGTAAATCCTGCCCAGCACTTTTGTAACGGGAGAGCCGCTCTTTGGACCAACAAGCCCCCCAAACGTCACAACCGCATGCCACAGGCGTTGCGATGCCGCCCCTACTGACCTCGCCAGCATTGACGCAAATAGAGGGCGTCGTGCATGGCTTTTCGACCCGTCAAGGCGGCGTGTCTTTTGGGCAAGATGCGCTCAATCTGTCCTATCGCGGTGATGATACCGTTCGCAACGTCGCTGAGAACCGCCGCCGCGTTGCCCAAGCGTTGGGCGAAGGCCCCATCCTGTCGGTGCATCAAGTCCATGGCACAAAGATAGTCAGCGCCAAAGACCTGCCGCCCAGCGTATGGAGCGCGCCCGAGGACATACAGGCCCTGCCGGAAGCAGATGGTCTTTGGAGCAATGTGCCCGGCCATTGCCTGGGCGTTATGGCGGCCGACTGCTGCCCGGTTCTGATCGCCGATAAACGCAGCGCACGCATTGGTGCCGCGCACGCAGGCTGGAAGGGCGCCGTTTCTGGCGTATTGGATAATCTGGTTGCGGCTCTGTGTGCTGCGGGATCCAAGCCGCAAGATTTGGTGGCCGCGCTGGGGCCGACCATTGCCTGGGATTCCTATGAAGTCGGCCCGGATTTTCCGCAACAGGTCTTGGCTCAATCCAGCGTGAACCAGCGTTTTTTCAAACCATCGCCACAGCGCAACGGGCATCACCTTTTCAATTTGCCGGGCTATATCGAAAGCCAACTTTCGGCCTTGGGTGTCGGCTTGGTCGATAATCTGGGCCAGGATACGCTGAGCCAGGCGGATCGCTTTTTCTCCTACCGACACGCGCGGCAGAACAATTTGCCGGACTTTGGGCGCATGATGGGGCTGATTGCGCTCACAAGCCCGTCAAGTTAGGGCAGCTCGCGCTCACAAGCCCGTCAAGTTAGGGCAGCTCGCGCGCTTGTCGCTTGACCTCCTGGCAAGGCCAGCGCATGGCATGGGTCATCTTTTTTCAGTAGGAGCCCCAAATGTTGGCGCTGTTCGCTCGCGTGACCTCTGGTCTCACCCCCAAACTTATTGCGCCGATTGCGGCCCTCATCTTGGCAGGCGGTGCGCCAGCCAGCATTGCTCAGTCGGGCAGCAAGTTCGTTGAACCTGATGAAATCGACATGGTGGGCTTGATCTTCTCGACCATGGACGTGAATTTTTCGGGCCTGCTCACAGAAGCAGAAATGGCGTTCTATTACTCCTATGTTTTCTTGAGCATGGACAACGACGACAACGGACGCGTTGACGACGAAGAGTTCTTTTTGAATTACTCGGCCATCATGCCCGTTCCCCTAGAAGAGCTGGAGCAGGGCGAAAAAATTCTGGAAGCGGAGTTTGCTGCCTACGATAGCGACCAGGACGGCAGTGTGACCCAGCAAGAAATGGTCGCGCGCTATGGGCAAAGTTTCGCCGCCTTGGACAGCGACAACAGCGGCGCCCTGACCCTGGAAGAGTTCGCCAATCACGACATGGCGACGGCTTTCGCCCAGTTCGAACAACAACGCCCCGGCATGCTCAGCAGCCAGTAGACAAACTGTAGACAAACTGGCACCGCCCTGCCTTCCCGCCTGGGCAGAAGCCAGGACGGCTTGAAGACCTCCCCTGATAGCAGCGGCCCGCGCGCTGTGCTAGTTGACGCCACAGCTATAGTTGGCCGCCAGGGTCTGACTGAGGCCATAAGCGAGATTGGCGCCCATGCACAGCTCGCCCCAGGCAATAGGACTGTCGGCAATGGGGCTCATGCGGCCCGCCAAATCGGCCCCCAGAACGGCGCGCCCGTCAAAGACATTCCAAGCCAACAGATAGCAGGCCCCCATCTTGTCGCCCGCCTGCCACAAGGGCTTGGGATTGGCACCGCGCTCCTGCAAGAAAGCGACCTGCCCTTGCACCAAACGCCGCCCCCGTTTGCTCAAGTTCTTATAATCTGAAGCAATCGTTCCGGTATGGGCGTTCTTATTGATCGGGCGTTGGGCGCGCCCGACATCGATCCATTCTCCCCAAGGCTCCTTGAGGCCCTCGAACATGAGCTTGCCGACTTGTTGGGCGCTTTGCCGGTCCAGCCCGTATACGCGCGAAAAGACCCGCCAAGCCTCCCAACCAAAGACGCGGCGATATAAGCCCGAAAACTTTCCGTCCTTGTTATAGAGCCCGCCCCCACGCGCACGCCAAGCCAGAGCGCCCAAGAATTGCAGATAGGCGCTCATTTCTGTTTCGCCGACGCAGCGTGACTGGGCCACCTTGCCATAGGTGCGCAAATGGCCCTTGCGAGCCGCATAGTTCAGCATGGTCTTGTCATAGGACGTTACCAGGGGAAACAATAACAGCTCTGACAAGCGCTTGAGATCCATTTCTTCCAAGTATGTCGGCGTGCCCGGAACCTTGGTCGTTAGGCGCTTGAAGGTCGCGCGATCTAGTTGGCAAGCCGGATCATATTCGGCGCAAAACTGCCCCTCAGGCCTCAAACGAGAAAAATCGCTCATCATGGCGTAAACGGGTTCGAACAGTTCGGCTTGCAAGCCGTCGTAGCTGAAGGGCGTTACAAAGATATTGCCTTTAGATGCGTGGGCAGATTGCGCCGCCGCCGGTTTGCCCATCATCGGTTTGCCCGTCATCGGTCCTGTGACCAATAAGGCTAGCCCTGCTACTAGGACGGTCAGCATTCGTTGCACATTGGCATCCTGTTTCATCGCGGTTGAGCGCCTGCTCCTTTGGAACATCATGACCAATTGCTAGGCCGCGAACGTGGTCAAACTTGGGTCTGCCCGCGGTCTGCCATCTCACAGCTTAGGGAGCCGGTCGCATAGATCAGCGTCCTACAGCGCGTACTTGCTCGTAGCCCTCAAGGGCGCGTTGGCGCGCGGCACCGTGATCGACGATCGGCGCGGGATAGCTTGCAGGCGGTGTGACCGAAAGCCAGGGCTCAAAGATATCGGGAACCGGCAGCTCACGCAGCCTCGGCAGGTATCGGCGGACAAAGCGACCCTCAGGGTCAAATTTCTTGGCCTGCGTGGTGGGGTTGAAGACCCTGAAATACGGCGATGCGTCCGCGCCAGATCCCGCCACCCACTGCCAAGAAGCAGCGTTTGAGGCCAGATCTGCATCAACCAAGGTATCCCAAAACCACGCCTGCCCCGCCCGCCAGTCGATTTGCAGATGTTTAATCAAAAACGAGGCGGTCACCATGCGCAACCGATTGTGCATCCATCCCTCCGCCCACAATTGGCGCATCCCCGCATCAACCAGTGGATAGCCCGTCCGTGCTTCTTGCCAGGCCCGCAGCGCCTCGTTGCTTTCTTGCCAAGGATAGGAATCGAACGCGGGGCGCCAATTGGCGTTCGGAAGGTCTGGGAATTGGTTCAACAGCTCATAGGAGAATTCCCGCCACCCAAGTTCCGTCAAAAAAACCGCCCGGTCCTTGGGGCTCTCCTCATAGCTCGGCGGCGTCTGTGCCAAACTGTGCCAGACCTGCCGTGGCGAGATATGCCCCCACCGCAAATAGGGTGACAACCTTGAGACATGCGGCAGGTCGGGGCGATTGTGCAGCTCCGCATAACCTGCAATCCCGGTTGCCAAGAAGCTGGCGAGCCGTTCAGTCGCCGCGCGTTCTCCGACCTGCCAGTGCTGGGCTAGTTTATCAGCCCAGCGCCCGCTCTTCTCGCTCAAGAGGCCCAATTGATCGCCCTGGCACCGGCCATAGAACGGGCCCACATCACCAAAGAACCGCAGACGGCCGGGCTCAGGCAGTGGTTGACGCGATTGCGCGTCCCTGCCTTCAAACTCGGCGACCAGGGCTTTCCAAAAGGGGGTAAAGACCTTGAAAGGGCTACCAGATCGCGAAACCAGGCTGCCCGGTGCGACCAAAGCATTGCCGTGATGGCTTTGCACTCTTACGCCTTGGCGCTCTAATTTGTCGCTCAATTCGCGGTCACGTCGGCAGACCGAAGGAAGATAAGACAGGTTGAAGTGAAGACTGGAGACCGACAGGCTCTGAACAAGGTCGCTTAGCACGACCTCGGCGGGGCCCTTTGCCACAATCAGCTTGCCGCCATAGCCTTCAATGCGCGCTGAAAGATCCTCCAGCGCGCCCGCTAACCACCACCGCGAGGCGCCGCCCAAGGACCAGCCATCGCCCAATTCCTGCTCGTCCAGGATATAGAGCAGGATGAGGCCGCCATCGCGCTCAGCGTCCTGACTGGCGGCCAGCAGACCAGGATTATCCGCAAGACGGAGGTCGTTTCGGAACCAAAACACAGTTGCGGGCATGGCGCGCCTTCCTGTTGAACGTAGGCGCCAAATTCAAGCAACCAGGCGACCCCGGGCGTCGGCCAAGCTTGTTAGATCAAGTCAACCGCTCAACACGAGGGATCAGGCCAGGCGTTGAACGCGGCTCTGCCCAAGCACATAGGTTGCCACGGGGCTCTCGAAAAGCCCCTTAATTGTGGGATCGTTCGATTTCATTCCCCCAACGTAGGTTCCGAACGCGGGCAAAATCAGCCGCCGATGTCCGACCAAGAAACAAGGGCGCGAAAATCCGCGCCCACGGCCATTAACCCGCGCCTTAGGGTGGAAGTGGCCGATTATTTCGGGCGTTCCGTCCAACTCCGGCGTCGGCCGAGGCTCGTGCCGCAGCGCAATTCCCGACCAATGCAGCTCTGCGTGCACTTCGCCGGGCAGATCGTGTTCAGCAAGCCCTGTGCTCAACGGATCATGGTTGCCCGCGATCCAAACAAGACGATGGTCCCGCGCCAAGTCATCCAAGCGCGCTGACAAGGTTTGGGGCAAGCGCTTGGCGGCTTGCTCATCTTGAAAGCTGTCTCCCAGACATATCAAGGTCTCAATACGTGCGTTCTCCAGCAAGGCTTGCAGCTCGCCTGCGACCAGGGATTCCAAGCGCTCCACGGTGCGCTGCGAATCGTAAGGCGGCAGAAACTGACCGGTTTGGGCAAGGCCTGAGGCCTTCTCAAGGTGCATATCGGCCACGATAACGCAGTTGTGAGCAGGCCAAATGAGAGCCCCGCTCGGGTGCGCCAAAAAGCTGTGTCCTGCAAAGGTGATTGGCGTCAGGCATGCCATTGGTTTTGGGGCATTGGGAAAGCTCATTGGGGCACCAAAACCTGGCCTTGGCTTATGCGCTGGGCTAGGCCGCCGATCGTTACCTTGTTGACCTCGCCGCCGAGCTGCTCAAACCCCAGCCGAATGAGCGATGGCCGGCCCATATCTTCGCCTTGGTGGATATGGCAGTCGCGCCACCCCTCCAGCTGGGGCGCCCGCCTGGCCAGATAGGCAGGCAAGCAGGCCGCCGCTGACCCCGTTGCCGGATCTTCTGGAATGCCCATCAACGGGGCAAACATGCGGGTATGATAATGCCCGTCACGTCCTTGCGGATCGGGGGCAATCGCGTAGAGGTCCATCACGTCCAAGCGCTGGGCAAGAGCCGCGTCAAAGCGGCATTCTGCAAGCGCGGCGCGGTCTTTGAGACCAACCAGCAAGAAAGGGGTTCCGGCAGAATAGAAACCGGCCTGCGCTGTATCCAGCTGGTCTGGCAGCAGCCCCAACAGGTCCGCCAGAGCGCTGGCCTCGGGGGCTGGCTGTTGCCATTCGGGCAACTTGGGTGCTGTGAAGGTCGCACAGGTCTGCCCACTGGCTTCATCGTGGGTCAAGTCGATTTGGGTCCGCCCAACCTTCAAGTCCAAAGCAAACCGCTTTGGCTCGTTCTTGGTCGGACAGATCCCGGCTAAATCGGCGATCAGAAGCGCGGCGCCAACGGTCGGATGCCCGGCAAATGGCAACTCCCGCGTGACGGTAAAAATGCGCAGACTGGCAAGTGCGTCCTCGCTCTCCGGAGGACACAAAAATACCGTTTCGGACAGGTTAAACTCGCGGGCCAGTTGTGCCATGCTTGCATCGCTGATTTCGCCCGCATCCCCCACCACCGCCAAAGGGTTTCCCGCAAAAGGCATTGAGGAAAATACGTCTAGCGTGTAAAAATCGCGGTGCATATTTGCTCCTACCAAGTTGGATGCCGAAAAATTGAAAGGCGCGGTTAAGAAGACAATGTAGATTAAGAATTAACGCTTTGGATAAGAATGGCCAGCGCTGTTTGCTCTGGCGGACCTCATAACGGGATCTCGTGCACGATGTTAGAAAGAGCCAAGATTTTGAAAAGTTTAAACGACACAAGCCGCCGCCTCGTGTTGGCTGCATGCGCCAGCCTCCTAGCCTACGTCACCTCTCCCGCCATCGCGCAACAAGACACCCAGCCCGGCGGCCAGATCCAGGTCGCCGACCTAAATCTGGGCGGCAACGCCATGCAGGATCTGTTTTCTCAGCTCGCTTCCAAAGACCTGAGCCCGGTAGAGGCCCATTTTGCCGGTCTAAGTTTCGTCGCCGACGGTAAACTGATCGAGCCCGCTAATCGACAGGGTTTCTTGGCAAAAATCACGCCAGAACTCTTGCAGCACTACGAACTGATTTTGTTCATTAATAAGTCCAACTCCGGTCCCTTCGCCCAGCGTCTGATCTGGCTGAAGCCCGGCGATCCTAATGACCACTCAAAGCCTTGGGAATCCATGAAGATCTGGAAGGTTTCGACCGGTCGCGAGCGGCAGGAAAAAGAAGCCTTTACCACCACGCCTCCCGGCATCTTCAATTTGCAGCCAACCCGGCAGATCAAAGATTATCGCGCGCGCCTGTATAAAGGTGCCGCCATGCCCTATGCGGTTTTTCTGGACTATCGCACGATTACCCGCACCGGTTATGGCATCGCTTTCCACGCCACCGGCGCAACCGGCAGGCTCGGGAGCCGTGCTTCAGGGGGCTGCATTCGCCTGAATATGAAGAACGCGCGTAACCTGTTTGAGACCCTGCGCGCAGACTACAGAGGGCGCGTCCCGGTCATGGAAATGGCAGCAAACGGCAAATGGAACCTGGAAGGGCGTATGGCCTATGACGAGCGGGGTCTGCCCATTATGGTCAACGGCCTGAAAGCCTTGGTAATTATCGAAGAGTCTGACAACTTGGTCGCCAGCGCTCAATAAATAAAACTTTAAGTTGATTCTTGTATCCCACTCGGGCATCTTTTGCCGTGTTTTGGCACGTCAAAGGGGCGGGATATAGGGCCATAGTACCTGGATAAGCCTTCTTCCCTTTGTCAGCTATTGCGGGCTGTTGTCAGATCGGCTGTTGGCCGAGCCCGGCGAGCCTGCATTCCTTTTATCGCCTTATCTGGAGGCCCCATGCGATCGTCCTGGAAGTTCTGCTCAACGTCTCGTTTTTGCGCTGAGTTGGCGCGGCTGGTTTTCAAGAAGGGCAAGAATGGCAACCGCAAGGCAGCCACCAGTCCTCTGTGTCGGATAAGCCGCGCTTTGGGCGTTGCCATGGCTGCAGTTTTGGGACTACCGGCACTGCTGATCGCTGGTTCAGCCCTGGCTCAAGACGCCAGCCCCAGCTTGGCAGCGCTGCAGTGGACGCAGCAACGCATTGTCGTCGCTTCGGATGATGCCAGCTATCGCGATCAGGCGCAGACCTTGCTTGCGCCCGTGACACAAAACAGCAGTCCGGGCCTCGATCGTTCCTTAACGACCTTGCCGCTTGAGGGCCTCACCGCCGAGGCCCTGGGCGATGGCCTCGCTGTTCTAATCCTGCATGCCCCTGGCCAAAGCGGCCCTCAGCTTATCGCAAAAGTACATGGCCTGCTGGATCTAGGGCGCGCCGAACATCTGATAGTCATTGCCGATGCCGATGTCACCGGCTGGATCTACCAAGATGCGGCGCAGCGCGAAAATGTTGACTTTTATGCCTTACAGCGAGCCAGCGACGACGAAGCCAGCCGCGCGGCCTTGTTTGAACAATTGCGCCGTGGCCTGTTTGGCTATGCGGACCGCCTCCCCTTTGGCAATGACGACAAGACCCTCGCCAATACTGAATTGCTGGCCTTTCTTTACCGCAGCCTGCCGCGCCGATTGGGTGACGGCCTTGCCAGCCAAGACATGACCTCGAGCCGCGCGCTGTCGCTATTCAACTACCAAGGTCAAGTGCGCGCGCATGTTGCCGACGAAGTCGCTTTGAAGGCTGAAGAGTTGCGCGCCCAAAGCCTGATTCAAAGCCAGGCCACCTTGCCAGACATTCAGGCATTTTTTGACGAATGCCTGTTCTGCCCCTTGTCGAGCGATTTGGCCCAAGTACAACGTGGCCTGATCGAGACCCAAGCTCAAATCGAAGCCGAGCAAGCCTATTTCCAGCACCTAAGCCAGACCCGCAATGCTGCCGGACTGCGCACCCTGCTGGCGGCTTGCCAGGTCTGTGACTTCCAAAAAGAGGCGCTGGCGCTGCTGTCCGAGATCGAGACCGAAGAAGCACGCGCGCAGGATGCCGCAAGCTATGAGGCCGCCAAGACCCTTGATGCGCTCGACCGCTACCTGAAGACCTGCCAAGTCTGCGCGCACAAGGAAGAAGCGCTTGCAAGGGTCCAGGACCTTACCCAGCAGTCCGACGAGCGTCTGGCCTTTTTCGACGCCCGAAAGGCGAAAACGCTCCCAGCTTTGGATGCCTACCTCAACACCTGCCAGGTTTGCGAATTTGAAGCCGAAGCTAAGGCCCTATCTGAGGAAATCTTAACCTCGCCCAACGCACTGGCCGAGCGCGATTCTTGGCTGAATGCCAAGGAGCAGCAAGACTTAAACCTGGCACGGGACTACTTGGAGGGCTGTAGCATTTGTCAGTTCCAGCAAGAAGCCCAGCAGCTGCAACGCGCGGTGCGTGACGCCCAAGACGAGGTCGGTATCGCCAAGCCCTGCCTGGCTTTTGCCGCCAGCCCGCAATACGGCGGCGTAACGCTTGGCAAGATTGATCGCAAGCGCGCCATTCCTGCCTGCCGAAAGGCGGTCGAGCGCTTTGCAGACCGCGCGGACCTGCAAACTGCACTGGGCCGCGCCCTGATGGTCAACGCCAACTTCAAAGAAGCTAAAGCGTTGTTCGAATCGGGCGCCAACAACAGCGACCAAAAGGCCAAGGGGACCGCCGCAGCGCTCGGCATGGCTGCCTATGCCAACTACTTCGATCTTCCCGACACGAAAGTCGATCTTGCCGCCGCTGAGCGCTTCGCTGACGCTGGACGTCAGGCGGGTGACCACACCGCAACCCTGATTTGGAGCTTCTTGGTCGAAGAAGGCCGCATTCAAGCCGATGCCGATACCGTCAGCCAGGCGCTCACCACGATCGCAGACCAAGGTTCAGCCATGGGGCAATACCTGGCCGCACGTCACATGCTGGCGCAAATCAAAGCCGGTGACCTTGACGACACACGCGCCAACATCAAGCGCGTTGTGAGCTTGCTGGAAAGCGCTGCCGATCAACAGCAGCTCGATGCCATGGCACAGCTCGCCCGATTGTATGAAGACGGCGCGACGGGCCTAGACAAGCAGACGCGCAAGGCCGCCGATCTCTACCTTGAGGCCTATCTGGCCGGTGGCGCTGAAGCTCGCATTGCGTTGGTTGATGAAGGGCGCGAGCGCAGCCTTGACGTCATGCGCCGTGTACAGCGCGTCATGGCACGCCAGGACTATTACAGCCAAGCCATTGACGGCAAGTATGGCCTCAACACGCAGCGCGCACTTGAGAACGCCTTGCAAGATCTACTGTTCGCAGAGCGTTGAGCCAGGAGAGCCGAAGCATGCCAGCCACAATTGTTGCCTTCTTAGCGCTCTTTCTAGGCTTTGTGGCCTCGAATGCCGCACTCGGGCAAGACGCTGCCTCCCCCGCTCCAGCGCGCAGCCTCATCTTAGAGGTCTCTGGCAGCGCTCAGGCTAGGCAGGCGTTCAAGCAAGCCCTGGGGTTGTTGGAGGGCGCGGAGCAAGCCCTCATCATACAAGATCGGCGCACACAAAGCGCAGCAGATACCTTTGTGGTGGATTTGATCGACCCGCACGCGGGCGGACAGGCGCTGTTTGCCGTGGCAAGCTGCCTTCTTGGCCCAGACTGCAGCCCACACGAGCCGCCCACGGGGGCATACTTGCTGACCCGCAGCGCGTCGCCCAGCGCCCTCGCAGAGACCCTGCGCCGTGCGTTGTCGGGATTTGCATCAAACGGGCAAGCAAGTACAAACCTGAGTTTGCCGGAACTCTTGACCTACACGTCGCGCAACCTGCGCGCGCCGCTGCGTCGCCCTGAAGCGGTGGACTTGGTCTACTCGATCGACATTTCGAATTTCTCGCCAGCTGCGATTGATCTTGAGGCCGCGGCCTACGAGCGCTTGATCGCGCTAAGCCTGCTCCAGTCCAACGACCCCTTGGCCGTGCAAGACCACCTGCAATCTTGCCGTTTCTGCCAAGAACGAGACGCTCTAAACGCGCACATGCTGACCTTGCTGACCAACGATGCTAGCGCCGAAAACCTGCTGAGCCAATGGCAGGCGGTTGTGGCGAGCGCGTCCCCCCAGGCAGCATTCGGCTTCCTGCAATCTTATCCAAATTCGCCCATCAGCAAGACAATTATTGCTGATGTCGCGCAGACCTGGCCGGACCAGCTCGCCGCCGTTGAGGCCAAGCTCTGGGCCGACGCCGTGGAGCTGGCCGATACCAACACCATGCGCAGCCTAATTCTTGCCTGTGAAGATTGCGGTTTCGCGGAAGCCTTGGACCGCCAAGTTTTGCGGGGCAGCAACCCAGAGCTGGACGACGAAACGCAGCTTTGGCAACAAGCGCGACTGGAAAACACGACTCAATCCTATGCCCGCTATTTGAACGACTGCACGCTGTGCCTGTTTTCGCCAGAAGCCCTGCGCCAACAACAAATTGCAGGCCCAGACCCGGCCGCGCTCAATGATCGCAAGCTCCTGGCGCGCATTGAAGTCGAAGCCAACATTCAGACTTGGAGCGATTATCTTAGCGGCTGCCAGCTCTGCGAACAGCGCGAGGCGATCCAAACCACGCTCGATTTGGCACTGAAAGCGGATACGGCCCAGACCAACTGCCTGGACCTGGCGCGCAGCCCTGATGCAGGCGGCAATGGTCTGCATGTCCAAGAAGCGCCCGCCGCCGAAGAAGCATGCCTGCTGGCCCTGGAGCAAGAAGATAGCCAAGCAGCGCGCCTGGTCTTGGCTGAGGCCTACCGCCTGCAAGGCAAAGCAGATCTTGCGGTACAGACCTTTGACAGCGCCCTAAAAGCCAGCGAAGCCAGCGCCGCCGACGGATTGGCGCTCAGCTTGTTCCAGTTCTCAAAGGCTGGATCAGAAGGCCGCCGCCGCTTGGCAGACCTTATAGCCACGCCAGGCCTGCAAGAACAGAGCCCGCGACGCGCGCTTGTTGAAGCCCTCATTGCCATCGAGCAATTGAGCGCAAGCGATCGACTGCGCCCGCAGCCCGAAATCGTGGCCCTGTTGGAGGCCGCCGCCGCTGGCCATGAAGCCGACGCTCACTATACGCTGGGACTGCTCTACTCCTTTGGGCAAATGGCCGAACGTGATCTGTCCAAGGCCGCCCAAGCCTTCCAAAACGCAACAGCGCTGGGGCATGTCGAAGCCAGCGCCTACTATGCCGATCATGTCGAGCGCGGCCTGGGCGTCGCCGCCGACTACCAGCTGGCCGCCACGCTTTTCTACCAGGCCCTTAAGGACAATTCCAACTGGGCTTCAACACGCCTAATTGATCAGGGCCGCTCGCGCCCGTTAGAAGTCATGAAGCACATTCAACGATTTTTGCGTGAGGACGGCTTGTATCACGGCCCCATAGACGGCGTTGCGGGCTCTACGACCGTCAAAGCCTTGACCAAAGCACGTGACAAGGGATAAGTCAGGCATGGCTGATAGAATGCGCCGAGCCGCTACCGGGTGCCAAAGCCCTAAGCATCAAACCCCTGGGCAGCAACCCCAAGGCTATCGGCAAACTTGCACTCCCGCGCACTCCAGCCAGGCCCGGCCGCCTATCGCCCGGCGCCTGCTGGCCGGGCTCGCCCTCGTTTTGTTGACTTTGCTGGTGGGTCTAGCGCTGTTTGGCCCTAGTTCTGAGGCCTTGGCCGCCGAAAAAAAATGTATGCTGCACCAAGCCCTAAAGGGCAAATGCAAGCTGGGAGAAAACGCCCCTGGCGCCAAGTCAGCAAAGAAGTCGGGCGCCAAAAAATCGAGCAAGAAATCGGCCAAAAAGACCGCAGCTCCAGAAGAAAAGCAACCTGAGCCAGAACCCGAACCCGCCTGGGTCTTCACCGACTTGGCAAAATCGGGGCCCAACGACGTCTTTTACCTGCCAGACCACGCAACCATGCAGCAATGGCACAAGGACTCCATCGCCAGCGACCCGTATCGAAACCCCTACAAGCGCAAGCGCAGCGAAATCCCGTCCTATCCGCAACGGCCGTGGAACAATCGCCTGCCCTTCTTCAAAGATCCCAGCATGGGCGTGGTGACGTCTGATTTTGGCTGGCGCAACTTGAACGGATTGGACTTTCACGGCGGTTTTGACATC
>JAUIHE010000143.1 GCA_030432195.1 Alphaproteobacteria bacterium
AGCAACTCACGATCCAACCGCCGCCACTGCTCGCCATAAATGGCGTGGCGTGCAGTGGCTTCCAATCCCTCGGAAGCCTGCCAAATCCATAAGACAAGCGTCGGGCCTTGTCGGCGCGCGGCAAGGTTTTCTTTGCAACCATGGCATGGGGCTGCTAGGCAAAGTCCATCCTTTGACAAGAAAACGAGACCAGATTTGCCGAAGTTTATCGACAATAGTTTGCTGCGCTGGCGTCAGGCCTGGCTAGCAGACCCGACGCGCCCCGCAGCGCGCATCGGCGGCTGGCTCGATATGATGTTTATCGACCATGGTTTCGTGCGGGTCGCCTATTCCAACAGGGCCTCGGTGGACGATCAGGTCGAGCGCGCCTCGCACCCAACACCGGCGCAAGTGCGGGCTGCGGCCAAGCGTGGCGTTCGTACCATCATTAATTTGCGCGGCGATCATCCCCTTGGAGCCTCAATTCTGTCTGCGCAGGCTTGCAAGGAAAATGGCATCAAACTGCTCTATTTGAAAATGCGCTCGCGCGGTATGCCGACCAAAGAGCAGATCTATGGCGCCAAAGAAATTTTCGAGACCGCGCAATACCCCATCCTGTTTCATTGTAAGTCGGGCGCGGATCGCGCGGGCATCATGTCCGCGCTCTATGTCTTGATCGTCAAACAAGGCAGCGCCGATGAGGCTCTAAAGCAACTAAGCTGGCGCTTTGGCCATATTCGACAGGCCAAGACCGGGATGCTGGATTTCTTCGTCAATAGCTACAAGGCCTTTACTGCCGAACAACCCATCGCCTTTATGGACTGGGTCGATCAGCACTACGACGAAGAAGCCACGCGCGCGGCCTACTATGAGGCCAAGAGCAATGCGGGCTGGGCCAATCTTTTGGTCGATCGCATCTTGCATCGCGAGTAGGCAGGCAGCTGAGCTATGGCCGCTTTCGGCAAAAAGAAAACATCGCAAAATCCCGCAAGCAAAACCGTGCCTAGCACCGGTCTGCTGTGGAGCTTTTCGCGCGAGCATATCGGCGCGCACTGGCCCTTGTTGGCGGGCGCGCTGGTATTGATGGTTATCGACGGCGCTGCCTATGGCATGTTCGCGGGCGGGGTGCGCTATTTGGTTGATGACGGGCTGATGGCACAGTCTCTTGGTGCGCTGCGCTGGGTGGCGATCTTTGTTGTGACGCTGTTTTTGGTGCGCGCGACGGCGGCTTTTTTGCATCGCGCCATTATGCGCGTGGTGGGGCTGAAGATCGTCGGCGATCTGCAAGTGCGCTTGGTGCGGCACCTGTTGGGTCTGGACGCGCGCTTCTACCAGACCACCCCGCCGGGCGAATTGATCGAGCGGGTGCGCGGCGATACCACCGCCTTACAACAAGTCATCACAACCGCCATCATGAGCCTGGGACGCGATACGGTCTCGGTTCTTGCCATGCTGGTCATCGTATTGTGGACCGATTGGGTCTGGACCTTGGTCGTTTTGGTCGGGGCGCCGCTGGTGGTCTTGCCCATGGCCATGCTCATGGCTTGGGTCCGCCGGGCGACCAAACGAGCCCGGGCCTCGGCCGCCGACCTTACTCAGACCCTGGACGAGATCTTTCACGGCCACAAATCAGTACGCGCCAATAATCGACAAGCTCACGAATGCGAGCGCAGCCGCGCCGCCACGCATGTCTATGTCGAGCGTCAAAGCTGGGCGGAAATCGGCCAAGCGGCCCTGCCGTCGATGATCGATCTCATGGCTGGCATGGGCATCGCTGCGGTGCTGTTGTTTGGCATGCAGGACGTGATCTCGGGCGAAAAGACCCTGGGCGAATTTGCAACCTTCTTTGCCGCAATTGGTTTGCTGTTCGATCCTGCGCGCCGCCTGTCGAATGTGGTCGGGCAGTTGCAAATCGCCAGCGCCAGCCTGGAGCGCATCTATGGCCTGTTGGCTGAACAGCCGCGCATTTTGGACTCCGAGAGCCCGCAGGACTTCGAGAATCCCGCAGGCGATATCGTCTTTGATGACGTGCATTTTTCCTACGCACCGGATAAGCCGGTGTTGCAGGGGCTGAGCTTTCGGGCTCCCGCCGGCAAGATGACTGCCATTGTTGGACCCTCGGGCGCTGGAAAGACCACGATTTTCAATATGCTCGCGCGTTTTGAAGAAGCGGATTCAGGGAGCATCACCATCGGCGGGCAAGATATTCTGGACCTGCGCCAAGCGGATTTGCGCGCCGGTTTGGCTCTGGTCAGCCAGGAAACCGCGCTGTTCAACGAGACGTTGGCCTACAATATTGCCTATGGCGCCGATTTTGAGGACCAGGCGGGCATCGTGGCCGCGGCTGACAAGGCCCAGGTTACGAGCTTCCAAACCGACCTGACAACAGCCGTTGGCCCGCGTGGTGATAGCCTGTCCGGCGGCCAGCGCCAGCGCGTGGTGATCGCAAGAGCCATGATGCGCGCCGCGCCCATCTTGCTGCTGGATGAGGCCACCGCCGCTCTGGACAGTAAGACCGAACAGCAGATCCAAGCCGCACTTAAAGCGGTTAGCGACGGTCGCACCAGTTTGGTCATCGCGCACCGCCTATCGACCATCAAAGAGGCCGATCAAATCCTGGTGGTGGAAGCGGGCCAAGTAGTTGAAGCGGGGACACACGATGAGCTGATCGCGCGCCAAGGGGCCTATTGGCGGCAAGTCAACAACCAGAATACCGCGATCTAAACACCCGAGACCGACAGCTCAGCGCCCTTTGTTGACCTGAAACGCCACCGCTACCGATGGAGCGCAAAGGTCGCGACCTTATCGCGCTGGGCAGCCGCGCCTGCTCTGTGCATATTCGCTGATATGAATATAGAGACCGTGCCGATATGTTCGCTTGTCAAGGGCGGGGACACTGGGCACAAATGCGGGCAACAGCAAATAAGCAAATAGATCAGAGGAGACCAGGCAAGGTGCTGATTGGCATTCCTAAGGAGATATACGAGGGCGAGAACAGAGTCGCCCTGACGCCGGAATCGGCGGCAAAAATCCAAAAGCTGGGGCATAGCCTCGCCGTCGAGAGCGGCGCGGGTTTGGCCGCTGGCTTTAGCGACCAGCTCTACGCCGATGCGGGCGTTGAGGTGAAGGACAGCGCCGATGCACTTTGGAGTGCCGCCGATGTCGTTGCCAAGGTGCGCCCACCCCAGGCCGACGAATTGGGTCGCCTGGACGGCTCTAAGACGTTGATTTCATTCTTCTATCCTGCCCAGTCGGAGGCGGAGCTTGAAACCGCGCGCGTCAGTGGCGCGCGGGTCATCGCCATGGATATGGTGCCGCGGATTTCTCGCGCTCAAAAGATGGATGCTCTGTCGTCGATGGCCAACGTTGCGGGCTACCGCGCCGTTGTCGAAGCGGGCAACAATTTTGGACGCTTCTTTACGGGCCAAGTGACCGCGGCGGGCAAGATTCCGCCTGCAAAAGTGCTGGTCATTGGTGCGGGTGTCGCGGGTCTAGCGGCCATTGGTACGGCAACGTCACTGGGCGCCATTACCTATGCCTTTGACGTGCGGCCGGAAGTGGCCGAGCAAATCGAATCCATGGGCGCAGAGTTCGTCTTCCTTGAATTTGACGGCGAGAGCCAAGACGGTGCGGCGACGGGTGGCTATGCCGCGCCTTCCAGCCCTGAGTTTCGCGAAAAGCAGTTGGAAAAATTCCGCGAGCTGGCACCGGACATAGATATCGTCATTACGACGGCGCTGATCCCGGGCCGCGATGCGCCCAAGCTGTGGCTGGCGGACATGGTCGCGGCCATGAAGCCGGGCTCGGTCGTGGTGGATCTGGCCGCAGAGCGCGGAGGCAACTGTGATCTGACCCAGGCTGACCAAAAAGTGGTCAGTGACAACGGCGTGACCATAGTTGGCTACACGGATTTCCCGTCGCGCATGGCCGCGCAGTCCTCGACGCTCTATGCCAACAACATCTTCCACATGCTGAGCGATCTGACGCCGGAAAAGGACGGCGCTATCAATCACAACATGGAAGATGATGTCATCCGCGGTGCGACCGTGACCTTTGATGGTGATATCACCTTCCCACCACCGCCGCCGAAGATCAAAGCCATTGCCGCGCAGCCGGTGGCAAAAGAGCCAGAAAAGACCCCAGAACAGATCCGCGCTGCGGAAATGGCGGCCGAGCGACGCAAGGGCCTGACGCAGTTCGGCTTGTTGGCCGTTGGCGGCATCGGCCTGTTGGCGCTGGGCAGCGTGTCACCGCCCGCCTTCTTGCAGCACTTCGTCGTCTTCGCGCTGGCTTGCTTTGTCGGTTTCCAGGTGATTTGGAACGTCAGCCACGCGCTGCACACGCCCTTGATGGCGGTCACAAACGCCATTTCTGGCATCATCATCATCGGTGCTTTGTTGCAGGTTTCTTCTGATCTGCCGGTGGTCATGATCCTGTCGGCTATTTCAATCTTGATTGCCACCATCAACATCGTGGGCGGCTTTATGGTGACACGGCGCATGCTCGCCATGTTCCAGAAATCCTAAGCGGGGGCCCAAACAATGACTATGACATTTGGTTTGCAGACCGCCGCCTACATCGTGGCGATCGTGTTGTTCATTCTCTCCCTGGGCGGTCTATCCGGCCAAGAAAGCGCCAAGCGCGCCGTATGGTACGGCATTGTCGGCATGGCGCTGGCCGTGGCCGCCACTGTCTTTGGCCCAGACTTTGCGCTCAAACCGATCGTGATCGGCTCGCTGGTGGTCGGCGCGCTGATCGGCGCGGTCATCGCCATGCGCGTTGAGATGACCGGCATGCCTCAGCTTGTCGCTTTTATGCATTCTTTTGTGGGTCTGGCAGCGGTCTTTATCGGCATCAACTCAGATCTAACGCCGGTCCACCACGCCAGCGGCGCGGAGACCTTGATCCACGAGATCGAGATTTTCTTAGGCGTCTTTATCGGCGCAGTGACCTTTACCGGCTCGTTGGTGGCCTATGGTAAACTTGCTGGAAAAGTCAGCGGCCAAGCTCTGATCCTTCCGGGGCGCCATCTGTTCAACTTGTTGATGCTTGCCGCCGCGATTGCTTTGTTGGTGCTGTATATCCAGGGCGCGGGCTCTTGGACCTTGTGGGTCATGACCGCCATTGCGGCGGTGATCGGGGTTCACCTGGTCATGGCGATCGGCGGTGCGGATATGCCGGTCGTGGTGTCCATGCTCAACTCTTATTCGGGCTGGGCGGCTGCGGCGACCGGCTTCTTGTTGGGCAACGATTTGTTGATCGTAACGGGCGCGCTGGTCGGCTCGTCCGGTGCTATCCTGTCTTACATCATGTGTAAGGCGATGAACCGTCATTTCGTATCGGTCATCTTGGGCGGCTTTGGCGGTACCAGCAGCCAAGCGCAGGAGATTGAAGGCGAGCAGGTCGCGATTGACATTGCGGGCGTTGCCGCTGCGTTGGATGAGGCGCAGTCGATCATTATCGTGCCCGGCTATGGCATGGCCGTTGCGCAAGCCCAACAGTCGGTCTCAGAGCTGACCCGGCGCCTGCGCGCGCGGGGCAAAAATGTACGCTTTGGAATTCATCCGGTCGCCGGGCGCTTGCCAGGTCATATGAACGTCTTGTTGGCCGAGGCCAAGGTGCCCTACGACATCGTGCTGGAAATGGACGAGATCAACGACGATTTCCCCGATACTGATGTGGTGATCGTGGTTGGCTCTAACGATACGGTCAACCCGGCAGCTCAAGAAGATCCGGGCTCGCCCATCGCTGGTATGCCCGTACTGGAGGTTTGGAAGTCTACCCAAGTCTTCGTCTTGAAGCGCGGTAAGGGACGCGGCTATTCGGGCATCGAAAACCCGCTGTTCTTCAAGGAAAACACCCGCATGCTCTACGGCGATGCCAAGGACAGTTTCGACCAACTGAACGCGGCCATCGGCACCTAGCGTAGGACTTGTTTCCAAATAATGGGGCAGGCGCCATCGTGGCACCTGCCCTTCTTCTTTTTGATGCAAGTCCTTGCGGGCAAAACCTACTGATCGGGGGCGTTACCATGCTCTTCTTGATAGTGCTGTTGGTACCACTCGGGCTCGTTGAAATCAGTTTCCCAAATGAAGGCAGCAATGGCGTCGGCTGTCTGCTTGTCCAAGTCCAGGTCCGGCATTAGTCCGAACTTCTTGATTGCGCCCGGCATGCGGCTCGTCGCCTCGCTGGGCTCTTGAATGTAGGCCGAGAGCGCCTCAACGAAGGCCTGCCTGTCGGTCAAGTTCTGGTAGTGGTTCTTGGCCGCGAACATGGGTGGCGCGGCGCGATCGTCCCCCATGGCTGCGCCGCCATGGCATGCCATGCAGGTTTCGGCTACTATCTCCCCGGCCGTGTCGTCATCGGCAAGGACAGCGCTTGGCAGAGCAAGCGGCAAAGCAGCTAGGGCAAGCAAGCTCGTGGCAAGAAGCGGAGAGCGGCGAGAGGTCGTTGGCATAGATAGTCCTTCAAATTTCTTGGGTCGATTTTGGATGCAAAGGCTGTTGAGGCCTGGCCAAAAGGTATCTAGGCAGCGCCTGTAAAGGGGGCGTTTCAATGCTGTTTCGGTTGTGTAACGAGGCGGGTGACAGAAGATCGCGCCCTTTCAAGCCACCGCATACCAGGCGTGAAGCGGGCGGCTCGCTCGCTCTGGGTTTGTATAACTGCCACCTGCAACCGCTTTGAATGGCAAAACGAGAGGCGCGAAGAACGCTCTGGGGCGGATCTGTGAGGCAAAATCGCCCAAAAGGCGCGCATTTATCGAGCGAACGCAAGAGGGCGCTTGAGTTGACGGGCTCATGCGGTTCTAGTCTAGCGGTTAACCGATAAGTTTCGAGCTGTCCGCTATGATGCCCATCCTGCGCGCTGACTTTGTGCTTTTTGCGCGTAAGTTCACCTCCCTCGTGACGACTGTCATGATCCTGGGACTTACCGCGCCTGCGCATGCCCAAGACGGGGCCGCAGCGCAAGCGGGCGACCAAGCGACCGCCATGATTACGCAGGAGAGCGATTTTCAAGCTTGGCGTTTGACCTGCGTTGCGGGCGCCCCGGCGACAGCGGCACGGCCACCAGCAGCCCAGGCCGGTTGTTCCATTTCAACGCGCTTTGATCTGCAACAGCAGCAGGACGGAAACACGGTCCAGAAAAATACGCTGTTGGTTCTGTCGGTGGCCAGGGCGCCCGATGGTCAAGGCCACATCGCGGTGTTTTCCTTGCCCTTGGGGGTCTACTTGCCTAGCGGCCTAGCCATGGTCTTTGACGGCCAGCAAAGCTTGCGCCTTGCTTTTGAGACCTGCAATGAAACCGGCTGCCACGCCGGGCTACGCCTAACCGAACAGTTTGAGGACTTGTTCGGATCCACCGAACGCCTTGAAATCTTGTTCAACAATCAAGATCAACAAACGCTCAAGCTGCCCCTGTATTTGGCGGGCTTTGAGCAAGCCCGGCATGCCCTTGCTGCGGCAACGGCCGGTGAGGCTGCTGCCTCCTAGAGCGGGTTTCGTTGAATGGCATGCACTGGGCGCGCTCTAGCAATTTGATGCCGCCGCAAAGGCACCTTGTGGGTATTTGGCACACTTGAGGGCGACTGCTCGGGCTGTGCTTTAGAAGGCCTGCGGTTGGCACAAGGCGAACAGGGCCGCTTTTGAGTTTATCGACAGCTTCTCGTAGGCGCGCTTGCGATATGTTGCGATGGTGTGCGGGCTA
>JAUIHE010000144.1 GCA_030432195.1 Alphaproteobacteria bacterium
CGAGCCATCGCCCTCGATTGTGCCAAAGACAAGCAAGGTGCATTTGCGGCAATATCAAATAGAGTGAGCGCGCCCGGTGAAGATAATTCAACGAAACGTGCTCTAGGGCTCGCCGCGACCTTGGCATCTAAGCCTGCAAGCCCCCGCTTTACTTTAATAGCAATTCGGCCAAGGTGTCTTGCTGGCCCCTGGGAAATAAGCGCGGGCGTGGCCATTAGACAGCATGATCGAGGTCACCGAACGGCCTTCAAGCGTGCGCACGTCAGCAAGCCATCGTTTGCCAATGCGCTCCTGAATGCGCACCTCGACAAGGTAGTCTGAGGCAGCAAGCGCCTGTTGCAAGGCAAGGGCGGCAGCCGCAGCCCGGCGTGGGCAGGCGGTCCGGCCATACTTTTCAGGCGTATCAATGCCCGCGATCCGCAATCGACGCGCAAAGGGGCTCCAACCGCTCAAGGGGCGCACGTCAAAAGTATCGCCATCGACAATGCGCGACACGCTAGCCACATAAACTTCTTGGGCGGGGCGGGCAGTGGCGACCTCAGCGAAAAGGCGGCTCGGTATGTCGGTAAAGGCGGTCAGTCCGCCGAGCGACAAGGCGAACAACAGTCCCAATCTTCCGCCAAAAATGCCCCAAAACATACGCCAGAAGAGCGAAAAGATGAGGCCGAACAGCAGACGGCGAAGCAAGTACATAAGTATTGACAAAGAAATTTGATAATGGCGAACATTAATCGAACATCGTGACGATTGTATGACGAGTCGCGGCTAAACGGAAATTTTGGCGGGTGTTTCATCAAATTTTATCCACATTTGCGCGCTAGCACTGACGGTAATCATAAATAAGTGGGTGTATTCTATCGCCTACACGACGGATTTTTTTGAACAGGCTTGCCCAAAAAGCTCGATAGGATCGCGATTTTCGGTCCAGAGCGGTAGGCCCCATTTGACGGAAGAGCTATTATGGCTAAGGGGTTGCGTATTTCGCCCATGGTCGGAGTCTTTTTATCTTTGACTTGGACCGCCTTTTTCTTCAGCTACGCCCTGTTTTCGGGAGCGGCGGCAACTTTGTTGCAGGCCAGCTTGCCCGAGCTGTGCATGGTCATCGTCGGCTTTGCATTGCCGTTGTTTGCGCTTCGCAACCTGAGTAGGGGGCGCGCGGCGTCGGCTGCCGGGAGCGAAGGCGGCATCACCACGGAGCAGTTCGAAGCGCTGAGCGAGCAGATCAATGCCCTAAAGCGCGTTCAACTTTTGCCGGATAACACCGACAACCATATCAAGGCGATCACCAAGGCTTTTCGTCAAGAAGCCAAGGGCTTTGAGGCCTCGTGCCAGACCCTGGCAGAGACGCTTGGCAAGATGAACGGCGATATTGATGCCGGACGTGCCAAGGTTGATGCGCTGGGCAAGAGCTTGAGCACGCAGAATGACAAGCTTGCCAATAGCCTCAGCGAGCAGGCTAAGGCATTAAAAATCAACAAGAAAAATGCCGATGAACTGCTGTCGAGCCTGGACGCTGCGACCGAAAAGAGCCGCGAAGCCAGCAGCGAAGTCATCGATCGACTGGCCGACCCCATCAAGCTGGTAGAAGAGCGCATTCAAAAGAGCGCTGCTGACATGGCGAGCCTTATCGAGAACCTGGAAGCGCAGTTGGACGAGGCCGCAGAAGGCTTTGAAGCCGCGCAAGCTTTGTCGGCTGAGACCAAACAAGCGGTCGCTTATCACAGCCAGGAAATGGGCGCCGTTGTCGGGCACACCAATCAGCAATTGGCGCATTTGGCCAGCAGCCTACCAAAGCAAATCGACACTATTGAAAAGCTGGGCGCCACCGCGGCGGCCAAGTCTTCAGAGCTGGAAGACCGCTTGACCCGCCAGCTCCACGCGGCGGTCGATACCGCGTCCACCATGGTTGAGCGCAGCCAATCCATGCAAAACACTTTTGCCCAACAGGCACAGCAGCTAGATCAGCTGGCTGGTATGCTGGACGAGCTGTCCGAGGGCGCGGCCAAGGGCATCGCCAAGGACTTGCAGGGCCTGATCGCAGAATCGCAAAAGGCGGCTAACTTGCTCGGCCAAACCAGCCAATCAGCGCGCGGCATGATGCAGTCTGTCTTTGATCGTCAAAACGATCTGGCCGCGCAGATGATGCACGAGCTGAACGGACGCCTGGAGCGCATCACCGCCAACGTCCGCGAGAGCTTCGCGGGCGCCGAATATGATGCCACCCGACTTGAAGATGCCCTGGCCAGCATGGCCGAGCGCATGACCAACGCCATTGCGCAGTCCAGCAATGAGCTGATGCACGCCCTGGAGCAGCGCTTGGGCGGTCTGCGCGAGCAGTCCGACTACCTGGGGGCTAGCCTTGTCAGCCACACGCAAGAAGCGACAAAAGCTATGGACTTGCGCCTGATGGGCTTTGACAAGCGGCGCAAGCAACTGGACCACCATTTGAGCGGCCTCACCGAAGAAATGGCCGCCCAGATCGAAGCCCAGATGGGAGAGGTCATCGGTCTGATCGGGGAGAAAATGCACTCGGTCGGCGGCGAGATCGAGACCCTGCGTACGACCCTGCAGCAGGTCGATCAAGTCAATCAGCAGGCGATTGATGCCGCCGCTGAAGCTTGGTTCCACAAACTGCGCAACGCCACCGACCAGGTGCTGGGCGCGGCCGAACAGGCCTTGGGCGAGTTTGAAGCTGAAGTGTCTCAGTCCGCCTATCGCGTCAGCCATGCGGTTGAGCAACAGACCGAAGTCGCCGCTCGCCAGAGCGAACACCTTGCTGACCGTGCCGCAGAACGTGTGTCTGCTCGCTTGGTCAATCTGTTCGATACCGTTGAAGAGCGCGCGCGCATTACTGAAGAATCGGTCGCTCGTACCGAAGCGAGCATGCGCGAAGGCATCAACAAAGTTGCAGACGATATGCGACGCCTGTTGAACAGCTTTGCCGTAGACATGTCAGAAGCCAGTGACACCGCGATCTCTAAGTTGATCGCTCAGGGTCGCGAAGTGCCCGAGCTGGCCGAACGCATGGCAACGAGTGCGCAAGAAGCGCTGTCTGTCTTGAAGCAAACCGGTGAGTCTTATGGGGCTCAGCGCCAACAAATCCGCTCGATCATTCAGGAGCTGGAAGAAATGGCGGGCCGTATTGAGCGCCGTGTCGCGGCGGTTGATGAGCAGGTTGATCGTGTCGGCGACAACTTGGACAGCCAAGCTGAGACCGTCCAGACCCAGGTCAACCAGCTGCACGCTTTGCTGACCAGCTTCCAAGCTACCGGTGGTGAGCTGACCCGCGCCATCGAAGAGCGCGCGTCGTTGCTGGCTGAATCGACCGAGCAGACCGGCAAAGTGGTCGAGCACGTGGAAGATCGCTTGCGCAACCTGGCGCAGGTGGCGACCAGCCATCTGGAAACCGCGCACAAGTTCGCGGTTGATGTCAGCAATGAAGCCGAGGACGATCTGTTGCGCCTGGACCACTTGAGCAAGGAAACCTTCGAGCGTTGGTCGGCAACGCGCGAGAATATGGGTGCCTCCTTGTCTGAGGTGAGCGCACAGGTGGCCGATCTGAACACCACGCTTGAGAACATGGCGGCCGTCGCCGATCAGCAATCCGCCAAGCTTTCTGCCCAATCCGAAGAAGCTCAAGCCCGGGCGCAGCATTTGATCGATGCTCTGAACGAAGGGCAAAAGACGTCTTTCTTGCGCACGGCCTCTGAGTTGGTCGCCAAGCTGCAAGACGCCGCGATTGATGTCGACACCATTTTGCAGGGCCAGCTGCCCAATAAAGTGTTGCAGGCCATCAACGCAGGGGACCGCAGCGTGTCGGTGCGCCGACTGTTAGGCATGCGCGGCGACGCCGACGGTGCCATTCGCAACAAGTACGCCAGCGACAAGGAGTTTCGTGCCAGCGCCGACGCCTTTATGACCGCTTGCGAACGCTTGCTGCGCCTAGCGCTGGATGCAGATTCCAGCCGTTTGATGCATACTACCGTCCTGACGGCGGATGTCGGCAAGCTGTATCTCTACATGCGCGATGCCCTGAGCCAAGGAACGCGCGCGGCCTAGCGGCCAAACGAACTCTGCCCGTGAATATGGGCTTTGGACAAAGAAGGGTGGCCAACCGGCTGCCCTTTTTTTGCTTATTCGGGCGCCATCTCACGCAATTAGAGCTGGCCCAGGCGCTTGCTGCCTTTCCAACAGCGGCGCGCTGCTCTAGGTTATTCGCCAAAACACCAAATGGAACTTGCGCCTGATTATGACGAGCCTGTTTGAACGCAGCCTGGCCGAAATTGAACCGGATACCCAACGGCTGGAGCAACTAGCCAATCGCTTGCCCGATCCCAAAGCCCGGCAAGCCCTGTTTGAGATCTTTCAAGCAAGCCTAAAAGATGCGCGTCAGCAGGTCATGCAGCCCTTTGATGAAGGCGCGCAGTGGGGCGCAGATGCCGCCGCCCAGCTTGCCGACGTGACCGATGGGCTGTTGAGGCAACTGCACGCTTTGGCCCTAACATGCTGCCCTTCGTCGAATTTGAAGGAGGTGGCCTTGGTCGCGGTTGGCGGCTATGGCCGCGCGCTCATGGCGCCCTATTCGGACGTCGATTTGTTGTTTTTGGTCCCCGGCGACGTGGACGAGGCGATGAATGAGGCCATTAACTTCATCTTGTATTTTCTGTGGGATTTCAAATTCAAGGTCGGCCACACGATCCGCACCCCGAGCCAGACAATCGAGCAGTGTAAGGCTGATTGGACGATACGAACGGCGCAAGCTGATGCCCGCTTGATTGTCGGATCGCAAACTCTGTTTGATGAGCTCATGGCGCGGTTTGACAAATTGCGTAAATCGGACGCCAAGGACTTCATCGCGGCCAAGCTGGAGGAGCGGGAAAAGCGCTATCGCAAGGCCGGCAACGCGCGCTATGCCTTGGAGCCGGACATCAAGGAAGGCAAAGGCGGCTTCCGTGATCTTCAGAGCTTGATGTGGATCGCCAGAGAAGCCTATGACATTGATACTATTCGCGATTTACAGACCAAGGATGTCTTGGATGAGCGCCAACGCGCCACCCTTGAACGCGGAGAGAACTTTCTTTGGACGCTGCGATTTCATTTGCATATGGCGGCGGGCCGGGCGGAAGAGAAGCTCACCTTCGACAAGCAATACACCATTGCAGAGCGCCTGGGATTTCGCGACGACGAGGCCGAGGGGGTGTTGGCCGTCGAACGTTTCATGCGGCACTATTTTCTGGCGGCAAAAAACATCGGGATTATATCGAATTGGCTGTTGGCTGACCTGGACGAACGCGCGGATCGCCAGCCTTGGTTTCAAAAGCTATGGCCCTTTAAGCGCCAGCATCTGAATGGCCAGACTTTGGACGGCTTCCAATTGGTGGCCAATCGCGTCGCCGTCAGCGACCCCGATGCTTTTGACAACCAGCCCAGTGACCTCATCCGCATATTTCTAGTCGCTCAGCGCGCGCGTCGTGAGGTTCAACCCGCGACCATGCGGCTAATTTCTCAAAAGTTGAATTTGATAACGGATAAGGTGCGCCAGGATCCCAAGGCAAACGCCTGGTTTTTGGAGATCTTGACGGCCAAGTCGGAGAGCCCGCGCCGCATCTTGACCAGGATGAGCGAAAGCGGGGTCTTGGGCCGCTTTGTCCCCGATTTTGAGCGGGTGACGGGCCTGATGCAATTTGACCGCTACCATCATTATACGGTCGATGAACACAGCATTTTTGCCGTTGATTTCCTGCACCTCATTGAGGCTGGAAAGCTGAAAGACGAAGCGCCTTTATCGAGTGATATTATTCACGAAATCAAGGGGCGGACAGAGTTATACGTTGCTATGTTCTTGCACGACATCGCCAAGGGCCGCGGGCAGGACCATTCCATCCTTGGCGCAGAAATCGCAAAAGAGCTTTGCCCGCGTTTTGGTATGAGCCCGGCCCAGACCGAGACAGTTTCATATTTGGTTCGTGAGCACCTAACCTTGTCAGACGCGAGCCAGAAGCGTGACCTGGAAGACCCTGCAACAATCCGCCACCTAGCGGAAACGGTGGGCACGCTGGAGCGCTTGCGCCTGTTAAACATTCTCACGGTTGCTGATGTCATGGCCGTCGGGCCCGGGCGCTATACGGCTTGGAAAGCAGCACTGCAACGTCACGCGTTTTGGCATACCGCTGACTTGCTGGAGGGCAAAGTGCACAAAGAGGTGCGCGCTGAACGCAAGGATACACGCTTGAAAGAGGTGCGGCGGCTGGTTGGTAAGGAGCTGAGCGAGGAGCAGCTCGAGACCTACTTTGATCTTGGTCACGAGGCCTATTGGCTGTCCTACCGCCCGCCGAACCTGGCGGCGCACGCAAAGCTGGTCGCGCGTGATCCAGATGCCTTGCTTGCCTTTGACTGGCGGTTTGATGAGGAGCGCAACTTGACGGTTGCGACGGTCTATACGCCAGGCCACGCGGGCGTGTTTGCAACGCTGGCGGGCGCGATGGCCTTGCGTAATCTTTCCATCGAACAGGGGCGTGCGCACACGCTGAACAACGGCATGGCCCTGGATACTTTTTGGGTGCGCAAGGCCGGTAGCCAAGGGCGCCTGACCCCAGCCGAGCAGTTGGCAGCAGAAGCCAGCGTTCGCCGCGTGCTGGAGACCAAAGTCAACATCTCTGAAGAGCTGAAGCAAAACGAACCAGCTTGGCGAGATCGACGAATGGAGGTCTTCGCCGTTCCGACCCAGGTCAGCTTTGACAACAAGGCCTCTGCCAGCCAAACAATGATTGAGGTCTCTGGCCACGATCGCACGGGCGTTCTCTATCGCATTGCTTTCGAGATCAGCCAGGAGGGGCTGTCAATTCAAAATGCCAAGATTGCGTCTTTTGGTACGCGCTTCAGCGATGCTTTTTATGTGGTTGATCCCTTGGGCGGCAAGATCACATCACTAGAACGCCAACAGCGGTTGCGCGATGCAATCTATGCCGCCCTAGAACCAAGCGAGCCTGAAATCACAGCCCGCGCGCCGCAGGCCTTTCAGGTCGATATTTAACTGTAGAAGTTCCGACTTGATCTGACACCGCCCTCAATCAGACTGAACTGAAAGAGGGCGGGACATCTCTTGAACGAGATCGTGGTTATCCGTTTTGATGGTGGTGCAAATCCAACCTCAAAACGGAAAATGACCAGCATGTTGCAGTCTACCGACAAGATTATCAAACACAAAGCCGGTCTTTTGAATTTGGCCGAAGAGCTTGGCAATGTCTCGAAGGCCTTTCAGGTGATGGGCTATTCGCGGGATACCTTCTATCGCTACAAGAATGCCGTGGATGAAGGCGGCGTCGAGGCCCTACTGGAGAAAACGCGCCGCAAACCGAAGACCGCCAATCGGGTGGATACGGTCACCGAAGAGGCCGTCATCAAGTCGGCGCTCGACTTTCCTGCCTATGGTCAGGCCCGCACGTCCAACGACCTACGCAAGCAGGGTGTGTTTGTCTCACCTTCCGGCGTCCGCTCGATCTGGTTGCGGCACGGGCTCGCCAACTTCAAGGATCGGCTGAAGGCGCTGGAGGCCAAGGTTGGCGAAGACGGCATCATATCCTCACAGAGGCGCAGGTTCAGGCCCTTGAGAAGAAAAAGCATGACGATGAGGCCTGTGGCGA
>JAUIHE010000145.1 GCA_030432195.1 Alphaproteobacteria bacterium
CCAACATTATCGGCGACGAGAAGCTCAGATTAAATGGTAAATCTTTTATCGCGCCAGAAGGGTCAACTACCTTATACAATCCCGCAGAGATTCAAGCAGGAGAAGGAACGTCATATCTTGTCAGTATCTATTTGACACATGACTACATGGAAAATGAATTTGGAGCTAGCCAACAAGTAGAATTTGTACATCCAATTATTTATGACAAAAAATTACTTACTGCAATGCAAAATCTTGTCAGTCCGATATTGAACAATGACGATTCTGCACTTTTGGAAGAAACAATAATTGATGCGATTTTGCCATCGTTTGAGCGGCTCAGCAGCCGGGCTGGAACTCGTGATCTCGCTGATTTGAAACATATTCCGCCGCTGGATGACTGGCGCATCGGGCAGATGCTCGACCTCTTACTTTGCGACCTAACGACCATGCCGTCACTGGATCAACTTGCCGAGGAAGTCGGTATGCGTAAACCCACGATGATACGCATGTTTTCGGCTGCAACAGGCTTGCCGCCAGCGCGCTGGCAACGCCAGGCCAGGCTTCGCGAGGGCCGTCGCTTGCTCAAGCTCGGCATACCTGTCGCGCAGGCTGCAACCGAGCTTGGATTTTCAGATCAGGCGCATTTCACGCGGTTTTTCTGTCGTGCCTACGGGATTTCGCCTGGAAAATTTTCAAGGCTTTACCGACATACAAGAACGACAATTTAACATTGGCTAGCCTTCGCCCATCGTCAAACGTCAGGCCCACAGATCAGAGGCCGAACATTGGAGACTGGGAATGTCACTCAACATCGATCACAAGCTGAAAGCGCACCTGGAAAGCCTACCAGAGCAATTCACCCAACAACTGAAGGATCAATTTGATAGAGACATGGTTGTTCCTCTATCACATCTTTTGCCGCAAGATTTGGCTGCTGAACTGTCCAACGAGGCCCATGCCCTCATGGACGAGCAAGGCCAGCGTAGAGCCCTCACCCTGGAGATTACCGGCGGAACTCCACGTGCATATCGCTCTGTCGGGCGGGACGCAATTCATGCGAAAGACGGCATTATTCGCAAGATTTTCGAAAGCGAGGCTGTCCGCACCTATCTGAGCGAGCTGGCTGATGAAGAGCTCCACCGCTGTCCCTATGAGCCTGAAGAGTATATCATCAACTCTCAGGAGAAAACCGGCGATACGCATGGCTGGCACTTTGATGATTACACCTTCGCTCTGATCTGGATCATCGACGCGCCAGACCCTCTGAAAGGCGGCCGTGTTGAATTCATCAACTATTCAGAGTGGCAAAAGGATAAGCCCCGCGAGCAATTGTGTGATTTGCTTTCTACGCGTGAGGTTCGTAGCATGTATGTACCCGCCGGTACCTGCTACCTGATGCGCGCCAGCAAGGTCTTGCACCGTGTCACGCCACTGGCCGAAGGAACACGGCGTACCGTTATCGTCTACACCTACGCCTCGGACCAAGATTTGCGCGATGACACTATTAGCCACGACACTATGGAGATGATCTATAGCCCGGAAGTTCACAACCGCGGTATTGGCCCAACCCTCCACGCCACGGCGTAACGATGGCTGAGGCGTTACTGTTCTACGCGCTCGCAGAGCTCGTTTTCAGCCTCTCACCGGGTCCGGCGGTCTTTCTGATTATTTCCTTGTCAATTTCCAGGGGAGCGCTGACAGCCATGTCAGCGATCTCCGGGGTCTTGCTGGTAAATATTCTCTACTTTGCCATTTCTGCGGCGGGCGTTGGCGCGAGCTTGGCCGCAGCGCCAAACGTGTTTTTGGCGATAAAGTATTTTGGGGCCGGATACCTGGTTTGGATGGCTTGGGAGATTCTTCGCGACTTGAAGGCATCGCCCATCACTCAAGCCAACACAAAGCAGCCAACCCGCAATGAATCGCTCGCAAAAGCGTTTTTGAAGGGGATGGTAATACAAGCTTCGAACGTGAAAAACATCCTGATCTTTGTTGCGATTATTCCTCAATTTATTGACCCAACAAAGCCGACTATTCCGCAGTTTGTGGGCCTGGGTCTGGTGTCTATCGCGGTCGAGCTACCGGTTCTCGCAGGCTATGGCCTGCTGGCAGCGCGTTTGTCTAAGACGATAAAAAGTCGAGGATATTCCTCATATTTGGACGCCACCAGCGCAATCGTGCTGATCGGCATTGCAGGCAGCCTTGTGCTGTTTGCTTAATCACAACAGCCTTTAGAAGCGCCGAGGTTGACCCACCCTTGGCGCTCCTTTCTTTGGTGATCTCTCCCCTTGGCTAGGCGGCGCGCGCCTCCCAAGCCTCCAGGTCGGCGCGCAGGTCGTCAGGGATCTGCACCGACTTGCGACTGACCAGTGACATCAGCACGTTGGTCACCCTACAATCAAAGGCCTCAAAGCCGTCACGCTCGCGGATCATGCGGTGGTAAAAGCCGATCGAGCGCGTGCCGATCTTCTCAATGCGCGAGATCATGTGATAAGCATCGCCTTCGTGCAGCTCAGCGCGATAGTTGCACTCCATATGCACCGCAGCAAAAGACATGCGCCGTCCTGTGGTGATATCCGCCTCGTCCATGCCGACCTGGCTCAACAGGTCGAACACCGCCTCTGAACAAGCGGCCACATAGCGCGAGATATTCATGTGCCCCAGCTTGTCACAATCGTCCGCGCGCACCACGCTGCGGAAGGTCTGTCGTTTGGCCACTCGGTCCCCCAAAAGTCTAAATGCTGCTCGAGGCCTCAGCTGGGCACGAAACGGCGCAGGCGTCAACCGATTGCAGTTGCCCCCAAGCTGTGCTGAGCTAGCTGGCCGCAGCAGAGGGAGACCCAGCCATGGACACAAGCCAGAACCAACGCCTTGAGCAGATCTGCCAAGATGCCATGTGCAGCGCCTGCGGGCTCTGCGAGAGCCTGTTTGGGCCGGCGCGGGTGCAAATGGCTATCACGCCCGAAGGCGACCTGCGCCCGGTGATCAAGCCTGGGGTGGCCCTTGGAGCCGAGGAGATGGATCGCCTGGAGCGGTTGTGTCCCGGCCAACGCCTGGAGGCCCTACCCGCCGCCTTCGCTTCGCCCGATGGCCAAGACGATCTGATCTGGGGACACTATGAAGCCATGCAGATGGGCTGGGCCAGCGATCCGCAGGTGCGCCATCGCGGTGCCACCGGCGGGGTTTTAACCGCCCTTGCGCTCTATTTGCTGGAGTCCGGTGAGGTGGACTTCATTTTGCACGCCAAGGCCAGCAGCCAGCAGCCCAGCTTTGGCGAACGCCAGGTCTCGCGCAATTCTGAGCAGGTCATTGAGGGCGCGGGTTCGCGCTATGCGCCCACTGCCATTTTGGTCGATGTGCTGGAGCTTCTGGATCTGGACCGCCCCTTTGCCGTCGTTGGCAAGCCCTGCGACCTGTCGGCGATCAACAATTTGGCCCGCGAAGATCCGCGCGTTGACCGACTGATCCGTGCCCGCTTGGCACCGGTCTGCGGCGGCTACATGCCGCCGGAAGGTCAAGCGCGCTTCATCCAGCAGGACCTTGGCCTTGATCCGGCGCGGATCACTGCCATGCGCTATCGCGGCTATGGCTGCCCCGGCCCAACGCGGATCGAGCTGGACGATGGTCAGGTGGTTGAAGCGAGCTATAGCGATTTTTGGGGCCAGGACGAGAGCCAATGGGTGCTGCCGTTCCGCTGTAAGGTTTGCGCGGATGGCATCGGCGAGGCGGGTGATATCGCGGCTGCCGACACCTGGCCAGGCGGTTCGCCGGACCCGAATGACACCAGCTATGACCCTGGCACCAATGCACTGATCATTCGCAGCCAGCGCGGGCGGGCGCTGGTTCAGCGGGCCAGCGCGGCGGGTTATCTGAGCTTGGGCGAGACGCTGGGGCCGCGCGATCTTGACGGCTTCCAACCCCACCAGCGCAACAAGAAACTGGCGGTGGGCTCGCGCTATGCAGGTTTGGCCGCTGAGGGCAAACGGCACCCTGCGACCCAAGACCTGCGGCTTGATGCCTTGACCGAGGCTATGGGCCCAGCTGAGGCCCAGCGCCAGACCGAGGGCACCCGCCAACGGGTCGGTGTTGGCAAGGCCAGCGAGCCCCTGCCCCGCGCCGTGGCCTGGTTCAAGCGGCCTTAGGAAAGCGCCGCCGCAGACGCAACGACCGAGCGCAGAGGACGCCCGGTTTTCAGAAGATAGGCCCGCTGCGGCCTACCAAAGCGTTGAGATGTACTGAGTTTCCATGAACTCCAGCATGCCTTCGTGGCCACCTTCGCGGCCCAAGCCCGACTGCTTGACCCCACCAAAGGGTGCGGCGGGATCAGAGACCAAACCACGGTTCAAGCCGACCATGCCCGACTCCAGGCGCTCGGCGACGCTGAGGCCGCGCTTCAGATCGCCGGTAAAGAGGTAGGACACCAGGCCATATTCGGTGGCATTGGCGCGCTCAATCACTTCGTCATCGCTCTTGAACGTCTGCAAGGCTGCGACGGGTCCAAAGATTTCGTCATGCACGCAGTTGGCGGTCTGCGGAACATTGGACAAAACCGTCGGCGGATAGAAGAAGCCGGGGCCGTTGGGGCGTTGACCGCCCAAGCGCAGCTCTGCGCCTTTGGCCAGCGCGTCGTCTACGAACTCGGCCACCTTATCGCGCGTGTCGGCGTTGACCAGCGGGCCAACGTCTACATCAGCATCCAGACCATTGCCCACCTTCAACGCGGCCATGCGCTCGACGAACTTCACCGTAAAGGCCTCGGCGATGTCTTCGTGCAAGAAGATGCGGTTGGCAGCGGTGCAGGCCTCGCCAATGTTGCGCATCTTGGCCAGCATGAGGCCGTCAGCGGCTGCATCCAGATCAGCGTCCTCAAAGACGATAAAGGGCGCGTTGCCGCCCAGCTCCATCGCAGGAACCAGGATGTTTTCAGCCGCACCCTTCAGCAGGACGCGTCCCACAGGTGTCGAGCCGGTGAAGGAGATGACCCGCGCGCGCGGATCGCCCATCAGGGCCGAGACCATCTTGCCAGATTGGGTCGAGGGCAGCACGTTGACCACGCCCGCTGGAACGCCTGCTTCTTCCAAGATCGGCATCAGAGCCAGCATGGTCAGCGGAGTCTCTGAGGCGGGCTTAATCACCACCGGGCAGCCAGCAGCCAAAGCCGGAGCAATCTTGCGCGTGCCCATGGCCGCCGGATAGTTCCAAGGCGTGACCAAGATCGACACACCGGCTGGCTTGTGGTGCACCAAGGTGCGCGCGCCAGAAGCAGGCGCCATGCCCATGTGGCCTGGGACCCGTACTGCTTCTTCGGAGAACCAACGGAAGAACTCGGCGGCATAGGTGGCCTCGCCCATGGCATCCACCCGGCCCTTGCCGTTCTCCAGGGTGATGAGGCGGGCGATGTCTTCCAACTGGCCGCTCATGACCTCAAAGGCTTTGCGCAGGATTTCAGCCCGCTCACGCGGCTTCTTCGCCGCCCAGGGCCCAAAGGCAGCAGCGGCAGCATCCATCGCGTCCTTGGCATCATCCAACGTGGCCGAGGCAACGCTGGCCAGCACGCTTTCGTCAGCCGGGTTCAGAACGTCAAAGCGTTCGCCGGCACTGCCGGGGCGCCATTGACCATTGATATAGAGATCCGTCTTGTACATGCCTCTGCCTTTCCAATTATTGCTGTGCCCTGCGAGCCAGGGCCCGCGAGCCAGGCACAGCCCTTGCCGTGCGTTCTAAAATTTCATCCGCCTTGGGCTTACTCTTCTGAGCGCAAAGGTCAAGTGCAGGCGCAGCAAATCTTGTGCAACTGCGAAGATACCAGCAATTTTCGTGTATTTTGAAATGCTTGCGCAGCATGATTAACGTGTGAATAAATTTTCTCTAGCCTGATCATTGCAGGCAAAGGTCTAGCGATTCCACCCAAGAGGCAACACCCAAACAGCGGGCAAAGACCCGCCTCCCGCGCCCCAAAGGACACCCGACCATGCGCCCGCATCATATCCTTGCCAGCCTCGCGCTGACGATCATCGCCTTGACCCTGATCATCTCCAGTCCTCTCGATGCCAAGTATCGCCCACCTTATGACGGGGACATCATCGACCTGGCCCTGTGCCAAGCGACGGCTGATTCCGACAAGAACCCGCTAGATGTCAATGTCATCGACGGAAAGGGTCAGCTCTGTTGCTCGAAGGAGCTGAACTACTGCATTGATTGTTCACGCAAAACCAACCGCTGCGAATTGCTGACGTATCGCGCTTGGCCCAGTCGCGGACAGCGCCCGCAAGCGCCAGGCTATGATACCAACGCGCCGCTGAGCACGCCGCCCGCAGGCATGTCGCGCCCCAAAACCAAGCTGATCATCACCCTGCCAACACGTCTGTACGGCAACTAGACTGCCACCGATTGCCCAACAAAAAAGGCTAGAGCGACGCCCGCCCTAGCCTTTTTCTTGTCCCATGTCGCGGCTGCGATTAGCCAGCGATGTCAGCTTCTGAGAAGAACTGAGCGATTTCGATCTTCGCGTTTTCTTCTGAATCAGAGCCGTGCACAGAGTTCTCGCCGATGGACTGAGCGTAGAGCTTGCGAACGGTGCCCTCTGCAGCTTCTGCAGGGTTGGTCGCGCCCATGACTTCACGGTTCTTCCCGATTGCGCCTTCGCCTTCAAGAACCTGAACCACAACAGGTGCAGACGCCATGAATTCACACAATTCGCCGTAGAACGGACGTTCAGCGTGGACTTCGTAGAACTTGCCAGCTTGCGCCATTGTCAGTTGAATGCGCTTTTGCGCAACGATGCGCAGGCCTGCATCTTCGAATTTAGCGTTGATTTTGCCTGTCAGGTTACGACGTGTCGCATCTGGCTTGATGATTGAGAGTGTGCGTTCAATGGCCATGTTTGCCTCTTATCCATTTCATGCGGCAAACACCGTGCCTGCCGCGAATTCCGGCGTTGCAGTATCACGCGTTGTCGGCGTTGAAAAGTCCGCATTGATCAAAGCGGAAAATGTGCTGTGATCCCTTGCGGTTTTGCGAAATTTCAAACTTTGCCCCAAAAACTGCCGACAAAGTGATTGCAGCGATTGACCCTGCCCAAAGGCTCGTGCACACCGCGCCCCATGCTAAGAATTGATGATATAAGTTATTCGGTCGAAGGCCGCACCCTGATCGAACATGCCAGCGCGGTTATTCCGACGGGGCACAAGGTTGGCGTCGTTGGTCGCAACGGCACGGGCAAGACCACCTTGTTCCGCCTGATCCGGGGCGAGCTCGCCCTGGAAACCGGTGAGATTCGTTTGCCCAAACGCGCCAAAATCGGCGGCGTTGCTCAGGAAGTTCCGGGATCAGAAACATCCCTGATCGACACCGTGCTAGAGGCCGACACAGAACGCGCAGCCCTATTGGCGGAAAACGAAACCGCCACTGATGGCACCCGGATCGCAGAGATCCAGACCCGCCTGAACGATATTGATGCCTGGTCGGCAGAGGCCCGCGCGGCGTCGATCCTCAAAGGTCTTGGCTTTGACGAGGCCGCGCAGCAACGCCCCTGTTCCGACTTTTCCGGCGGCTGGCGGATGCGCGTGGCTTTGGCGGCTGTGCTGTTTTCAGAACCCGACTATCTGTTGCTGGACGAACCGACCAACTATCTGGACCTTGAAGGC